>JADYYD010000515.1 GCA_020853845.1 Candidatus Melainabacteria bacterium
GGATGCTTCTGGAAAGTGCAATACGTCTTCAGCAATGTGCCCGGAGTGGTAAAAACCAAAGTCGGCTATTCGGGCGGCAACATAGTCAATCCGACCTATGAGCAAGTCTGCGGGCACGGCACGAAGCATGTCGAGACTGTTCAAGTCGAATACGATCCCAAGAAAGTCACCTTTAAAAAATTGCTGGAAGTATTCTGGTCAAAACACGACCCAACGACTTTGAATCGCCAGGGACCGGATGTAGGCGATCAATACAGATCGGTAATTTTCTACACTGACGAGAATCAAAAAGAAGAAGCGCTTCAGTATAAGGAAGAATTGAATAAAGCGCACAAATTCGCCCGCCCGATAGTGACGGCGATCGAGCCCGCCAGTAAATTTTATGACGCGGAAGATTATCATCAGGACTATTTCAAAAAGCATGGTCAAGTCTGTCATTAAAACCTGAAAAGCCGTGAATTCCAGCCCCATCCAGCGATTGGGGACTTGTCACATTCTCGTCATTATCTATAGCTTTAATATTCGAATCCGACCATCGACTTACCAGTTTTTAGAACTCCTCGCAACGGGAGCGATTCGAGCATGAGCCTGAACTCAAATGCGTCTAATCAAGTTACTAACGGGTCACTGTCAGGAAGCATCCCGCGCAGCATGCTCGGACAAAACGAGCTGCTTCTGCAGCAAGCGATAGCTTATCGCTACACGACGGCGTTTGCAGAGTTGAACAGATACGCATGGGACTTGCAGCAGAAGAAGAATCTCGGCTGCTTTTGCGACGTTGAAGTTCTAAATCTTGACCGCGGCGGCATCATCATAAAAGGCACAATGCCTGACGGTCAGGAACGTTTGCTTTTCAAAAGCGACGGGCAAGGACGTTCGTATGGATTTAAATATAACGAAAGAGGCGATCTTATCTGCGCCATCACTGCAGTAACGAAGGACATAATTCCGTCACTTGTTGACACGGCAACACCGGAGACAGTGATCAAGAAGAGCCGCGAAAATAGCGATGCTCCATGGCTGGAACACGGTTGGAAGCGGCACGGCTATGACTGGAAAGAATTTCCCAATCATCTGAGCAAAGCGTCGTTCGAAGTTTTAGATGACGGATCGGTGCTCGAACATTGCGCACCACTGATGCAGTTTTTCAAACCAAAGACGCTATACTCTATCTCGCAAACCTAAAATCGCGGTTGATAGATATGAGCCTGGAGCGCTGGACAGCAGTAGATGAGTACTACGGCAAACTTTTGATGCCGCCAGATCCGCAACTCGAAAGTGCGCTGAAGAAAAGTCTTGCGGCTGAGCTTCCGGCGATAAACGTTGCCGCCAATCAAGGTAAAATGCTGATGCTGCTTGCGAAAATGCAAAAGGCGGAGCGCATACTGGAAATCGGCACGCTGGGCGGGTACAGCACAATCTGGTTGGCGCGAGCACTGCCGAAAGGCGGCAAATTAATCACGCTGGAATACGAACAAAAACATGCCGATGTTGCCCAAGAGAACATCAAAAATGCAGGCTTATCCGACAAAATTGAGGTTCGCGTCGGCTCAGCGAGCGACACACTGCCGGAACTGGTGAACGAGAAGTGCCCACCTTTTGATCTGATTTTTATTGATGCCGACAAGCCGGGCTATTCAGAATACTTTAAGTGGGCAATGCAGTTATCGAAGGTGGGAACCACAATCATTGCGGACAATGTTGTGCGCGACGGCGAGGTGATAAACCCGACCAGCGAGGACGAGCGCGTGCAGGGCATTCGCAAATTTAACGAAGTCGTGACGGCTGAAAAGCGATTCTGCGCCACTGCTATTCAAACGGTCGGCGCCAAAGGATATGACGGTTTCATGATCGGCATGGTCACGGATTAAGCCGCTCGACCTTCTCAGCCTTCCAAGTTGGGTGCTGAGAACTTATACTTATTAACTTGTTGATTCATTAGCTCGTTGACTCGTCAAAACGATTTGACCGCGAGCGATTGCTTCAGCCGCCCCGCGTTTCCAAGAGCACCCGCATGACCAGCGCCAAAACAGCTCTTTTCATCGCCGCCGCTCTGGTGTTTTTGTGCACCGGCCAAACCTCTGCCGCCCCTGCATCAGCGAAGAAAGTCTCAACCAAGCCCGACCTGGCATTTTCCGCACAGGGGAAAAGTGCTTTCTTCGGACCGTTTTCGATGCAAATAGGCAAAGGGCTGCGCATACGTGCGAAATTCGGATTCACGGTGTGGGCGAGCGACAAGCCAAACGACGTGTACATGTTGAATGCGGAAAATCGAACATACTTTCGCGAATCCGCTTTTGAGTGGCTCGACTGGAATCGGCGCGGCACGCCGAATATCGACATTACTGAAGTGCAGCTCATTGACAAGGTGAGCCGACAGGGGCAGCCGTGCTTGCATTACGCCGGCTATCAGATGATCCGCGGACGCAAGGTGAAATGCGCCGAGTTCTGCTGTTTGGAAAAGGGACCAACAGATAAAGTGCTCTTAGACTTTTGGTGCAAACACTTTTTGCTTCCGCCGAAATATGGTTTTCCTGTGCTTGTGAAACAGCGAGTCGCTGACACGATGCAGACAGTTCTGGATATGCAAATCAAGCCCATGCCACTTGCAAATGTTTCTCTGACTATTCCAAAAGACTACAAACGCACGACGGACAAAGCCGCTCTTTATTTTTCCGATGGCAGCGGTTCTATCAACAAATCTGACCTGGAAGAATTCTTCCAGCAGCCGTTGAAATAGGGTGGCGCATGAAAACAAATGCTGTGCGATTGCTGGACAATCTCAAAATCAATTATGAGCTGCGAGAATACGAAGTCGATCCGGATGATCTGACTGCACAGACTGTTGCGAACAAAATCGAATTTCCGATTGATCAGGTGTTCAAAACACTTGTTGTGCGTGGAGACAAGACGGGTGTATGCCTTGGTGTTGTGCCGGGCAGCATGAGCCTTGATCTGAAAGCGTTGGCAAAACTGAGCGGCAACGCGGATGTGAAAGTGGTGCCGCTGAAGGAAGTCGAATCGTTGACAGGATACATACGTGGTGGCGTCACAGCGCTCGCCTGCAAAAAACCGTATCCCGTATACGCGGACGAAACAATGACACTGTACGATCGAGTGTCTGTATCAGCCGGAGTTCGCGGAACCCAAATTCTAATCGCACCGGACGACTACATCAAAGCAGTCAATGCCACCATTGGTGACATTTGCAAACCGGAAAGCTGAAAAACATCAAGCAAACTTGCGCATAACATAGGAAGTCCCATGATAGTTGAGTTCGACAAAGCAGGACCAGAAACGGTTTATAAGATATTGATCGGTAGCGTTCTGCCGCGCCCAATTGCCTGGGTTTCGACAGTGAGCAAAACCGGCATCCCGAATCTTGCGCCATTTTCCTTTTTCACCGTCGCCAGCTCCAATCCCCCTGTGTTGTGTTTTGCTCCAGCATTGAAGCTCGAACTGATTGACGGAACGAAAAGAGCCAAGCCAAAAGACACACTCAAGAATGTTCAAGAAACTGGAGAGTTTGTCGTCAACATTGTCAGCCGCGAGATCGCTGAGAAAATGAATCAAAGCAGCGGCACTTATGAGGAAGGTGTCAACGAGTTCGATATGGCTGGTCTGACCGCCGCGCCATCGCAACACATCGCACCGCCCAGAGTGGCAGAGTCATTGATAAATTTCGAATGCAAATTGAATCAGGTGATCTCATTCGGCGAACACCCGGGTGCAGGAAACTTGGTTCTGGGAAACATAATATGCGCACATATGTCAGACTCGGTGTACAAAAACGGCCGCGTCGATCTTGATGTTCTGCATCCGATCGGGCGGCTGGCCGGCATGGAATACTGCGATGTGAAAGAACGCTTTGTGATGGTGAGACCCGAAATATAATGGAACCAACGAAACAGCGGAAAGAACGGACCAACGGAAAAGACCGAAATGACTGAGACGAAAGAGAAAGAAAAACAGGAAAAGGAAGCAACTCTGCAATACGCGCAAAAACTCGCCGATGAGCTTAAGCTGCCGAATGCTCGTGTTCAAGCGGTGCTCGCACTTCTGCAAGAGGGTGCGACCATTCCTTTTATCGCGCGATATCGCAAAGAGGTGACCGGCTCCCTTGATGAAGTGGTCATCGCTCAGATACGCGATCGCTTCGCGCAACTGGAAGAATTAGAGAAGAGACGCCAATCCATACTTTCTTCCATGGAAGAGCGCAGTTTGCTCACCGCCGAACTAAAAGCCAAAATCGAGCAAGCGCCTTCGCTGACAGAGCTGGAAGATATCTACTTGCCCTATAGACCCAAGAGAAAAACGCGAGCGACGGCAGCGAGGGAGAAAGGTCTGGAACCTCTGGCTAAGGAAATATTCGCCGGCAGCCCCAAAGACTGCGTTACAGAAGCAACCAGATTTGTCGACAGCGAAAAGGGTGTCGCATCGGCAGATGAAGCGCTTGCCGGTGCACGCGACATTATCGCCGAATGGATTGCAGAAGATCCGCACGCGCGCAAAGAGATGCGAAAATTCTGGTTTTCGCGCAGCGCATTTGCATCCACCATGGTAAAGGGCAAAGAAACCGAAGGCGCGAAATTTAAGGACTATTTCGATTGGAGTGAAGGTGTAACCGCAATTCCATCGCACAGAATTCTCGCGATGCTGCGCGGCGAGACAGAAGGTTTTCTCAAGCTGAAAATCAATCCGCCTGAGGAAGAAGCTCAGCAAATGCTGGAACGGCGCTTCGTCAAAGGGCGCAATACATCCTACGAGCAGTGCCGCATCGCTGCGCTTGATTCTTACAAACGCCTCCTGGCACCAGCCATGGAAACCGAATTGAGGGCGGAGTTGAAAGCGCGCGCGGATGAGGGAGCTATCGAAGTTTTTGTCAGGAACGCACGCGAGCTGCTCATGGCACCACCCCTGGGGCAAAAAGCGGTGCTGGCTGTCGACCCCGGTTTTCGGACCGGCTGCAAGGTCGTATGTCTGGACAGACAAGGGGCACTCTTGCATCACGATGTTATCTATCCGCTTTTTTCGCAAGGGGCAAGCAGCGAAGGCTCGGCTTCGAAAGCCGAACAAAAGGTCGTCGAGCTTTTGAAGAAATACAACATCGAAGCAATTGCACTGGGCAATGGAACCGCAAGCCGCGAGACGGAAACTTTCCTCAGAGCGATAGATTACAAATCTGCCGGACTGCCGACTATTCCCATTGTTGTGGTAAATGAAAGCGGAGCATCAATCTATTCCGCATCAGAAATTGCCAGGGAAGAATTCGGCGATTATGATATCACCGTCCGTGGTGCCGTCTCCATCGGCAGACGATTGATGGACCCTCTGGCTGAACTCGTAAAAATCGACCCGAAATCGATCGGTGTGGGACAGTATCAGCACGATGTCGATCAAACCGCTCTGCAGCGCAGTCTCGACGATACGGTAATGAGCTGCGTCAATGCAGTCGGTGTGGAACTAAACACCGCAAGCAAACAATTGCTTTCTTACGTCTCCGGTCTTGGTCCGCAGATTGCAGCCAACATCGTCAAATATCGCGATGAGAACGGAGCTTTTTCAGGACGCAATCAATTGAAGAAGGTCCCACGACTAGGACCGAAAGCTTACGAGCAGTGCGCAGGATTTCTCAGAATTCGTGGCGCGAAAAATCCGCTGGACTCCAGCGCAGTCCATCCGGAACGTTATGAACTAGTTGAGAAGATGGCGCGCGATGCAGGTTTTCGCGTTGATGATTTGATCAATAATGAAACGAACACTGCCAAAATAAATGTCGGCAAGTATGTCGACAATGAGGTGGGTTTGCCCACATTGAAAGACATCGTCAAAGAGTTGGAAAAACCGGGGCGCGATCCGCGCTCCCAATTAGAACCGGTAAAATTTGCCGAAGGTGTCCATAGTATCGATGATCTCAAAGAGGGCATGCGCCTTCCGGGCATCATAACCAACGTTACCGCTTTCGGAGCTTTTGTCGATGTGGGTGTTCACCAGGACGGTCTGGTTCATGTCAGCGAAATGGCGGACAAGTTTATTAAAGACCCATCTACTTTCGTCAAAGTAAATCAGCAAGTTAACGTCGTTGTTATGCAAGTCGACAAAGCTAGAAAACGCATTTCTCTGAGCATGAAACGCTAGGCAGTATTGACCACAAAAACAAAATGATCATTGTCCCAACCTGAGCAGTGATTTAGCCGAAAGCCTCTTCACAACAGGGTTTCTGCGTGCTAGACTGGTAAGTATGATTGATTCAATGGTGGTCGTTTAATTGAACAGCAGACCGTCTCAAAACTCCGGCAATCGCACTTCCGAAGAAGGCCGGGACAACGTCACTCGCCTTTCAGAAAAACGGGAGAAAATTCTCGAAGGAGCCCTGCGCGTTTTCCTGGCGCAAGGCTATTCCGCCAGCATGGACGCAATTGCTGCAGAAGCCGGCGTTGCAAAACAAACCGTGTACAGTCATTTCAAAGACAAAAATTCATTGTTCGCCGCTCTAATCGATCGCTTGCTCGATCATTTTGTATCTGCAGGTTTGACTGCCGAGTTGCTAGCTTTAGATGCGCGTAGTTTTGTTCGCAAAATTGCTCAAATTACTCTCTCGCGAATGGACGACTGGGAGTATGTTTCGTTGCTGCGACTGATCATTGGCGAGTCCGGCAGATTTCCCGAGTTGTCCGAACTTTATGTCGCACACATGGTGAAGCCCGGCATCGAAAAACTTGCCGCGTATTTGCGCGCGAATGAACAAGTGCGTTTTTCAGATCCCGAAGCAACCGCCAGAGTTATTCACGGCGCACTGATCAATTTTGTGATTTTGCAAGAAGTGATGCATGGAAAACACGCCATGCCGATGTCCCGCGAAAGACTGATCAATTCAATAGTAGACATGGTCCTCTTTGCGGGCGAACAAGGCAAGCAATCGAGCTGAAAAACGGCAAACGAGATCGCTTCAAAGATCGCTTTCAAAGATCGTTTCAAAGATCGCTTCAGAAATCGTTTCAGAGATCGTTTCAAAAACCGTCTCAAAAAATTCCCATGAGACAAATAGACCAATGTGATGCACCCCTGCAATCCCACTGGTCTATCTGCTGTCTCATGGAGACCTTCTTTTAGCTGCTGTGCGAATGCCGTGAGAAACGTGAATGTCTAACCAACTTGGTCAATTTGTACAGTGTGTAACCACAGCCACCCGCGAGGGCGCCAGCCAGTACCGCAACACCCATGCAGTTATTGCAATCAATTGCATAGAAACAAGTTACCGCGGTGAATGGAATTAAAAACGAAAGCGAGTAATAAGAAGAACACGCTTTTTTGTTCGGAGCGGCTGCGTTGCACACTTTGGAATCGGAAGACACCTTTTGCGAGGGTACCGATGAACATGGGCTGGATTGCTGGCAAACAGATTGGTGGGCTGGGTCGAGTACTGTTTGGTTCATCGGTATTACCTCGCAGGTGCTGTATTCATACTAGTCGGTCCAGTCTAGTTTGTCAACCCCCAAATCGCGCACGGGCAGAAAACGCCTTATTGCTTTACTGGCACGACTTTACGGCGATTCCTAGCCCCAAGCCCGAATTAGACTCATGAGTCTAGTTTTGGACCCCTAAGCAATGGCAATGGTCCACAGTACAGGGTTTTTGGGCACTTACTACCGTCCAACCGCAGTCCAGAAAATTTTTCCAGGCAAGTCGTACCTATATATGTATATCCGCTTGCCGGTCGCCCTAAATTACCGGTGAACTCGTTCCATATGAAGTGCCGCGGAACTCTGCAATTAGCTCATCCTTCTGATTTCTCACCGACACGTCATAAATTCCTGTACGACCACTGAGCGAAACTTCGCGCGCGGTAGCAGTCAACACATCGCCTTCTCTGGCGGCAGCTACGAACGAGACAGTGCAGTTCAACGCCACAGTTTTTCGATTGCGTGAATTGCATGCGAACGCAAATGCCGAATCGGCAAGGGTGAAAGTCACTCCGCCGTGCAAAATGTCGAGACCGTTCAGCATGTCATTGCGAACGGTCATGGCAAGTACTGCATGCCCTTCATCCACGCTCTCTATGGTAATTCCAAGATGGCCGCTGGCGCGATCATGCCTCAGCATGTACTCCGAGACTTTTCTCGCTACACCCGCGGCAGATGTTTGTGCACTTTCCATTTGATGCCCCTGGAATCAGTATGCTAAATCAATTCAGTTGCATATGATACCTTACCTTCGCTGACAGTTCTTTGAAATGGAAGAGCTAGTGCAAGAGTCTCCTGAAGTTGCAAATCATCAATCTCGGCTAGCTCCGCAAAATGTGGAACTTCAATCTCTTGCTCATAGCAATAATCAACAAGACTTCTGTGCACGTTCCAATTTACGAGCGGTGCTTGCCCGAGCAACGGCAGTACTTCTTGCATATGCTTATGCGCATTCAGATTGCGAAGTTGGTCAATGGCTTCTTCTCTTCTGGAAGTGCGTCGTTCAGTCAGTGCGATGTTCAGCAGAATGTCTTCCAGTCCATCTTCATGAGAGTGAAGAACAAACGCTTCAAGCGCCTCACGTGAAAATCCGACACAATCCACATCAGTGTAGGATTTCCAGAGAATAGGAACAAATGCTGGATTTGGGTTTACCTCCTTTAGATAATACGCGGCCCGTTTGCGAACACCAAAACAAGCGTCTTCCAAAAATTTTGCCAATAAATCGCCCCGGTTCCAAATCCCAAATGGTTCACAGGCGATTTCTCGGACTGCATGGTCATGATGATTTGCCAGATAGTCTGCTAGTCGCAGACGATCGAAGTCACAATATGATTTCCAATCACACTCGAATCTCCAACTTTGCTTGTCATACCAGCATCCATCAA
This sequence comes from Candidatus Melainabacteria bacterium, assembly GCA_020853845.1. Lineage (GTDB taxonomy): Bacteria > Cyanobacteriota > Vampirovibrionia > Obscuribacterales > Obscuribacteraceae > QKMZ01. Next base: position 8,852 of record JADYYD010000515.1, read on the forward strand.
CATCTTCAAAGAATTCGATAATTTGCTCGACATTCTGAAGTAAATACTTCGGTTCACTTGTGCCCGAATGGCACCGGCAAGAGTGCGGCTTTTCTTCACAGTCGTCTTCCGAATCGAAAGGTGGCGACAAATCAATTAGATTTTCTATTGGCTTCAGCCATTTTAAAAGGTACTTTTGAGAATCACCGGTCAGCTCGCGATAAGCTCTTTTGAATGCATCTTGACACGCACCCAAAACTCCCGCTACGTCACTTCGACGGCGCTCTGGCGCTGAAGTGCTTGCTTCCGCAAGTCCTCTTAAGATCATTTGATTACTAAAGTACGAGATGCTGAAGAGTGCCTCACCGGCCACATCATCACTTACATCATAGAGTGCGCGAATCAAAGAGGTCTCTGCTTCAATAGGCTCTTCCCAGACCAAATGGTGAGCGGCAACTTTGCGAACGGTAGCATCGGGATGCTTCAGCGCCTCGATCAAAAGATGTTGATATTCCGGTTCAACAAATCCGAATTGTAATCTGTCGATCGCTTCATAATGAAACTGGTGTTCCCTATCGCGTGCGACAGGAATAACAAAGTCAGCATCTGAAGATTTTGCTACCAAAACCGCTAATCTGCGCAACACTTCATCTCCGGAATTCCACCATCTACGGCGATCATTTTCGTCGCAACCTGTGCATATCGCACCCAGCGATATACAGACAGCATTTCTGATGTGTCCTGGTTGGTTGAGATCCTGGACAATACTGAGAAGCGGTGTTATCACCCTTGGATCATCGAGTTCACCCAAACTATGGGCAATGTCGAAAAGATTATCATCGTGAGAACTTTGCATAATCATGTCTAGCAGCTTGAAGGTCCACGAGCGATCCTTGCGCTGACGAATTTCTTCGTGCGGAATTGTATTTGTATCCATGGTTCAATCTCCCCATTAATGAATTGATTTGCCCAAACGCGCCAGGACAGCGAGGCTGCCACCACGCGCGATACCGTAATGAATTCGCATCGCGAAGGAGGGCAACGCATGGCGCTGCCCAGCAGTGTGTTTAACACTGGACGACACAAAGTACCGTCCCTACGCTTTGCTTGTTGGTCGGCGGAAAGCTGGACGACGCAAAACGTCGCCAACAGGATTGTCACCTAAAAGTAGTGATCTCGGTTAATCCCGTCAAAAGCGGCCGCTAGACATGCAGCAGCCCTTGAAACCGGCGACCGGAACCGCACGGACACAAATCCCTACGGCCGAGTTTCTCTTCAAGTTCTTTTCCACCATGAACAATACGTCGTCCACGCTTCACCCGTGACTCAGACGGGAACCCGCGTCTTCGTTTGCTGGACGATTCAAAAGGAGTTGAATTGTGATTTATAGTTTGACATTGTCCTATCCTCTCGTTGGAAGGGAGGGAAAGATCATTATATCAAACAGATATAACGACCAGCTTGAATTCTAATTGATGAGCAGGCGCATTGCAAATAAAATGTCCATACACTAGAACGGAAGCACAGATGAAACTTCAATTCAGAACACTCACGATCGTGGCTTTTACACTCATGCTCAATATTGCAGGGCAATCGCATTTGGAAGCTGCAGCACACGATCACAATAAACATAGCACCACAGACAGTGCCACACATACTCATTCATCAAAAGGGCACGCTCCCGGCTATCATCGAAAATTCAGAGATGCAAAACACTGGGTCAAAGTATTCGACGATCCGGAGCGGGACAAGTGGCAGCATCCGGACAAAGTAGTAGAAGCATTAAACATAAGTTCGAAAGACGTCATCGCCGACATCGGGGCCGGCACGGGCTATTTCTCATTTCGCATCGCGAAGGCGCAGCCTGCAGCGAAAGTCTACGCGGCCGATGTAGAGAAAGACATGCTCGACTTTCTTGAAGAAGAATCAAAAAGGCAGAATTGCAAAAACGTCATTCCAATTGAAATAAAAACCACAAAACCGGAATTGCCTGAGAAGTCCACAATTGTTCTTATTGTCGACACTTTTCACCATATCGACAGCCGTGTGCAATATTTCAAAGATTTGAAAGCATCGCTCAAAGAAAACGGTCGCATCGTAATAATCGACTTCACCGACAAGTCGCCTGTGGGTCCACCTAAAGATCATCGCATCGATAGAAGTGAAGTGATAGCAGAATTGAAAGAGGCCGGGTTTCGCCTGAGCAAGGAACACAATTTCCTGCCGCATCAGTATTTCCTGGAATTCAGCTTATGAGCCTTCCGCGCTGTTTCTCGAAAAAATGAAATTGATTACGGCAAAGCGTTTGTTTTGGTACGCAGCACACGCATCCTCGATCGCTTCCTTCAACTCGTTGGTTTCAGGTCGATAAAAATACACCGTTGGTTCGCCGCCGTCGGCAATCAGAACCCCATTCTTGTCGAATCGGGATAAAGCAACTTCGATCTCGCGTGGACTTGAGTACAGATGCGCAGCAATATTCGCTGCAGACATGGCAACAGCATTCTGCTTCATGAACATCACCAATTCTAGCTGCCAGACAGCCTGGATCTGCTCACGAAGGAATTTCTGTGCCGCTGGCGTTATCTCTGCGGCCGCTGTTTCCTCTTTCTCCATCTCGGTTTCCTCAAGCAGACCTGCCCCGAAAGGTATGTGGCCGCTATTCTTACTATACGCTTGACGGCGTTTTTTAACACTCACTCCCGCACGATAACGCGGTACACCCAGCGCATAACGCGGGAGCCAGCGGGTTTCGCACAAGTGTAGTCCGGAGCGATTTCGCCTATCTTTCCACAGTGGAGTCGGTGAATGCATCTATTACAGCCGAATCTGAAAGGATTTCGACCGATCCCAATTGCGCCGGCACACGCACAATGAATCTCGAACCGACGCCCAGTTCGCTTTCGCACAATATGCGACCACTATGCGCTTCGACGATTTGGCGGCAAAGATAGAGTCCCAGACCCGAGCCCAGTGAATAGCGCTTTCCTGATTCACCTTGTGTGAACGGTTGAAAAAGGCTGGACAAAACCTCCGGTTCGATTCCAGCTCCTTGATCTTGCACTGTCAACTCGAATTGCTTTTCATCGGACGAAAGCACGATTCTTATCTCTCCGTTATCAGGAGTAAACTTGATCGCATTGTCGAGAAGGTTTTGCAAAACGCGCTTGATTGCCAGAGAATCAAGGCATATCGAGGAAACATTCAACTCACTCTTCAGGCTGAGCTTGATGTTTTTCAATTCGGCCTGAACCTGCATGTCGTTGACGCAGTCCGTCACCATTGCAACAGGGTCCACAATCTCCATGCTGAGATCCTTGAGGTGTTTCTCGGCACGATAGAAGTCGAGAAGACTCTGCAAGAGCGCGAGAATTTTCTTGTTGCTCGCCAGAATCTGAGAGATAAGGTCCATCTGTTTGCCATTGAGGTCCCCAAGTTTCTCCGAAAGCAGAACGTCGAGAATAAGATTGGTGCCGACGAGCGGTGACTTGAGATCGTGTGTGATCGCAGCCGAGAAAGCTTCACGCTCTTCCAATAATGTCCGCTGGTTGTGCACATCCGTGCATGTTCCAAACCACTTTACGATCTTCCCTTCCTGATCGAGCACCGGCAGCGCGCGCCCTAAGTGCCATCGGTAGGCACCATCATGGCGAAGAATGCGATACTCGGTTTCATAACCTTCGCCGGCATCAATAGCGGACCGCCAATGTGCTTTGCACCGCGAAAGATCATCGGCGTGAATGTATTTTTGCCATTCCCAGCCCATTGATTGTTCCGGTGTGCCGCCAACGTAGTTGTACCAGCGCTGATTGAAATAATCGGTACAACCACCCGCTTCCGCCGCCCACACCAAGTGCGGAATAGACTCAGCCAAGAGCTTGAAATAGGTGCTGGTTGCGGCAAGATTGTCCGAAAACTTCACGCGGGTACTCGCAAGACGAAACTCAGAGCTGGATCGAAAGTCCGCGATCCAAACAATTATTGACAAGCAGGAATGCCAAAGGTGCCCGGAATACCAATGCATTTATAAAACAAAATCACGAAAGTTACTACTCGGTTAGGTTTTAAGGTTAAAAATCGGTCTTAAATACCAGCGCGATAAAAACATGGAAACATCACTTTTGCACGAATGCGTACTAAACTTGTTGCGCTGATTTGGTAAGGAGACACGTATGCGCACCCTGATTTTGGGCGCCGGAGCAACCGGCGGATACTTTGGCGGCAGGCTGTTGGAAACGGGAGCCGACGTAACATTTTTGCTGAGGCCCAAAAGAGCGCGTCATCTCAAAGAACACGGTCTGTCCATAAAAAGCAAATTCGCAGATAGCCATCTCGAAGATCTAAAAATCATTGAGAAGGCAGACGAGCCCTACGACTTGATTATCCTTTCCTGCAAAGCGTACGACTTGCACAGCGCCATGGAGAGCATCAGCGGAGCAGTCGGTGCGTCTACAACAATTCTGCCGCTCCTAAACGGTATGCGTCACTTCGATGACTTAAAAAAACGATTCGGAGAGGAAAAGGTTATCGGTGGATTTTGCGTCATTGCCGCCACCATGGATGCGGATGGAAATATCCAGCATTTGAATGACGCGCATACGATCAAATATGGCGAGATGAACGGTTCGCCCAGCAAGAGAATTTCCGCAATCGACAAGATGTTCGAGCCTGCTAATTGTGTTTCCAAAGCAAGCGAAACAATCGTGGCAGACATGTGGGAAAAGTGGGTGATGATCTCTTCTTTGGCCGCACTTACCACTATGATGCGCGCCAACGTCGGGGAAGTGGCTCGCTCCCCGGGTGGACCATCGATTGCTGCGCGCTTGTTCGAAGAGTGCGTGTCTATTGCAAGAGCGCACGGGTGCAATCCGTCCGATAGTTTTATAAAGTCGATGAGCGGCAGATTGTCCGATCCGGCGTCTACTTTGGCAGCATCGATGTGCCGCGATGTAGAACGCGGCAACAATGTCGAAGCCGATCAAATCCTTGGGAATTTGCTGGAGAAAGCGCAAGAAAAGAGAGTCGAAACGCCCATTCTTGAAATTGCCTATTGCAATGTGAAAGCTTACGAACAGCGGCGCGCGGCAGCAGCGGCAGCAGCACCGTGAGTGCTGGAAAGCAGGCGCAGTCGCCGCGCTGAAAACTTCTACCTGCGTCCTCTGCGTAAACGGCGCATCGGAATAATTTTGCGCGGGGGCGGCGTGCCGTTCGGATCGCAGCTTCTGCCCACGACCTTTTCAATGTCGCTGACCAGGTGACGCTGTTCTTCCGAAATGAAAGAAACAGCGGTGCCGCATCGACCGGCGCGCCCGGTGCGACCTATTCTATGAACGTAGTCTTCAGGTGTATCCGGCAAGTCATAGTTGATAACGTGACTGATGCTGGGAATATCCAAGCCTCGAGCTGCTACATCGGTAGCTACGAGAACGGCGATTTCTCCGGCGCGGAATTTCTTCAAAGCTTTTTCGCGCTGCGACTGACTGAGGTCGCCGTGAATTTCCTCCGCGACAACTTTTGCATCTTGCAAACGATCGCTCACCCAACCGGCTTTCTTTTTCGTGCGCGTGAAAACGAGAACAGCTTCGGCGCCGAAGTCGCTCAGAAGTTTGAGCAGCAATGCGTCTTTGTTGAACTCGGTGACATGCACGAACTTTTGATCGATTGTCGCAGCATCGACTCTTTCGGAGTTGACTTTGACAATGACGGGATCTTCTGAAAATTCATTGGAGAGCCGCCCGATGCGATCGTCTATTGTGGCTGAGAACATGAGCGTTTGGCGCTCTTTGCTGACTTTGGAGACAATGCGGCGAACTTGCGGCATAAAACCCAGGTCCAGCAATCTGTCCGCTTCATCGAGCACGAGCATTTCGACCTGGCTGAGGTCTACGGCGCGCCGTTCCAGGCAGTCATTCAAACGGCCGGGAGTGGCGACAATAATGTCGACTTTGCCTTTCAGCGCTCTCAACTGCGCGTCCATCCCTGCGCCACCATATATGGTGACGACTCGCAATCCGAGCTGCTTGCCGAAAATCTTGAATTGAGAACTTACCTGAAGCGCCAGTTCTCTAGTGGGTGCAAGCACCAGCGCCCTCGGTTTGTCGGAGGGCTCTTGCAGGCAATCGACAATCGGCAAAGCGAACGCCGCCGTTTTGCCTGAGCCGGTTTCAGCAGAGGCAAGCAGATTGTGACCGTCGAGTATCAGACCTATCGTTCTTCTTTGTATGGTTGTCGGTTCGCTGTAACCGGCCTCTTCCAAGGCAGCCAGAACCGGCTTGGACAATCCAAGCTCTGCAAAATTCTGCAATTTAGTTTTCCTTCTGTATCAAACTTGTTTGTTTCAAACTTGCTTTGTCAGTGGCAAATCAGCCAACTGTTTCCAAAAAACGCCGCGCCAATCGCGCTGACCGGTAATATTAGATTTTCAAACAGTCCCTCGGACTGATAAATCGTCTATAGCCTCATGAGCCGCTACAGGCCTCACATGCCAAGATTAGCCTCAGTATGGCACAAAAAATCCCGAATGTCAAAGCTGGCGGGCATTTCGTTACTTTGGGACGGCGCTTCAGGGCGTCCAAACCTTGCAAAACCTTACGGTCAAGACATTTCTGACGATTCGGATACCGACCGCTGACCGGAATCCTTAGTAGCCAAGCGGCAAGAGTGCACGACAGGTTACAAAGGCAAAATCCACAAACGCTGACAGGCGCCGAAATTTGTAATTACCCGTTTTCGGGAATTCACGGAATAGCTTGGAGGGCAATAGAATGATAGTACGGCGACAAAAGCGGAGTGATACCCCGCTCAGCCCGGCTACGAATAAGAGGAAAGCAAGGAAAATATGGTCAATTTGACCTGGAAAAGCGCTGGACTTACCGATGTAGGCTTGAAGCGCAAGGATAACCAGGACAACTTCTTTATCAGTGAGGACGAGCGCTGTCTGGTTGTATGCGACGGCGTCGGCGGCGAGACGGGGGGCGCCCTGGCCAGCCGTCTGGCGGTCGAAACAGTGGAAACGCTCTGGCTGTCCGAACCACCGGTTCTCGATGACATTGCAGCCGTGGAAGCCTGGCTGAAGAAAGCTGTTTCCGAAGCCAACACCTCCGTGAAGCAGGCGGCTGACGCCAGCGACGACAAGAAAACCATGGGCACGACCATAGTTATGGCTGTCCTTGGCGAAGATGGACTTTTGCATATCGCCCACGCCGGTGATTCCAGAACCACTCTCATTAGAGACGGCAAGGCGGATGTGCTCACTACCGATCACTCCGTTGTCATGGAAATGCATTTGCGCGGACAACTGACTTTGGATCAATGCGCAGTCAATCCTTATCGCAACCTGATTACCAGATGCCTCGGGCACGAAGAGAACGTCGAAGTCGATTATTCGAGCAAGCAACTCGAGCCGGAAGATTGGATCGTGCTTTGCACCGACGGACTTTCCGAAGTGGTAAAACCGGATGAACTCGGTCCCACTGTGGCGCGGCATAGTGTTCCGCAGGAAGCCTGCGACGAACTGCTGCAAATGGTTCTCGACAGAAACGCTCCCGACAACGTGACCATCGTCACTGTGCAATACAAAGAAGTAGAAGCACAAGTGCCGACAACAGCAGACACCAAAAGCAAGTAAACTTTGTTTTTAGAGAGCCGCGCGGCTCCCGTGTCCCGGGCAGAGCATGCACGCAACAGCGGGCGAAGCGACTGAAACGCGATGAGCAAAAAAAACAAATCAAAAATCAAACTTGTGCTCGTTGAAGATCACGAAGCGACGCTCAAAGGATTGAAGAGCGAATTGTCGGCCGAGCCGGACTTAGAGGTTGTCGGCATTGCCACCACCAGTGATGAAGGTTTAAAACTGGCGCGCTTGCTGAACCCGAATATTGTCCTTCTCGATCTGCACTTGCCTGATTCCGAAGGTCCAAAATCGCTGACCGAATCTTTTTGCGCGCTGCAAAACACGCGCGTTATCGTTTTCTCTGGAGACGCTCGGGCAGCCATTCTTCAGATTGTCATGCAATCTGGCGTGTCCGGATATCTTTTAAAATCCGAACCGATCGCAAAAGTTGTCGAAGCGATAAGACGAGTCGATGGCGGCGATTCTCCAGTCATCTCCAGCGAGCTTGATACAACTCAACACCCAAAGGTGACCGGCGCAGAACAGCATTTGCTGACGCTTTTGGCTCGAGGCATGAAGTATCAGGAAATCGGAGAAAAACGTTTTACGTCACCAGAAACGGTGCGCAAGCAGGTTGACGCGTTGCTCGATAAACTCGGCGTAGAAAGCCGAGAAGCGCTCATCGCCTGGGCTGTGGACAACGGTTATGGCAAGTTGGATCCGGCGCCATGAGCAAATTGGAAAACAAACAATTGGAAGAATCGTCCGACGTTCTCCTGCAATCACTGCAAGAGTTTTTCACTCTTCTGGGCAAACGCTACAATTCAACAGTTCATGACGAGCTGCTCAAAATGACGGTGCAGCGCATCACGGTGGCGGATGGTGTGGAAAACGCACCCAAGCGGCTTGTGGTGGCAACCTCGCAATGGGCGCTCAGCATGCGCGGTCGCAAAGGTTTGGTTGAAGCATTCATTTTGCCCGCGACCGAAATCATGAATTTGCCGAACAGCGAATTGCCGTCTCGCGCAAAGCTCCGATTGAAAGTGCACGATGGCGGCTCCGGCGCCTGGATGGTCAATGACGTAATTGTCACCGGCGACGAGATGAATGCATTGATGCGCGGGCTATTCAAAGATGTAGTCGGACGCACCAGGCACGACTTCGACGATATGCCGGAGCCGATGCGGCTGATTGCCGGAGGGCAGAGTTTTGCAGGAACGGTAAGATCGCTCGTAGCGGAAAAACATGCGCTCGTGCAAAAAATCGTCGACCAACAAGAAGCAATTCAAAACAATCTGGCGCGTGATCTCCATGATGTTGTTCTTGGCAATGTGATGTTGCTGCGGCGCTCGGTGTCAGGCGGCAAGCTATTGTCAGCAGACGAATCGATTTCCGTGCTCGACGAAATCGCAAAGCGTCTTCGCGACGTCTGCCAGGAGTTATCGCCGCGCGATTTGAAAGACTGCGGATTGCGCCCAATGATCGAAGAGTTGTGCAGCAGTTTGTCGACAAGAGTGGGTTGCCACACTCATTTTATTTGCCCGGACGAACTGCCCGACTTGCCTCAAGAAGTTTCTCTGCACATTTATCGAATCGCTCAAGAGTGTTTCAACAACGTCGGCAAACATGCGTCCGCCTCCGAGGTCACGCTCTCAATCGAGCTCAATCAAAACGTTTTCACCATGACAATTGCCGACAACGGCGTCGGCTACGACACGGAAAAACCTGCGGCACGAACTCGGGCAGGAGGCAGCGGCGCCAGCATTATTCGAGAACGCGCCGAGTTGATCGGATGCATTTACCCCGCGCGCGTATGGTTCGATTCACAACAAGGCAAGGGTGCTAAGCTGACCCTGGAAATTATGGTGTCGCACGAACGGCTTGACAAAAAGCAGGCGTGAAACTGGTCGCATACGGAGAGTGAGGGAATTGAGCTTGGTGCAAGGATTGATAACAACCTTCTGCGTTGTTGTAGCGTCCATATTTGGATTGCTCGTGTCACGGCGATGGCTGGACAAACATCATCCAGAACTGAAAACTCAACA
>JADYYD010000516.1 GCA_020853845.1 Candidatus Melainabacteria bacterium
AAGAGGACTCGAACGGTTTTTCGTAATTGAAATTGGTGGTGGTGAAGGCGCTTTGAAATGCGCTTTCTTCGCTGCCGTTGGTTTCTCCGGTATGCGAATCTTGAGAATGACCGGCTTCGGTACCTTCATCTTCCTGCTTCACTTTCGGCTTGAGGCGGTAGATACCGGTAACCGGATCGATTTCAGTCGCCGGCTCTTCTTCTTCTACTTCTTCCACTATTTGAGTGTTCGATTGATGCGACGAGTCCTCATCGGACTCCTCTATCAATGAATCCGAATGCTCGGTCAAAACCGGACGCTCCGCTTCGGTGTCGACCACTATTATGGTCTCTGTTTGTTCATGGTCTGCTTCGTCGTGCGTGTACTCGGAGGCACCGTCACTGTCGCTGTTTTGTGCCAGGCTGGACTCACCCATTTCGTTGAACACACGCTCGACAGCGGATATGCTTTCATCGAGCTCGTGAAAAGGGTTGTCGTCCTCGACCAGGCTTTCTTCAATAAGTGAAGAAGGCGGAGCGAAATTTTCGGTGTGCAATTCGACGATTTCTTCTCCTTCGGCCACGTCGGCTTCATCTGAGCTTTCATCGTCGTCGCCTTCGGCAGCGCGATTGAACGCTCCATGCTTGAGGGCTTGCTTGCTGTGCTTGTCGTCGAGAAGATCGTCGGGCACTTGATCGAGAATTTCTTCCGGGACATATGCCATCGCATCATCAAAGCTTGATTGCGATTCTTCAACTTCGACTGAAGGAACTACACGTCCACCCATGGCTGTTGCGGCGCGAAGAACGGAGCCGCCTCTGTTCTGACCGGAGTTGCGTCTTTGATTTTGACGGCTGCCTTTGGAAGTGTCTTCTTCGGCCGGGCGAAAAGCAATCACCGTTTTGTTGGAGCCGTGTCCGATTTCCAAGGTCGGAGTGACGCCGATGCCGTGGCAGTGCTGGCAGTGGACTGTGAACAGTTCTCTCAAACTTTGTCCCTGTCTTCTGCGAGTCAGTTCGACCAATCCCAGGTCAGACAATTGACCGATCTGCGGTTTGGCACGATCTTCCTCCAACGCGCGCTGGAATATTTCCAGAACTTGCTGCTGGTCTTTGCGGCTGTCCATGTCGATGAAGTCGACTATTACCATGCCGCCGATATTGCGCAGTCTGAGCTGGCGCGAGATTTCTTGCGCGGCTTCCAGATTGGTGCGTCTTACCGTTTCCGCTTGCGTTCTTGATGAAGTGAAACGACCGGAGTTGACGTCGATGACAGTCAACGCTTCGGTGGGCTGAATGTTGAGGTGACCGCCTGAAGGCAGCTCGACTCTGTCGGAAAGCGCAGCTTCGATTTCTCTGTCGATGCCCTTTGAGACGAGCAGGCTGTGGTCGCCCTGGTGTCCAAGCACTTTGGTCTGGCGGCTAGCCCAGCCTTCCAGGTACTCGGCGGCACGTCTTTGACCGTCTTGCGAATCAACGATGATTTCTTGCACATCATGCGAGTAGGCATCGCGGATGACGCGATAAAGAAGATCTTGATCGCGATAAATCAGAGCCGGACCGATTGCCGCTTCCGCTTCGGAAACAACCGTTTGCCAGCGATCCCAGAGCAATTCGAAATCGTCGAACAACTCGTTTTCGTTCTGACCTTTTGCTTCCGTTCTAATTATCAGGCCGACGCCCGGCGGTTTCATCAAATTGACGACCGCTTTGAGACGCGCTCTTTCTCTTGCTTCCGAGATGCGCCGCGAGATTGAAACTCCGCGCTCTTCCGGAACCAAAACCAGGAAACGACCCGGCAAGCTGATGGCGGTGGATACGCGCGGACCTTTGTGACCGGTAGGTTCCTTTGTAATTTGCACGAGCAATTTTTGCTTCGGCACCAGGCGCTCTTTCAACGGACCCTGCCCGGGTACGTCATTAGCGTGGAGAAAACCCATTTTGTCTTTGCCGAGATTAACGAATGCGGCATCGATACCGGGCAGGATGTTTTCCACAACTGCAGTGTAGATATCGCCCAGGAGCAGTTCGCCACGATTTACGAAAAACTCCACGACTCGTTCGTTCTCGAGTATGGCTCCGATATTGTCGTGTTCCGAGATAACTAATGACCTTTTCATAAGACTCCTCTTTGTCTTGAAAGAAATTCAGTGCGGGCTTCATTGAGAAACGATGCTTGGCATTGCTCTCGAGTAGTTGTCGGCCCTTCTTCAAACCTCAAAAAGTGCGGTGTCGCCTTCAGCCTTCAGGCTTTCGCGAGTAATACGCCATTTGATGTTGGACGCAAGATGCGCCAGGACATCATTCGGCTTAACGTGCTGGCTAGGTCCTGTCGCCAGCAAAAGCTCCACTGCCGGCTCGGATGTATCCGAAACGGAAATGGAGATCACTCCCGGACGAATATCTTTCGATTTGCCGTCCGCATTGAAGACCGGGAGCGAGTCGGCGTTTTTAAGCGCCAAAACTCTTTCATTGAGGAAGCTCAAAAGCTCGTTCTTGTCAGTTGGAGCTAGGATCGGTTTCAAACACGATTGAGAATTTCCATTTTCAACCGAGTTTGCATTTTGATCCGGTGCGCCTTCATTCAAGGCGGGCTTTTGCGATTCCTCGCAGATACTTTGTGGAAGCGCTCTATAACTGGCGCTCTTAACATATGAATTGAGCGACTTCTTAGTCTTCTCAATTTTTCTTGCACGAGTCACTTGCACCTCAGGTGGGAGTTTCTCGTTGAGCAGTCTCATGAATTCAGACGGCTCCAGTCCATAAACAAGCTCTATTTCAGCGACTTCGCCGTCGCCTTCTTGAAACAGCGGCAAAGGCAATGCCAGCTCGATACGTGCAGAAGGATTGAAACCTTGCGTGTAGGCCACTGCCATCATGGCTCTGCGAGCCGCTCGGGCAAAAAGATGCTGGGTGTCGAGATGCGAGATATAGCGCAACTGACCTTTCTTATGGAATTCAAACCGGATGACGCAACTAGATTCGCTCACCTTTTCTTCCGGTGGTTTGGTGAAGAAAATCGACGGGTGACTGTCTTCTTGTCCATGGGCAGCCAGTTCTTTGACGAAGGGGTTGCGCTTCATCACTTCTACTTTCGGAGCCGAGAGCAAGTGAGTGGTTTCCAGCTCGGTGCAGACGCCGCAAGCGTGGCAGAGATTTTCCGTGCAGGGCGCAGTTTCCTGCGTCTTCAAGGCTTTTTCCCATTCTTTCACCAGCCACCAGTCATGCAAGCCGATGTGCACGACATCCCACGGTTGTTTGCTTCCGACCGTGCGCTCGCTGCAGGCCATCTGTTCGAGATCGAGACCCATTTCAGAGGCGACTTGCCGCCAGACATGCGGGCGGAATTTGTCATCCCAGGCATCGAAAGTGCAGCCGTTTTTGTAAGCCTTGAAAATCATCTCGCCGACCTGCCTGTCGCCTCTCGAGATGACTGCTTCGAGCAAACTGATATCGGCATCGGTGAGATTGAGAGTTACATTTCTCATGCGATATTCGCGCATCTTTTCGCGCAAAACACTGTGCTTGCGTCTTGTTTCTTCCGGCGTAAACTGACCGAACCATTGAAACGGTGTAAACGGCTTGGGCACGAAGTTCGAAATAGTGCATGTGAATTCGACCGCGCGCTTGTACTTGACGCGATCGGTGTTTCTAATCGCATGGCAATGGCGAGTCGCTTCATCGAGAATTTGAATAATGCCTTCCAGATCCTCATCGCGCTCGGTCGGCAGACCGCACATAAAGTAAAGCTTGATGGACGACCAACCGGATTGATACGCAGACTCGATGGCCGAGATGATCTGCTCGTGCGAAAGCCCTTTGTTGATGACGGCGCGCATTCTTTCGGTGCCGGCTTCAGGTGCCAGAGTAATACCGCTCTTGCGCACCACTTTCAATTCTTCCGCCAGATCCAGATTCATGCGGTCGGCGCGCTGGCTGGGGAAAGACAACGACGTGCGCCGCTTGGTGTGCTCTTCGTTGAGCGTTCTTACCGAATCATGGAGCGAAGTGTAATCGCTTACACACAAGGAAAGCATTGAATATTCATCATTGCCTGAATGATCGAGAGCTGCTTTCGAGAGCCGCAGCAAATCTTCTGTTTTGCGCTCACGAACAGGCAGGAATGTATAACCTGGTTGGCAGAATCGGCAGCCGCGATCGCAACCGCGCCGCACTTCCAGCA
>JADYYD010000517.1 GCA_020853845.1 Candidatus Melainabacteria bacterium
GAGTAGTAGTAGAGCGCCGGGACTGAAGTTGCCAGACCGATGGCGACCAGAAGGGCACCTAGAGGTATGCCGCCAATGGGTGTTTGAACGGACGAACCTGCCCAAAAGATAAAGATCTTGGCAAAGAAACCGGCAGGCGGAATGGGCAAACCTGCAAGGTTCAACAAGCAAACCGACATACCCAGAGCAAGCAGTGGACGCTTGCGAATCAAACCGGCGTAATCATCGATCTTGTCGCTGCCTGTTTCATTGGCGAAGAGAATTGCCCCGGCGAATGCTCCAAGGTTCATGAAGCCATAGACGATGACGTAATACATCATGGCGCCCAATCCTTCCGAATTGAGAGCGACAAGCCCGATCATCATATAGCCCACATGAGCTATCGAAGAATAGGCAAGCATTCGTTTAAACGACTTCTGAGCGAGGGCGACGAAATTGCCGACCACCATCGAAAGGATAGCCAGAGCGCTGATTACTATTACCCAGTCTTGAGATTGCTTGCCGAAAACATCAACAAGAAGTCGCAATCCCACTACGAAGCCACCAGCTTTCGAGCCGATGGAAAGGAAGGCGGTGACCGGTGTAGGAGCGCCTTCATAAACGTCAGGCGTCCACATGTGAAACGGCACGAGCGAGAGCTTGAAGCCGACCGCGCTCAAAAGCAATACCAGCAAAAAGACAGTTCCCATCATTTCGGTTGGCGACGACATCGGCATTTCAAGCCGTTCTCTAATGGCCTGGAAACTAGTCGAGCCAGTCAAACCATAAAGGAAAGACAGACCATATAGAAGAGTTGCCGTCGTGGCGGCGGTAGAAAGCAAGTATTTAAGAGCGGCTTCGCTGCTGCGCGCATCGGTTTTAGTAAAACCGGCAAGCACTACGCAACAGATACTCAAAGTTTCCAAACTGACAAAGAGCATGATCAGATCGGTGGAACCGGCCAGCAGCATCACCGACAGCACAGCAGTCAAAAGGATGGCGTAGAACTCGCCGCGGTTGCGACCCAGATGGTGTTCGTAACCGACAGTCATAAGAACAACAATGGCGCCGACCATACAGACGAGCAGCCCGAAGCTTGTAGTGAGCGCATCGACGGTAAACAAACCATTGAAGAGCGGCACCGTGGTCGTCGACCACGAACGCATCAGGAACCACATTGCAGAGGTCAGCCCGAGCAGGCTGAAAAACGGCGTCCATTCTTTTGCCTTGGGAACGAACAAGTTCCACACCGCGGTCAAAAGAATCGCCACCACCAGGCAGATCTCCGGCAGGAGATACTGGATGCACATGGCGTACTGATTCAAGTCGTTCATCTAGAGCCGTCCGTTAGTATCGGTAAGCAAGAGCTGAAGCTCTTAAAAACCTGTGAAATTAGCCTTCTAATTCTACAAAGGCGCGCTTGCCGCTCCCTAAAGAAACGCTTATATTCAACTAATAAAATAGAAAGGAAATCATTTGAGCGCCAAGGGCGAGAAATACTTGAGCGTTGTTACGCCTATTAACAAATTCTGAGGCGCCTTCCAGTCGGCGGCATCGAGCTATCTTTTCGGCTGAGTGAATGCTTATCGATAGTGCGTTCTATGGTCACGAATATATGCATAAGCTTTATAAATCGCACTCTGGAACGCGATCGTTTACATCTGCGTCATAACTAAAACCGGCTCGATTAACGTGAGGACCGTACCCAGTTCAGGCGTTTCCGGTAATATAATTGATACAAGAGGTTACTCGAATTGGTGGAAACAAAGAACCGAAAAGGAGATCCCGGATCAGACTCGCCCCAGCCGAAGCCGTGCCTGCTCGCGCTGGAAGATGGTGAGACATTTGCCGGCCTGGCCTTTGGAAAACCCGGCACGACAACCGGCGAACTTGTCTTCAATACAAGTTTGAGCGGTTATCAGGAAATTCTGACCGATCCCAGTTATGCCGGACAGATAGTCACTCTTACTTATCCTGAAATCGGCAATTACGGCACCAACGACCAGGACGTCGAATCGCGCAAAATTTTCGCTCGCGGGTTGGTGATCAGGCATTTAAGCCGCCGCTTCAGTAATTGGCGCGCCACAGCCTCACTCTCAGACTTTCTCGAGTCTCAGGGAATTCTTGGAATTTCGGACGTAGATACGCGCGCGATCACCCGCCATATCCGCGATAAGGGCGCCATGCGCTCGGCCATGTCCACAGAAATTCTCGATCCGGAAAAATTAGTCGCCCTTGCAAAATCATCCAGCCAGATGGAAGGGGCCGACCTTACGGATGAAGTGACGACGAAAGAACCTTATAAAGTCGGAGTGGGCAAATATAAGGTTGCGGTCATGGACTTCGGAGTCAAGAAAAGCATACTGGACCAACTGGCGGCGCGTGACCTTGGTCTTACCGTCTATCCTGCTTCAGCTACAGCGGATAAGCTGCTGGCCGACAAACCCGATGCTGTGTTTCTTTCCAACGGTCCGGGCGACCCGGCAGCCTGTTCCGGTGCTTTGAGAGAGCTGCCCAAGCTGATTTCAGCAGGTCTGCCGATCTTCGGCATCTGCCTCGGGCACCAGCTTCTTTGCATCTCGATGGGCGCTCAGACATACAAATTGAAGTTCGGCCATCGTGGAGGCAATCAGCCGGTCAAAGATTTACTGACGGGTAAGGTGGAAATTACCTGTCAGAATCACGGTTTTGCTGTTTCTGAAGAGACGCTGCCCGAGTCGCTGGAATTGACGCACGTCAATCTCAACGATCACAGTGTTGAAGGTTTCCGCCATAAGACGCTGCCTATATTCGGCGTGCAATACCATCCGGAATCAAGTCCCGGTCCGCATGACGCCAATTATCTATTCGAGCGCTTTTTCGATCTCATCGAATCCCATCGAAAAGTGAGCGTCTGAATTGTATAAACTGGCGATCTTCGACTTTGACGGCACGCTCGTCGATTCCGCACCGGGAATTATTGATGTAATGCGTCAAGTCGTTGAAGAATACGATTTGCATGAAGATATCCTGACCAAGTGGCGCGATCTGGTCGGGGTGCCGCTCGGCAAACAAATGGAGATCATATTTCCCAACCACTCGGAAGAATTCTGGTTGGAAGTGGCGGACCGATATCGGGTTATCTATGACACCAAAACGATTGAAATCTGTCCTCTGTTTCCCGATCTCATTTCAATGCTGAACAGTTTGAGGGATGCCGGCATCAAGATTTCGATCGCTTCTTCTAAACGCAGACCGCTTATAGAAGTGGTGCTCGATCATCACAAGCTCGGACCTTATTTCGAACTGGTAGTCGGTGCAACCGACATCACCCACCACAAGCCGCATCCTGAATCGGTTCACCACACGATCAAAAAACTTGGACTGCAGCACGCTGAAACCGTCGTTATCGGCGACAGTATTTACGATCTGGAAATGGCCAAAAATGCCGGGGTTGATGCTATCGGTGTGACCACAGGAATTCACAGCCGAGATATTCTGATTACCGCCGATCCTCTTTACATCGTCGATTCACTTGACGAGGTCACGCGCATAATTCTTAACGGTAGAAGCCAGAAATTGGCTTGATTCCGTCTCGATTGGTTTGAAATTGACGAAACTTTTTTAAGCGGACCGCAGGACCAACTTACAACCTATTTGCGTCTGTTAAGATCAGGCAGTTTGAAACGGTTCCGAAGAGCCGCACACCTGCTGATTTCAGGTGATGTATATCCAATTGACTACCCGGCTGACGGACACGACACCAGCAATTTGACCAGTAATTTCTTATCGAGACGGAAAATTTCGGCAGGCACCCTGTGCCTGGCGTTTTTCGCCACGACGAATGCAAGCACCGCGGATAGTGCAAGCACGGATGGCGTTCAAGAGAAAATCATCGTCAAGCCGGGCATCCCGGTGACCGTGACGACCCAGACCGAAGATCTCACTCCTACGGATGATCCGGAATTAGCCAAACGGCAGGTCGAAGCTTATCCCGAGAGCCCCGAAGCGAGTTTCATCTATGCAGTGGCGCTGACACGGACCAGCCGTGTCGAAGAAGCTCTGAAAGAAGTAAGAAGAGCGCGCCGCCTGGCTGAAAAAGAGGGCGGACCGGCATATTTCGACAAGATGATCGCATCTTATGAAGAGATGCTGAAAAACTACCCCGACGAAAACCGCGTGCGCTACGGATTGGCCTGGGCCTATTACATGAAGGCTTATCTGGTTGCACGCCAATCGAAAAGAGAGCAAGAATATCTAGAGAAACTCAAGCAGGCAGTTGCCGCCAAAGATTCTGCATCCGCCCAGTCGGCAGATTCAAAAAAGAAAGATGCAGCAGAAGGTGGCGAAAAGAAAGCGCCGGCCTGGTTGAATGCCTGGGCTGCCCCGTATATGCCCAAGGATAAAGATGGCAATTCGATAAAATTGCCGGAGTTAAAAACCGGACCGGATGCGCCTCATATCAAAGGGGCGATGGAACATGCCGCACCATCGGTAGTTCCACAAGTAAAGTCGTATTATCAATCGGCAATCAACAACCTGGATGAATTGATCAAGAGAAAACCGGACGATGTCTGGGCTATCGCATACAGAGCGCACTTAAACCTCGAGTATTCGGGCGATCTGGATTCATCAATGGCCGTCTGGAAAGAATGCGCTGCGCGTTTTCCCAACAACCCCGCTGCATTTTTCTTTTTGGGCGAGGGTTATCTCAAGCAAGGCAATCTGAAAGAATGCCTCAGTAATATTTCCAGGGCTGTGGCGCTTAGAGGAATATCAAAGTAGGCGGAAATGGAAGGAATCGTAAGCAAAATCTTCAGCAAAAACACGCTTAAATTCATAGCGGCGCTTTCCATCCCGGGTTTGCTGATTTACTTCTGGTATTACTCCAAAGAACAAGCACGCATAGAAATGGAGAGTTATCAGAAAGAGCAAAAAGAAAACCCGCTTCAAGACAGGGTTTCCATCGACAACTATCAACTCAAAGAAGTGGACGACAATAACCAGGTGCGGTGGCAGCTCGTGGCCAAATCGGGGACCATAAATTCGTCGACAAAAGACGTCAATTTGGAAGAAGTGCTGGTCGAATATTTCGACGGTAATAAGCTTAAAATGCGTTTAAGAGCGCCTGTCGGGTTGGCTAATGAATCAACTCGTAAAGTCCGTTTGGACGCCAATAAGAGCAGCCGAGTCGTGGCTGAGGGCGAGGAAGGCAAAGGTACGATGACCGCTGCCAAAGTGGAGTTAACTAAAAAAAATCAGTTTGAAGCTACAGGTGGTGTTAACATCGTCATGCCCGGGGTAGCCAAGGTGACGGGAAATTACGCAGTGGGCTCCTTCGGCAAGGGCGGAATCGACAAATTACGGGTAATCGGCAATACCCATTCAGTTGTGAGCATGTGAGAAAAAACGGAACCGGCGTTTGAGCCGCGAACCACAGGAAGACCCTAGATCGGAAGCTCGTTTTGAGAAACCAAAGCCCTAAACTGAAAAACTCCTCGGCCGCCTTGGCGGTGGCTCTGCTTTTGTCAGCTCCGCTGCAAGCCGGTGCGCAGTTCGCAATCGGTGCCGATGACGGCAGCGGCACAATCGATATTCAAGCCAACGAACAAGAATTCGCAGACGATCATGTTGTTGCTCGCGGCAACGTGCATGTCACTTACAAAGACAGCATCATCGATGCTCCCATGGCGACTTTATACAAAGATGCAGCCGGCAAGCCGCAGCGCGCAGTTTTTACTGGTCATCCGCGCTTGAGACAAGGGCAAAACTTGATCCATGCCGACAAGCTCACATTCGAGATGGCATCTTCAATAATCATTGCCGAAGGAAATGCGCATTCGGAAGTTATCCCGCAAGACGGCTCCAATGCAACCAAAACTTCAAAGAAAATCGAAGCGAAGGCAACAGGCAAAACACCCCCTGCAACCCCGGCTCCAAAACAGGAAGTGTCTTTGGATGTTGATGGCAATCCAATAAAGATGCCTGATGCTCCGGAAGCGACGGCTTCAGCTCCGGTCAAGCAAGCAAAAAAAGAGCCCGCCAAGCACGACAAGATCGTGACCGATGCCGATCATCAACAATACAACCGCACTACAGGGCAGTTTGATGCGCGCGGCAACGTGCGGGTGAAAACCGGAGACATCTTCGTCAAATCGGACACCTTGAAACTTGTTTATGACGCCGAGCAAAAACCAGAGACGGCGCTCTTTACCGGCAACGTGAAAGCCACGCAGGGCGCCAATTGTACCGAAGCCGATTTAATGACGTACTTCCTGACGACGAAGCGATTACAAGCAACAGGACATGTGAAATCAACAGTGGTTCAGACTAAACAAGCTGAAGCCACTAAAAAGGGGGGCCCATTCACCGCCTTTAACCCGAGCGGTGCCAGGAAGCCTGTAAAGCCGATTGGCGCCGACACAGCGTCTGCGGCAGGGCAGTTGATTGCCAGCACTGAAGATATGCAAGACGGACT
The DNA here is from genome assembly GCA_020853845.1 of Candidatus Melainabacteria bacterium. Lineage (GTDB taxonomy): Bacteria > Cyanobacteriota > Vampirovibrionia > Obscuribacterales > Obscuribacteraceae > QKMZ01. Next base: position 6,437 of record JADYYD010000517.1, read on the forward strand.
GGCAGGCAATGCAGCAACCTCTGTTCCACAAAAGGATGAACCTCCGATCGTCATCTTCTCCGATGCCCAAGACTACAGCGAAAACACAGGCAGATGCACCGCCGACGGCAACGTCAAATTGTTCTATCAAGACACCATCGGTGTGGCACCAAAAATGATCATGGTCAAAAATGTCGAGACCGGACAAACTGAGAAGGTGCTTCTTTTCGGGCGCTGCCAGATAACGCAAACAGGAAAGCGCTGGATTGCCGACCGCATCACCTACACGGTTGCCGACAACAAAGTCATCGCCGAGGGAAATACCAAAGCATTTATATTGCAGAACGGGCCCAAAGGTCCGGGAGCGCCCGCGCAAAGCGGTCCTAAGTTCGCCATGCCCAACATGCCCAAAAACATAATGGCCAACACTGAACACAAGCAGGCACAAAGCACCAAGCTGAGCGCCTCAAAGGTGGAAACTCCAAAATGACAGCATCAGCGATTAGTGGAAATAGAACGGCTGCCGCGACAAAGACCCTGCAGGTCGAAAGTCTGCAAAAGAGCTACAGCGGACGTAAAGTAGTTGACGGCGTCAGCTTTCACGTCAGCCGCGGCGAAGTAGTCGGTCTGCTCGGCAGAAACGGCGCCGGAAAAACGACTTCATTCGACATGGTCCTGGGTCTGGTCAAACCGGAGCGCGGACGTATATCGCTGGGCGACAAGGACATGACCAGGAAGTCCATTCACGAACGCGCCCGGATGGGCGTCGGCTACCTGCCTCAGGAAAACAGCATCTTTCGCAAATTGACCTGCAAAGAAAACATTCGTCTGGTTTTGGAATTGCGCAAAATGTCCAGACGCGATCAAAACGAGCGCATTGACTGGCTTCTCGAGCAGTTCGGCTTGAGCCACCTGGGCAACATGACTGCAGTGGCCCTGTCCGGTGGTGAACGCCGCCGTCTGGAGATCGCTCGTTGTCTGGCGATCGAACCGGAATTTATTTTGCTGGACGAACCGTTTACCGGTATCGACCCGATTTCAATCGTGGACATCCAGGGCTTGATCCGCCGCCTGCGCGACGAATGGAACATGGGTGTTCTCATTACAGACCACAACCCGCGTGCAACTTTGAAAATCACCGACCGGGCCTATCTTATCGACTATGGCAAGATCCTCGTGGCAGGCTCGTCGCGCGAAGTAGCAGACAGTCCAGTGGCACGCAAGCAGTATCTCGGAGAGGACTTCGTTCTATGATCGGCGGCATCAAACTTATCGATCGTTATATCGCCAACGAGTTCTGGCAGCCGCTTCTCTTCGGTATCGGTATTGTCACCGGCGTATGGTTCGGTGCCGATCAATTGAAGACCATCTTCAATTTGATCATGCGCGCCGGCGTTCCTATTAATATGGCGTTTACGATCCTCGGCTTGCACTTGCCCGAGATCATCGTTATGACGATTCCGATCGGCGTTTTGCTTGGCACACTGCTCGTTTTCAACAGACTCTCCAGCGATTCGGAAATTATCGCCATGCGCACGAGCGGCGTTTCATTCTACCGAATCATGGTCGCTCCGCTCTTGTTCGGCTTGATGACTAGTGTTGCAAGTTTCGGTGTAAACGAGCTGGTAGTTCCCGCCGCCAACCGCACCTCGAAAAAACTCGAGTTCCTCGCCCTGTATAAGTCAGAGCTTCCCTCTGGCCAAGCCAATTTCACGTATATGGAACGAGGGAAAGATTTGAACCTCAATCGAGTGTTCTATATCGGTCTGTGCAATGGCAAGAATCTGTATAACGTGATCATTCTTGATTTTACGCGCGATAAATTAGTGCAGATCATCAGCGCCGCCAACGGGGTTTGGAATCACGGAGAGTGGATTCTCAGCGAAGGAAGAACCTATGTTCTTGCCGGCGACAGCGATATCACCCGCATCCTCCAGTTCAAGAAGCTCACCCTGCCCGGCATTCAAAACGTGCAGAAAGTCATGGAAAGCGGCAAAGTAAATCCGAAAGAAATGAACATGTGGGAGTTGGGCAATTACATCAATTTGCTCAAGGAATCAAATGCGGTATCAAACGATTTGCTTGTCCGCTATTATCAAAAATTCTCTCAACCCCTTGCCTGTTTGATCGTAGCCCTGGCGGGAGCACCGCTCGGCTTGCTGGCAAGACGATCGCGAAGCAATCTTGGACTTATCTATTCGGCGGTCGTAGTCTTCATCTACTACGTTCTGCAATCCACATCAGGCGCATTGGGCGAAGCCGGCCGAATACCGCCCATCATGGCTGCCTGGATGCCCAATCTCTTTGTGGGAACGCTCGGTCTAATCATCTTATGGTTTAAGAGTCGTTAATAAAGAACGCCCAAAACCTCTTTACAACAAGCACATTCAGCCTCTTGTCAATTGTGTCGGAAGCGGAGTAATTCGTGAATTCCGTATTGACTATGGGATCGAACAAGATTACTCTTGGCATACA
>JADYYD010000518.1 GCA_020853845.1 Candidatus Melainabacteria bacterium
ACCCAAATACTCACCGATGCAGGAGCATTGAAGCGATTCGTCGATGCAAACCTGCTGGCTTTTGTGCGTTGCGACGTCAGCGGGCGTTATTTCGAAGTAAACAAGGCGATGGAAGACTTGCTTGGTTACAGCAAGGAAGAACTTGAATCCGGAGCCGTTAAATGGAACGACATTACTCCGCAAGAGCATTCTCTTGTCGATTTGGGCGCTGTTGCTGAATTGGCGAAAACAGGCAAAGCCGGACCATTTGAAAAAGAGTTGCTGCACAAAGACGGCAGCAAGGTGCCGGTGCTGGTCGGCGTGGTCAGCCTGCCGGAATTTCCGGACCAGGTGCTCGCTTACCTCGTCAGCCTGCAACCGACAACCCTTTCAGAGTATCGACTCCTCTTGAAAGAAGCGCATTTCCAGTTGCTCGCCGACAACATTCCGCAATTGGTCAATGTATGCGATGCTGAAGGGCACGTCATCTACAGCAACAAGCGTTATCTGGACTATACAGGTTTGCCGATACCATCTGAGCAGCCTTATAAATGGGATGCTTGCGTGCATCCTCAAGATACTGAGCTGATGCGCCATTTGGGCGAAAAGTGCGTTGTTGAACGCTCTATTTTTGAGTGTGAGGCACGGTTGCGTGCGCAGGATGGCAGTTACCGCTGGTATCTCATCCTTTCGGTGCCCATTTTCAATGCCGACGGCACTATTCGAGAATGGTTCGGCACCTCGACTGACATCGATGACAAGAAACGCCAGCAGGATGAAATTCGCGAGAGCGAGTTGCGCTTCCGAATGCTTGCCGATGCCATTCCTCAAATTGTTTGGTCAGCCGACGCGGAAGGGAAGTTCACCTTTTTCAATCACCGGTGGACCGAGTTTACCGGACTATCCGTGGAGCAAAGCCTTAATGATGCCTGGACTTTGCTGATACATCCGGACGACTTGCCCATTTATTTGTCTGAGTGGAACAAGGCGCTTTTGACGGGCGACAGCTACGAGGTGGAGTTTCGCTTGAAGCGCGCCATAGGCGTCGGTAAAGTGTCTGGCAATCCCTATCGCTGGCATCTTGGACGCGCTGTGGCCTTGCGCTCATGCACCGGCTCAATTGTTGAATGGTTTGGAACCTGGACGGAAATTGAGCCGCAGAAGCGCCGTAACTCATGATTGTTGAGAATTATCCGACGCTCTGAATGTTTTCAACGAACAGTTGAGAACGCCAGCCTGTGGCGCTTGCGATCATCCGTACTTAGCTTGTTTAGGTTTATATATTAATACGGTCGGGAACAACTATTTCGGCGCATGTCGCAGCCTTCAAAATGTTATGTTATCGGCGTCTTCCGGTGCGGAAACTGACAATTTTTGACGATTCCTGCGGTAGAGCGTTTGTTGGTCCTTCGGTGTTTGGCTAGCTAGCCAGTTAGGTGAGTTTTCATGTCCTCTATCAGCAAAGAGCTTGCTGAGCTGCTCGTCGACAACGGCTTGCTTTCTGATGCCGATTTGGAACAAGTGGTGCAGGAGAAGGAAAGAACCGGCGAACCTGTGCGCATCATCCTGGAGCGCCTGAATCTAGCTACTGAGAAACAAGTGAAGAACACGCTGGAACTGCAGTACGGCGTAAATTATCTGGCATTGCACACCATCAGTCCGGACCTGCCCACCGTCGATCTGCTGCCGCAAGACGTAATTCGAGAGCACCATGTTGTTCCGATTCACATAGATGGCAACCGCTTGACCGTTGCTATGGTCAATCCGGACAGTTCGGCAGCGATGAAGGCCATTAAAGCAAACGTCGAGATCGATATTAAACCGCTTGTTTGTTTTGAAGACGATTTTGCAATATTCCTCGATCAAATCGAAAAGATGCGCCATATGCCGGACCGAGCCGTGGCGCCGGTCGATGACAGTGATTTTGCTGAAGAAGTTGAATCGCAGGAACAGCCTGAGGAAATTGCCGAAGAACTTTCCGAAGAACAGGCTCAAGTTGAAGAGGTGCTGCCGTCTGAAGAAATCGAGCAATACGGCAGCAGCGCTGATGATACCGCGGACGATACCGACGCGGCGCCGAACGAATCGGTGCAGGAAGACGTTGCCAGCGACAACGGGACGAGTGTTGATTTTAATGAACAGTGTCAGGAATATGCCGCGCAAGAGAATGATGCTGACGCAGTAACCAGTGAAACGGTTGCCCAAGCGCCGTCCTTGAGTTCAGGTACATATTCGGCTCAGTACGACACAGGGTCTCTGGATTCTATTGCGACACCTAAAATCAGCTCCAGCGAACTTGATGCCATAGCAGCGCCTAAGCTGGATGCCAGCGAACTCGACGCTATCCCCACTCCGAAGTTCGATGCCAGCGAGTTGGATTCCATCCCTGCTCCAAAGGCAGATGCCAGTCCTCCGCCTGCGGAGAAGCCTCAGCCTAAGGGTATCGGTTCAATCTTTCGCAAGGATAATGCACCGAGAAAGGCAGATAGCGACCCTAGCCAGGAGAAGTCAGGAAAATTGTCCGCTTTGCGCGGCATGATGGGCGGTAAGAAAGGCGGCAAGAAGAATGAGCCTTCCGCATCGCCACCGCCCCCACCACCTCCCAGACCGCCGGCTCCTGCCGAACCGGCAGCAGTTGCAGATGACACCGCAAGTGGTGTTGGAGAATCGCCGGGCAAGTTTGGTGGATCTTCACTTTTAGGCAGCAAATTGGGCAGCGCCGCACATAGCAGTCAAGGCGCCAAGAAATTTTTCAAGGAAAAGAGGTCCGATTCTCAGCAGATTGTTCCTCAAGAACAGAAAGCAGAGGAAGTTGTTCCTGAATGGATGAACCAGATCGATGAGAACACACCTCTCGATGCCGGAGCCAGTGCAGAACAGACCAGTGATGTCGTACAGGAATATAGTGAAGGACCATTAGCTGAGGTCGTGTCCGATCAAGATACAGAGCAGGCCGTTGCCGAATATTTTGAAGAGCTGGGCTTTGACCCTACAGCAGAGCAAGCAACCGAGGAGTCGGAGCTTCCGCAGTCGACTGCAGAAGCTGAGGAACCGTCCCCTGCTGATAATGTGGCTGCCGCAGATCCTGGCGCTGCTGCCTTCATGGCATGGTCACAAGAAAGTGCCGAGACTGAAGAACTAGCTGTTAGCGATGCTCTTGCTGAAGCATCGGAGGCTTTGGCTGCTTCGACAGCAGCGGTGGAAGAAGCGCTCGCCGATGCAGAAGAAGCATGGGAAGAAGCTTCCGCTGCTGCAGAGGAAGCAGTTGCATCCGGCGAGACTGCTGCAAGTGAAGCACCATCTCTCCAGGAAGAGACAACAGTATCAGAGTCTGAGATTGCTGTTGAATCGGCGCAGGAAGAATTTGCACAAGAAGTCGAATCGCTTCCGGAAGTCGCTGAGGAACCGGTTCCAGTCGAAGCAGTCGAGGCAGAGGCGCAAGTCGAAGAGATTTCCGAACAGCCGCCAGTTGGCGATTTTCAAGCAGAATCCGCAGATGAAGAGCCCACTGCAGAGCAGATCGAAAGCGAAGTTACCGGGCCTGAGACGGCGGAAAGTGAAGCTATTGACTCTCAACCCGAGATAATCGCGCAAGAGGAAGAAATTCCTGTTGCAGAAGAAGTCGTTCAAGGAGTTACAGAAATAGTTCAAGAGGCTCACGAAGACGCTGCCTCCCTCTTGGATGAGATCGCCGACCTTGCCGATACGCTTGCAGAGGAAGCAGCGCCTGAAGCAGAAATTGCAACCATAGTTCCGGAAGCGGAATTAGTAAATGAATCGGTCGGCAGCGTGGAAGCCGAGGTCGCTGAAGCTCCACAAGCCGAAAGTGCTACAGAGGAAAGTCAGGAAACTTCAGTCACTTTAGAAACCGACGGCACGGAACCGCCGCCCTTCTTGCAGGAAGATTTGTTGCAAGAGATGGGAGTCCTCACAGCGTCTCAAATTCCGACTGTAAGGAGCGAGTTGGCAACTTCAGGTGAGAGTCTGAGTCAAGTTCTCGATCGATTGGGAATTGCCGGCGAGATGGAATTGTCGGATGCATTTGATATGCAGTTTGGTGCTAGTTATATTTCGCTCGCCTCGCTGAGCATCGACCATGAGGTTTTAAGCCTTCTGCCGCCCAAGATTATTGAGCAGCGCAAAGTTCTGCCCGTGGCTAAATCAGACAATAAAGTCACTGTTGCAATGATCAATCCGGATGATCTGGCAGCGATGAACGACGTCAAATTCAGACTTAAAGGCATGGAAATCAGAAAGGCAGTGTGCCTCGAAGATGACTTTGAACGCTTCTTGCGCGCCCACTTTGTGCAAACCAATGGCGAACTGCATCTGGAAGTTGCAGCGTCAGCGCCACCACCTGAAGTTGTGCCTTCAAATGGTGCTCCTTCCGCTGCAACAGATGTAGCAATTGAAGTAAGCGCGACTCCGGAAGTGATGCCGGAAGTTTCGGAAACTTCGGAGCCTGTATCTGCTTCCCCAACTACAGAAGTTGAAACTGCTGCTGCCGCACCACCGGCGATGCCGGAAGCTCAAGCGCAAGCAGCGATTGTCGATGATGAATTTGACATAAATGACAACGAGTTTTTGTCAGGAATCGAAGAAGTCCAGGCAATGGCAAACCTCACATTTGGTGAGTTAGAAGTCGTCACTGTTCCTGAAATTACAGGAATTGATGAGTTTGCCGATATTCAAGATTGGGGTGACGAGGAACCGGCTGCTGAGGTTGCTGCTGTTGAACCCCAACCAGCGCCAACGCCTGCACCGGAGCCAACGCCGGCTCCAACGCCGGCTCCAACTCCAGCTCCAGCTCCAGCACCCACTCCAGCGCCTGCTCCGGCACCAACTCCAGCGCCAGCGCCTGCGCCTGCGCCTGCTCCGGCACCAGCTCCGGCACCAGCACCAGCTCCAGCTCCGGCGCCAGCTCCAGCTCCGGCACCGGCACCTGCACCTGCACCTGCACCAACTCCAGCGCCAGCTCCGGTACCAGTGCCGACCGCCGCGCCGCAACCCCCAACAGTTCCCTCAATGCCACCAGGCATAGCGGCATTGGCAAAGCCGCCGCAACCTGCAACTCCGGGACCTGCCCCTGTTGTTACTGTCCCTGCAACTTCGATTCCAGCGAGACCTGTTCTACAATCAACTTTGCATGAGATTCCAGCTCACAAGGCTCCTGCACCTGCTGCCGCGCCGCCCGCTCCGATCTCACCGCAGAACATTCCGAATTTGAACGTTCAGCCACGTTTGAACATTCCGCCTACTCCTCCGCCAGTTCAACCATCCTCGGCTATTCCAGCACCCTCTATTCCGGCAGCCGCCATTCCCCAGGTTCCAGCTAATTCTCCTGCACCCTCGATGCCTGCAGTAACACCGGTACCAGCGGCTCAGACAACACCACAACCGGCATCACCACCTGCTCCTCAGATTCAACAACCTCCCGTCCAGCCTGCGAAGGTGCAACCAGCGGGTCTTGTTGCACCGCCAGCGCTAGCTCCATCTCCGGCACCAGCACCAGCACCAGCACCAGCACCAGCACCAATCCAACCGCCACCTGTTCCTGCTGTTCAACCACCGCAGCAAGCAGTAATGCGACCGATTCCATCCGCGCCGCCACAGCCAACAGTTCCAACTGTGCCGCCTCAGCCTGCTGTTGTTCAGCCAATTCCTCAGGTAGCTCAAGCAGTACCGCCGGTGACACCACAGATTCCTTCACCTCCCCCAGCACCAGCACCAGCGCCGACACCAGCGCCGACACCTGTGCCGACACCAGCACCAGCACCGGCTCCACAGCCCACAGCGCCAGTTACGGTCGCACCACCTTCGATACCGCCGCAGAGCGTACCGCAAGTTCAAAACACGGCAATTCCCCAGGTGCCACCGCAACAAGGAGCACCAGCAGTTGCCATGCCGCGCATCAATCCGAACCAGATTCCTGGTTTACGTGCCCAACAATCTGGTTCAAACCCATCTCTTCCGGCACAGCCCGCTCCACCAGTTCAAACAGCGGCTCCTTTAGCTCCTGCACCACAGGCAGTGGCACCGGCTGTGCCACCTCAAGCTCCCGTTCCCGCACCTGCACCTGCTGTTCCTCCACCTGCCGCACCCGCACCTGCCGCACCAGCACCTGCTGCGCCACCAGCACCTGCGCCACCTGCACCTGCTGCGCCACCCGCACCTGTTGCACCGCCGGCACCTGCGGCACCGCCAGGACCACCACCGCTTGACCAAAATCTTTTGGCACTTGCTCGAGACATTATCAACAAGGCCGCAGACAATGGTTTCTCTGACGTGCATATCGAGCCCCAGACCAACGAATTGGAATTGCGCTATTGGTATGATGGCGCGCTCATCGAAGCTACGAAGCTGGAGAAACACATTCATGGTGAGCTGCTTCGCTGCTATAAATCGATTGCTGGTTTGTCCATGGAAGAAAAGAATAAACCACAAGATCGCAGGTTGAAGTGGACTGAAACAGGCGTTGAGTTGGATATTCGTATCACAACGATCCCATCTGAGCACGGCGAGATGGTGGCAGTTTCTATCAAGTTTGAAGAAGAATAAGACCGGTCAAGCCGAAGTCGAGTTGACTGAAATCGTACAACTTTAGAGCAGGCTTGGAGCGATCATCTGCAGCTCGCGTTTCATTTCTAGAATGTTTTGAAATCTTCTTTCCGGTTGTTTTTCAAGCGCAGTCATGACGCAGTTATTTAGTACTGCGGGATAATCGCGCTTGGTGCAAATTTGATGCAACGGTTTCGGCTTCTCTTCAATGTGCTTCATGCCTAATTCTTTTGCATCCGTGCCGGAGAATGGCGCGTGACCGGTAAGTGCTTTGTACAATACGCAACCCAAGGAATAGATATCCGAACGCGCGTCTATGCGCTTGCCTTGCAACAGTTCCGGACTGGGGAAGCCACAGTTGCGGAACAATCCAGGCGTATCGTGCGTATTCGGCGGATGTGCGCCGGTGCTTTCGCAATAATAGAAATCAATCAGCTTGACTGACAGTTCATTCTTTTCCAAAAATTGGATCATGATGTGATTGGGCTTCAATCCTAAATGCACATAGTCTTGCTTGTGCACTGCATTAAGTGCGTCGCAAACCTGGCTGGCTGCGCTGATGATTTCCGACATTTCGATTTCATCGCGGCGCAGCAATTCTGCCAGTGAGGAACCTTCGCAATACTCACCGACTTGGAATGGCAGGTTTCCGGGCAATGTTCCAGTATCAAAAATGCCGGCAATGTGGCTGTCACTCAACTGAGAGACGATTTTCGATTCGTTCTGGAAGCGGTGAACGAAGTCTGCCAGACCTTTCAGATTAGGCAGCAGAATTTTCAGGACGACTGTGCGGTCGAAAAGCTTTTGCCGTGCTTTATAGACTGCGCTCTTGCTTCCTTTGATAGGACCTGCGACCAATTCGTAACCATTACCGACGGTGGTGTTGATCGGTGGCAAGGTTTCTTCGACTTTCACCGCATCTACGTCCAGCAAAAAGGCCCCATCTTTAGGACAGGTTGTACTTTGGGTCTGATGGGATGCCTGACAGTTTGGACACCACTTCACTATCCGTTCTCCTCGACTTGCTAGATAGCCGCAACTAAGCCTTTGCCGCAAGAGAGCCGTCACTCTCTTGGCGGATTGCCCGCGAAGGCTGATATAGAAGGCTCACTGTTTTGTTTAGCCCACAGAACGGTGGTCAGTAACACCTTAAACTGTCAGTTTGAGAAAAAATTCACTGAGAAAGCTCGGACAGGCGACGTTTCGCGTCTTGCAGCCTGGCATCGCTCTGTGAAGTGGATTCGATAAATTTCGAAAGCTCGGTCTTAGCTCCAGGTTTATCTCCCAATTTCTCAAGTGCTCTGCTCAGTCCAAAATGTGCTTCCGGATCGCTGGGAGAAATGTTGGCGGCTTCACGATAGGCGTCCGCCGCACCCTTCAAGTCGCCATCCTTAAGCAAAGTCGATCCGAGATTTATTCGCGCGGATGTCAGTTTTGGATTAAGGGAAACAGCCTGCCGAGCATGGTCGATAGCCTGAGGCAAAGCGCCTGCCTTGAACAATGCGACGCTCATCGAATTGTGCAAATCGGCATTCTCTGGATAAAGCGTCAACGCTTCCTGCAAATAGCGGATTGACCCGGTAGTGTCACCCATTTTTGATGAAGCGTCGGAAAGGGCAATCAGGACGCCTCTATCCTTAGGATTCAAGCGATAGGCCAGGCTCATTTGTTTCAAATATTCTTCCGGCTGATTGAGTTTTCTCAACGCAAGAGCGTAGTTGTATGCGAATAATGCATCATTAGGTTTGGCTTCGCAGGCTCGTCTGAACAAATCTGCCGCCAGATCCCACCGGCCTTTGTAGCCCATAACCGTTCCGTAGTCGCTCAAGACGTCCGCATACGTCGGATCGATTTTCAAAGCTTCCTCATACTCTTTGATGGCATCGTCCATCTTGTTGTTAACTACTGCGGTATTTGCTTTTATGTAGTGTGCTTCGGCGGAGAGAAACGCATTCACGCCGGATGGGATGCCGGAAACTTGTTCTGCAGGCGGAACCCCAATCACTAGATCGTTTCCAGTCCAATTGGATTTGAGAACAGGAGATTGCTTCTTGCCGCCCTTGCTGAAGTGGCTGGTTTTGTATTCGGTCATTTCCTTTGCTTTGGCAAACGCCATACTGAGCGGCACCAAACCATCATTTGCGCGCAAACACTCGATCAAGCTCGATGAAAAGTCATCACCATAGGTTTCTTCATTGGGACGGCTGGAAGACAGAATGATGTTTCCTTTGCCCATGATGACCTTTTCCAGATCGATGTTGAAGCCGTGGAAAATGGCTTTAGCTCCGGATTCCAGGCTGGCGGCTCCGGAATACTTCGATTCGAGCACCAAAACAATTCGATCTGTTTTCACATTCTTTTTAAGAGTGCTCATCAGATCTTGCATGGAAAAACAGGTGCCGAAAACATTTGTGAGAGACGCATCGTAAGCGGCAAGGTAAGTACCACCTTCAATCATTGGAAATGCTTCGGTTGCAATAAACACGACAACGAGATCGTCAGGTCCAGCCAGCGCACCCAACCATTTTTCGCCCAGCGTGTTCAAAACATTGGCGCGAGTTGCACTTGTGTTAACGAGCATGCGAACGTGTTCTTTGTCGAAACGACCGCCTTTGGGATCAACCAGATAGTCATAAAACTTGCGCGCCGCTTTATCCATTACCAGATCATCGCCAATCAAACGCCTTTCCGCGAAGTTGGCGATGCCGACGACTACCGCCCATTTTTGTTTGACCGGGCGGTTTGTGGCGCTGGCATTCGGGTTGATATCTTGCATCTGGGTAAACTGAATGCCTTGCCCAGGTCCTTCAGGAACAGGCGTAGAATCAGCATCGGCAGACAGCGCCGCGATCGGGCAAGTGAGCGAAAGTGAAACAAGCGCCATCAAAGAAACGAGAGAAAACCTTGTCATTTACTTATCCTTCTACGATTTGTCCCATGAGTTTAATGATGGAGGTTAATGATGATGCAATGCTATGTCTACCGCAAGAACGCCGGTATCAAGGCACACAAGCCGTGTCATATTGCTTCGCTTGTTGCTGTTTTGCGCGATCGATGTGGTTTCGGCAACGTCGGCTGAAATTATGTTCGGAGCCTCCGAATCGAACGAAAGTTTCATTCTTGTCGGTACGATGTCTTTTGAACCGGTTTCACCGATGTATGCAACTTCGATGCGATCGTTGGTGAAGTGGTTGGTGTCCACTTTCTGGCGCGAGAATACTAGACTCAATTTTTCGATGCCGGGTGTATTATCGAATGCCAGCCAGCCTTCATATGGAAGAGGATAGTCGGAATCAGCTCTCAGAATGTTGTGCTGTTGATTGGCTGGTGGGTACAGAACTGCTTTACTGCCGCTCGTTCCTTGTTTGAGAACAACGTACGCGTATCCATCCACTTCGGGGATGACATGGAAGCGAATTTCGTCACCAGATTTGAAAGCTGTGCGGCTGTTGCAGCGGAATCTTTTGCCGCCGCGCTTGAGTTCGATCCAATAAGAGATTCCGGCATTCGATACCGGCGCTTGGCTGGTTGCATCCGCCGGATTTGCCATTGCGACCGTATCTTGAGGGGTGTTTTCCACCGGTTTCTCTTTTTCCTTATTCGATGCTATTTGAATGTCCGGCGCCTGTGGGTTGTCGCGGACGGAGGCGACCGTGTCGGGAGCGCTCATGGCGAGTCGGGAATCTGGCAAGGGAGTGACGTTTTTATCAATCCACGCCAGCACATACGCAACAATTTTGTCGTTGAACTGATTGCTTTCGAAGAGCAAGTGTTCAGAGCTGCCGCTCAGAACAAACTGGCTGTTGGCTGTGCCCAACGCTTTTTTCAGGGCGAAAGTTCCTGCCGGCAAAACCAAATTGTCCTTGCCGCCCTGTACGAAAAGTACCGGTGATTTTTGGACCAGGTGCGCCATCTCCTCATTTTGTTTCATGAAGCTTTGGAACTGCATAAGTTCGTTCGGTGAGAACTCCATGCGAGCCAACGGATCGTTCTTCCATTCTTGGCGAAGTTTTTCATTGGTGGTTGAACGTCTGACCACCATTTTGCCTACATTAATATTGGCGTCGAAGCCGCGGAAGATTGCGTTGAGTGCGATGTGTAATTCATCGTCCTCGCCCCTGTAGCGGTCGCCCGACGGGACTGAGCAGATAAGCCCCGCTACTTTATCCTGATTCAGGGCTGCTCCGTGCAGAGCAAAAGCGCCACCCATGGATTCGCCGGTGAGAATAATGGGCAAATCCGGATACTTAGTCTTGATGGCGGTAAGAATCGAATTGAGATCGTTGAGAGCGCCCTTCAGGTCGACCTTTCGATATTGCTTGTATTTCTGCCACTCGCCAAAACCGCGAACGTCCATGGCATAAGTAATGATGCCCTCTTCAGCCAGACGTTTGCCGAAGTCTTCGTAATTGCCTTTATGCAGACCCAAACCGTGAATACACACCATTACCGCTCTTGGTGTCACATTCGGATCTGCCCAACTGGACACCGGAATGTTGACGGAGGGCTGAGATACAGGAACGTTAGATGCGGCCAGGGCGAATGTGTTCGGCAGAGTTATGCCACACAGCAGTGAAAACGCCAGGCAAGTTGCAATATGCTTCATCGATGCTCCGGAAACTTGATAGTGGTGCGCCTGAGAGCTTTGGTCTACAGGTATGTAGTCTTTACTGGGACCCCGAAAAAATTAGGGGGAACGCTTGAAAGCCGGTATATCGTGCATTGTAGAGCGCATGCGCCCGGATACGCGACCCATTACGCAAGTTTTTAAATATTCTGCCTCTTCTAACCGGCCTGAGGCCAGAAGCAGGGTTGCATAGTTCTCAAGAACATTGATTACATCGGGGTGATCGGCGCTGAGCTTTACGGTGCGCACGTCCAAGGCCCGCTTATAGAGAGGCTCTGCTTCGTCATAAAGGTTCTGTGTGTGGTAAAGCATTGCCAGATTAACCGCAATAGTGGCGACATCCAAGTGATCTTTGCCGAGGCTGCGTTCGTAAATTGTGAGGATCTTCGTGCAAATAGGAACGGCTTCTCTGTATCGGCTTTGTTCGTAGAACAAGCCGGCCAGATCGTTGAGCGCGTGTGCGACTTCCAGGTTGCCCGGTCCGAATTGCTCGGACTTAAGCGAAATTACCTGTTCTAAGACTTGCTGAGCTTCGACGAACTTTTGCTGGTGGGAAAGAGATTCTCCCAGCTTTGACAGCATCTGGCAGCGGCGCTGATCCTTTGCTGGAAAAGCTGTTTCGGCAATTTGTGCTGCTTTGCGAAAGAGCGGCTCAGCCACTGCAAACTGCCCTTGAGATAGGGCTTGCTCGGCTTGCTGTCTGGTTTTGTCAAATTCCTGGCTCATTGGGTAAATGCTCCCACCTGCATACCCTTGCACGAATACGAGATGCTTTCAGCAATCATATTCCCGGCTTATTCTATTTCCTTTTGTCGGCGATGTCCCCCGGACGCGGGATTTTTGCCAACAAAAAATGCATTGCAATTTTGCGGAAGTCTGCTACCGTATCTATGTACGGTATCCACCTCTGGCACTAAGTCTTTGCAGCTCATACAATGACCGCTATGGATGTTACGACGGTGAACTCTCCAATGCCTTCTCCGGAAGCGCTTGATTGGGCGCACCCATTGGTTGCTCAGTGGTTTCGCGCCCGATTCGGCACGCCGACCGAGCCGCAGATTGCCGGGTGGCCGCATATTCTGGCGGGCGAAACGACACTGATTGCGGCGCCGACAGGTTCCGGCAAAACACTTGCTGCTTTTCTGGTTTGCATCGACAAACTGGTTCGAAAAGCTCTGGATGGCAAACTTTCCAATCACACCGAAGTGATTTATGTTTCGCCTTTAAAGGCTTTGAGCAACGACGTCGAGAAGAATTTGCAAGTGCCGCTCAAAGAAATTTTTGATCTGGCGATGGAAAACAATCTGCTGATGCCGGAAATTCGCACCATGGTGCGCACCGGAGACACGCTTGCCATTGAAAGACGCACTATGCTCAAGCGTCCGCCGCACATTCTTGTAACTACTCCTGAGTCTCTCTACATCATGGTCACCGCTGAGAAGAGCAGAGCAATTCTGCGAGAAGTCGAGACCGTTATTGTTGATGAAATTCATGCTCTGGCCGACGATAAAAGAGGAGTTCACCTTTCTCTTTCTCTGGAGCGCCTGGAATCTCTAACCTGGAAGCCACCCAATCGTGTCGGGCTTTCTGCCACGCAAAAACCTATTGAGTTAACTGCGCAATTTCTAGCCGGTAATGGGCGAGATCTGCCGCACGTAGTCGATGTCGGTCATAGGCGCCAGCTTGATATTGCTGTGGAAATTCCCGAGTCTCCGCTGGGAGCTGTCGCCACCAACGAGCTTTGGGGAGAAATCTACGAAAAACTTTTGAAACTTATCAAAGAGCATACGTCCACTTTGATTTTCGTCAACACGCGCAAACTTGCCGAGCGGCTTGCGCATAAACTGGGCGAAATGATCAATGAGGAAAATGGCGACAAATCCGGAGAGAGCTTGGTTCTGGCGCATCACGGCAGTCTTTCGCGCGAGCTGAGATTGGAAGCGGAAAAGCGCTTGAAAGCAGGAGAGTTGAAAGCACTTGTTGCTACCGCCTCGTTGGAGCTTGGTATCGATGTTGGTGCCATTGATCTTGTCTGCCAGATAAGCTCACCGCGCAATATTGCTGTTGCGCTTCAACGCATAGGTCGTGCAGGACACTGGCGGGGCGCCATTCCGAAAGGTCGCCTGTTTGCCACTACTCGCGATGACTTGCTTGAATGTGCAGCGCTTATCAAATCGATTAACGAGGGCGATCTTGATCGACTTTTGATTCCAAAAACTTCTCTCGACGTTCTCTGCCAGCAAATTATTGCCGCCTGCGCAACGCGTGATTGGCGTGAAGACGACCTTTTCGATCTCGTGAAGAGAGCTTATCCGTATAGCGAACTGCAACGCTCGGAGTTCGAAAATGTCTTACAAATGTTGGCGAGTGGACTCTCTGATGTCAGAGCACGCTATGGCGCTTTCCTGATTCGCGACCGTGTCAATGGCATGGTCAAGGCCCGCCGCGGCAGTCTTTTGGCTGCAGTCACCAATGCCGGTGCCATTCCAGAAACAGCAATGTTTACAGTTCTCACTGAGCCTGATGGCTTGATGGTGGGAACACTCGATGAAGATTTCGCCGTTGAAAGTTCGGCCGGCGATGTGATGCTGCTGGGAACTACCTCTTGGAAGATCACCAAAATAGAAGGAAAAGCCGGGCGTGTCTGGGTTGTCGATGCTAACGGAGCACAGCCCAGCGTGCCATTCTGGCGTGGTGAAGCACCGGGCAGATCAAAGGAGCTCTCGGAGCAACTGTCCGGATTGCGAGAGGAAATTAGCCGACTTGCTTTGAGCGCGGATGAAGAAGATTTTGACAACGCCGAATCTGATTGCCATGAGTCCGACCTGGCAAAGACGACAGGAATTCCTCGCTATGGCGCTGCACGCGCTGAAAGTTGGTTGGTTGATAATTGTGGGCTGAGTAAGTTCGCTGCATTTCAAGCTGTTTCTTACGTTCTGGAAGGTCAAGCGATTTTAGGCGGCATTCCATCAAGGAAATTGGTGATAGCCGAGCGATTCTTTGACGAAGCCGGAGGCATGCAACTGGTGATTCATTCGCCTTTCGGCAGCCGCATAAATAAAGCCTGGGGCATGGCATTGACCAAGAAATTCTGCCGAAATTTCGATCTGGAATTGCAAGCTCAAGCCACTGAGAATGGTATCAATATTTCACTTTCCGAACGTCACAGTTTTCCTCTGGCGGATGTCTTTCAATTTCTCAGCACCGAGACTGTTGTGAATGTTTTGGAACAAGCTATCCTCCAATCTCCGCTGTTCACCACCCGTTTTCGCTGGGCGGCCAATCGTTCTCTTGCACTTTTGCGCTATCAGGGCGGCAAGAAAGTACCACCGCAGATTCAGAGAATGCGAGCCGAAGATCTTCTTACTGCCGTGTTTCCTCAGGCCGCTTCCTGCCAAGACAACATCGTGGGTGAGATTGCTATTCCCGATCATCCTTTAATTAAGGAAACGATGAAAGATGCTCTTACCGAAGCACTGGATGTCGATGGCTTCATTGAACTGCTGCGCGATCTGAAGGAAGGCGCAATTGCTACTCATGCGATCGATACTCCTTCTCCTTCTGTTTTTTCGCATGAGATTCTAAACGCTAATCCGTATGCCTATCTCGATGATGCGCCGCTTGAAGAAAGAAGAGCGCGCGCCGTTGAGCTTCGACGTGTGTTGCCGGATTCAATTGCTTCAACGGCAGGACGTCTCGATGAATATGCCATTGGTCAAGTACAAATGGAAGCCTGGCCTGACATTCGCAATGAAGACGACCTGCATGATTTTCTCTATACTGTAATAGCGGCCCCGCCTCATCTTTCAATGATTATTCGCGACGGCGGGATGATTAATTGGAGCATTCATTTCCGCAGCTTGCTGAATCAGAGGCGGGCCGGTGTAGCGACGATCGACGGCAATGATTTTTGGGTAGCAACGGAAAGAAAGAATGCATTTCTTGCCATTTATCCGGATGCGAACTTCGAGGATCATCTGCCCGATATCGATGATAAGACCTATTCGCGCGAAGAAGCCGTAGATCTGATGATGCGTGGCTGGATGTGTTATCTCGGTCCGGTCAAAGCATCTGTTTTATCCGAACTGTTAGGTTTTCAGCAATTCGATGTCGATGTGTCTCTCTTAAAAGTAGAAGCTCAAGGCTCGATCATGCGCGGTAAATTTACCGGACTTGAAGAAGAGTGGTGCGACAGGCGCCTTCTGGCT
The DNA here is from genome assembly GCA_020853845.1 of Candidatus Melainabacteria bacterium. Lineage (GTDB taxonomy): Bacteria > Cyanobacteriota > Vampirovibrionia > Obscuribacterales > Obscuribacteraceae > QKMZ01. The sequence continues at coordinate 15,373 of JADYYD010000518.1, forward strand.
CGCATTCACCGACTGACTGTCGATGGCTTGCGGCGTCAGATCCGACCTGTAACCCGCGAAGAATTTATGCTCTTCTTGACCAGGTGGCAGCACGTTGCTCCCGGAACGCAATTGGTCGGAGTGCGCGGACTGCAGCAGATCTTGAATCAACTTCAAGGTTTTGAATTGCCCGCTAATGCGTGGGAAACACAAATTCTTCCCAAGCGAATTCGCAAGTTTACCTCCGCTGATTTGGATCAACTTTGCATGACAGGCACGATCGGTTGGGGAAGAATTTCGCCACACCCTGCCACGGTTTTGCCTGTAGATCCTGCACCCAGGAAATTTGTCTTTCAACGACCGCGTTACGGTATGCCGATCGTTCGAACGCTGGCTGATAAAGAGTCTGCTGACCACTCGCCAAAACTTGATCCAGCATTGAGCGTGTCTATCGTTTCCGATCGTGACGAAAGGACACGCCCGCTTTCCCTGGTAAGCGATACCAATTTGGCTAAGGAAATTGCAGGGCGACGAGTCATACCAAGCAGCGTATCGCCAATGACATTTTTTATACGCCAGGAATGTGACTGGATTTCCTACTGCAGGCGTTCTGCTGAAAATGTCGATCAATATTGCCTTTCTACAAATGCTCGTCTGGTGTTCAAACAACTGAGACAGCGAGGTGCGTTGTTCTTTGCGGATTTGACCAGGTTTACCGGTTTGTTGAAAGCCGAGGTGGAGATGGCACTTTGGGAGTTGGTAGCGGCTGGTCTTGCCACCGCTGATGGTTTCGACAACTTGCGTTCTCTCATAGATCCTAAACGCCGCAGTGGACAGGGCAGTGCTCGCGATTCCCGCCCCCGAAACGCAGCCGGGCGATGGTCCATACTCGGTGAACTAACTTCAGATGAAGAAGTAAACGCTGTAGAAAGTGCCTGCATGATGCTGCTCAATCGTTATGGTGTTCTTTTCAAAGATCTTCTGACTCGTGAGACGACTGTGCCGACCTGGCGAGAAATGCTGCCTATTTTGCGCCGTAAGGAAGCTCGTGGCGAAATACGCGGAGGGCGTTTTGTATCAGGCTTCTCCGGCGAGCAATTCGCGCTGCCGGAGGCTTTGGAGTCGCTCAGAGCGAATCGCGATCAGCCAACCGATGCATTGAAATCCATTGAGGTGTCATCCGTTGATCCCCTCAATCTTCGCGGCATCATTTTGCCGGGCGAAAAAGTTTCCGCGAGTTCTGGACGTTTCCTCAATCTAGGCGATGATTCGACGCCTTCATTCGTCAGAGAGGACGCGGAAGTAGATTATCAGGTTATACGTGCAACTTGATTGCATTGCCGGTTCTTTTTTCAACCTCGCGCATCATCGGGCCTGGTTCCGGCACCGGCACGTAAATGGTCGCATCGTAGGGCGTTCCGCTTCGTCGGCGAGATTGTGCGTCAAATTCCTTTTGTTCCTTCTCGAGCTGTCTGCGTTCCTCCGGCGTCATATGCTCGATTACGTACTGGCGTGCCGCGCACTCAATCTTCTGGGCTTGTTGATGGACTTTATCCATGGTCGGTGTCGCCGGCGGTTTTTCGCCTGTAGGAACCAGTGACATCATTGAGCCCTGCCTTCTTTCATACTCTTCCAGAGATCGCTTCTCCGCTTCATACTGTTGTCGCTCTTTGGGTGACAGCTTGGATAGCGCTTCTTGCTCGGCGGCTCGATCGGTCCGTCTCATCAAATCATCGTGATTGGAGCCGAAAAGGCGTTCTCTAATGCGGCTGAATACGCCAGGTTCATCTGTTCTATGCAGAAGGTAAAGCGATGAATCGGCGACTCCCGCGCCGAAGTCGATCGTGCAATCAGGCAAAACTCCCGAGCAGGTCTTTCCTGCGAATTGCATGTCGTTTTTCTGAAAAGCTCTTATTTCTTCAGGCGAAATACACTTTAGTAAATGGCTTGCGTCCAAGTGTGTTGCAGCGGCGCCTTCCTGGTTGGCTTCAAATGGCATATAAATATACCTGCTAGGTTAGAAACGGGGACGCACATAACCTAGCGCATCAATTTTCAAAAAATCTTCAAATCCGCAAACTGCCATCAGTTTTGCGATTGCGGGATACTGCTATTTGCCTTTCGCATGAACACGCTCATGCTCGCCCCTGATCTTGGCGTAGACAATCCAGTCAGGATCGCTGGTAACGTTCAGATCGACTTTGTAGCTTGCGGGGACTTTTAGAGCGGCCTCGGCATCGCGGGCAATTTTTTCGGAAGAAACATAGAAGAGGTATTTACGAATTCCATTGTGCGTTTGAACGGCGACGAATTTGCCGTGATCCGGCTTGGTGATAAACGAATTGAGTTGATCTTCGACTTCGTTCACCTTAGCTGTTTCATCCTTCTCAGGCCTGCCGTCGCGTGTGGGATGCAGAAAGTTGACGGCATAAACTGCGCGAAATGGATATTTCGGATCGGCTGGTCTTACTACCATGTTGATACGCACGAATATCGGCTTGCCGTTCGCTTCACCTCTGCCGACGGTCCAGGACTCATCCGAAGCGCCCGCGCTCAGGGCTGGGCAGAAACAGGAGAGAGAAATGAGAGTGCCAAGTAATGATCCCGAGAGGCAAACGCGTGAGCGAGAGAATTGCATGTGTAACTGTTCCTTCTTTTCTGTCGGTCAGGTCAATTATCGATCATTGAGATGCGTTTGATAGCAAGTATGGGCGAACTTGAAAGCTCTTTTCAACACATTTTTCTCATATCAGCTCTCTGGGTTTTTGAATTATGTACATGCCGATGCAAAAGAGAATCGCAGCCCCGACTACGACGATGTAGAAGTGAGGCCCAAAACCAGTTTGCACGACGCAATCTTTTGGACTCGCCGGATCGTAATAGATTGTAATCCCGGACCCGAGAGGATGTTCGCGTTGAACATCCTCATCCTTGGGACCTAGTGGATCGATTGTCCAGGTGTAATTCACACCTGCATATGTGGCACCATCCACGGTGAACTGAAAGGCTATATGAGGTCTTCCAAAAAACTCAGGCAGAAAAATTTTGGTGATTAGTTCATCGATCGGGTCATACTTTGCACCGGCTGCCAAAGCGGATTTGAAAGTGACAACTTGCGCATCTGCAGGTTTCCATGTTTGACTCCTGTGCGCTTGTTGCACATATACGAATTGGCTCAACATCAGATATACCGCAGTCATCATGATCAGCCCGCCCAAGAGCGGTCCCCAATCACGAAATAGGTATTTCAATAGCAATGTTCAGATCGTTCGCGCGGGAAACTCGAGCCAGATACTGGAAGGCTGCTGCATCATGTAGCCGCGATAGTGTCTTTGCCAATTGTGCATGAAGTCTTCTTCCGCCATTTCTTTCACTACTGAGGACGGCAATTGCATGTCGATTTGCTTTCGGCGTCCATCGGTGCGATACATGACCCGTGCAATGCGATTGTTCTGCGAATAATAGGCGGCGATAGTCGTCCAATTGTTTAGTATTGCAGCTTCCAGCTTGATCTGGAATTCGTCCGCGTTTATGGTCGATTCATTGATAAGCACGCGGCAGCAATCCGATAATTGCACTACTGCACCGATCGTGTCTGTAAGCTCTGCCGGTTCGAAAATATCGACTTCTTTTTCCTCGACTTCCGGTTCGCACTGAGCGAGAATCTCGGCTGCCGCTTTTTTGGTTACTTCTTCGCGGTCGAAAATTATCTTTGGTGCCGGCGCTTCTTCGTCAAACGCGGTTGATGATTCAGCAAAGACAACCTTGGGAATTTTGACGGCATCCACGTCGTTTTTGTCCGTCAGATTTTTCACCGGAGCTTCACGAGCCATGAAATTGGCGCGATAAACATCTTGCTCTTCTTGAGTGGGAAGAAAAATAGAGGTACCCGGTTGGATGTAAGGAATTCTTGAACTGCCGTCTCCCATCATTTTGACCATCGGTCGGTTGATGGTTACCAGAAGACCGACAAAACGTCTGTCGCCCAAGCTTTTTTCGGCTATCTTTTCGAGGGTGTCGCCGGCCAGCACGATATAACGAGCGCGATTGAGCCCGTGGCTGTTTCTCGATGTCGGTTTGCGCTGAGCCCAACCGGTCAGTTTCTGCAGCGCGCCCATATGTAGGCCGAATCGGCCGCTTCCGTTCGTTGATGACATCCTGAAGTCTTGCCTGCGAATACTACTAACCCTTGTCAAGAAGATATCAGAGCCAGTTCATTTTCCAAGTACTAGTTTTCTAATCAAAGTGCGTCCTGGCGCGCTCGCTCGGCTCTTTCTAAGCGCCAAAATTTCTTGAAAAGCGGCTTGCAGTCTTGATTTTGTTTTAAGAACGCGTCGTTGAAACCGACCGCGAACCGCATCGCGCCAGCCAGGGCAAGGGTGGGGATCTTCCCATTTCGTCTTGGAACTTAAACCGATATCGGTTTAAGTTCCAAATCCAAAAAAACCAGCGCCGATTTCGCGCTTCGCCCTGCCAAAAGCAAAATTGACGCTCAAGGTAAGTCGATGACGATAATCGGCTTTGCACTGAGCTGATCGATAGCAATTTCACCGACGCTGTAATGAA
>JADYYD010000519.1 GCA_020853845.1 Candidatus Melainabacteria bacterium
AAAAGAGTTTTTCAAATTCTTGACACTATATTTAGTATCATTTGTTTAAATTCAGACAGCCAGACTTCACAATCCAGCCTGGCTGACACTTTTGAATTTCAAGGACTTTTAGATCAGACTCCTAGTGTCGCGCTGCTGTTTCCAGCACATTGAGCGCAGGCACGGCTGTTCCATCGAGATATGTTTCAAGCTGATCGAGCGAGAACTGCACGCCCGAATAGAAGTCGCCGAAGTGACCATACTTCGCGCTCGCCTCGTCGAAGCGCATCTCGTAAATCAGTTTCTTGAAGATGAGCGGGTCATCGGCATACAGGTCGACACCCCATTCGAAGTCGTCGAAACCGATCGAACCGGAAATAACCTGAGTCACCAAGCCGTGATATGTGCGCCCGATTTTGCCGTGCTCCAGCATCAAACGCGCGCGGTCGCCGAAGGGCAGCATGTACCAATTGACGTCATCACTGCGTTTCTTGTCCATCGGGTAGAAGCACACGAAGCGGCGTTGCGGAATGCGGGCCCACAAGCGTCCGGCATTGTGCGGCACCTGGGCTTGAGCCTGAACCAGCTCATCAAAAGCTTGAACCCACTCTTGTGAATTAGGTTTCAGGTTTTGCTCCGCCAACTGCGCGTGAATCTTGCCGGTCGCGTCATAGAGCCCCAGCTCCAGAATCGAGACGTAAGACAGCGCCGGGGTCAGGTATTCAGAGAGGCGGAGCTTGTCAACAACCATCTGGGCATGTGCCAGCCCTTCGTAATTTTTACTGTAGTGCGTCAGCATCAAATCCGCTTTATGTCCCACCATCTGGGCGAAGCCAATGTCTGTGCTGTCGGCATTCTTGAGGGATTCGAATGCCTTTTGAGCCTCACGGATGATTTCCGTGCGGTCTTCCTTGGGGAGCAAATCCCAGCCCAGGCGGTCGAAAGCGAACATTCGGTGGAGTATCCACCAACTGTCCAGGGATTCGGGAACTTCGGGATGGCGCATAGAATATGGCTCCTTGCAACTACTTCAAACGCTATCAGATTAACGCAAGCAACAGTGTAAGGAAGAAGATACTAAGCAAGTCTTTGTGATTTGAGCCGCAATAGTATATTAGAGGAAGGCCCATAGGCATCCCCGAACACCGGTAACTGCGCCAGATGCGGAATCTTTTGCCCTTTAGACAGCGAAAATCCTGGATAAAGCTACTTCTTTCTGTAACATGCTTGCCGCTCCTGCTGCCTTCGGGGGCGGATGCGCATCGTTCGATGCTGCGGGCGAAAGCAGACCAGGCTAACGGACACCCGTCCACATATCGCACACCGAAGACTTCGCATCGGTACAAACAGACATCGCGATACCTGAAGATGAGCGACGGCACGCGAATAGCTGTCGATATCTACTTGCCGGAGGGAGTGCAAGCGGGCCAGAAATTGCCGACAATGTTTGAGCAAAGCCGCTACTGGCGCGTCATCAAGCCAAAATCGTATCTGAAATTTCTCTATCCGAGACCCTTGAGTCTCTATCGCCACGAGTTTCTAACCCATGGATATGCCTGGGTGGTGACCGACGCACGCGGTGCCGGCGCTTCTTTTGGCGACCGTCCGTGGGAGCTGCCGCCAATGGACGTTGAGGACAGCAAAGAGGTGATGGACTGGATTGTGCAACAACCGTGGTCCAACGGTGACATCGGTCTCATCGGACATTCATACTCGGGCAATATGGCTGAATTTTCCTTGCTCAACAAACATCCGTCCGTAAAGGCGGTGGCAGTGTTGTCCAGCCCATTCGACATTTATGCCGATGTGTTGCGTCCGGGCGGCTTGCCATTGCAGCCGTTTTTCACTAAGTGGACAGAGCTGAACAAAGACTTCGATTCAAATGTTCTGCCTAGAAATTTGAAATTCTTGCGTCCATTGCTTAGCCACATGAAGCCGGTAGATGAAGATAGAGACAAGAAACTGTTGAAGCAGGCTCTTGCCGAACACAAGTTCAACTCAGCCTTTTCATCGAGCAAAGTAAACTTCCGCGACGACTCTCCTATGAGCGCAAAAGATTTGAATCCGACAAAAACGCGCGACGTTTCAGGACAGATTTTGCACAAGCGATATGGTGCTGATTTCGAAACACTAGGGGTCGATCCGTGCAGTCCAAGCGACTACTGGAAAGATTTCAATGCGGCAAATGTGCCGATGTATGTCGGCGCGGGTTGGTTGGAGGGTTCAAACTCGCGTGCAGCAGTTACGCGATTTCTCAATTATTCGGCGCCGGGATCGAAACTTATTCTTGGTCCATGGGAGCATGATTACTTCAACATCAGTCCATTCACGCGCGGCGGTCTGTCGCGTTTTCGCATCGATAGAGAGATGTTGAAATTTTTCGATCATCACATGCTCAATAAAAACTCTCTTGCCAAAGATGATGCTGTCCACTACTACACTTTGGGCGAAGAACGGTGGCACGGAAGTGAAACCTGGCCGCCGAAAAATATTCCGACTACTTTGTATTTGACTGCTGACAAAACTATGAAGGCAACGGCACCTTCGTTCGAACAGAGCACTGTCTACAAAATCAACGAGAAGAGTGGAACTGGCAAAAGCTCACGTTGGGATTGCATGCTCGGAAATGTTCTTCTTGATCCGTATGCAAACAGGAAAAATGAAGACAAGCGCAATATCTGTTTTGAGACAGTGCCCCTTGCAGACAATTGGACCGTCTCAGGCAATCCCGCAGTAAAAATATATTTGAAACCGAACGGTGAAGATTGTTCGTTGTTTGCGTATCTGGAAGATGTTGCGCCCAATGGTTCGGTCAACTACGTGACCGAAGGTGAGATCTTGTGCGGAAACAATTTGAGTGAAATGTTCAAGCCGAAATACAAAACACTCACGCCAATGCGTTCCTTCCGCAAGGCGGACTACAAACCTTTTGCTGCAGGTGAAGTTAGAGAAGTGTCTCTGGAGATGTATCCCACGTCTTATCAATTCAAGAAAGGGCATCGCATCCGTCTGTCAATTGCAGGGCGAGATAAGGATCATTTCGAAACACCTGCATTCGCACGAATGGGCGATCAATTTGAAATAGTCTGCGGCGCGAACCACGCATCGCAGATTTCGCTGCCGGTGGAAGCAGACAATTTCACCTTGTCCGGCGAACTTCTCAAAGATTCCAGATAA
>JADYYD010000520.1 GCA_020853845.1 Candidatus Melainabacteria bacterium
GAACTTTTGCACTTATGGCTTGCCCAGAGCGTCTACGCTACACGCAACCTCGAAAAGGGCAACTCTGCGACTGTTTAAGCCATGTCAAACCCATTGCCCCTGGTGACAGCTTCGCTATCCCCGAGCCTTAAACAAGGATCTCTGAAAGGTTATAAAGTCGCTGGACCTAGAGGACCAGAGTGGCGTATTTACTTGGAGTCATGGCAAGACACGGCAAATGTCACAGCCTCGTCGAGCGAAGACACGACATTCATTGAGACCGCGTCTACTGAAGACACGACGAATGACAAGGAAGGCGCGACATTCAGCGGATACAGCCAACTGCTTGGTTTTTATCAATCTCAAATGACGATGTTGCAAGAAAAGCTTGAGGCTGCCACATACAGAAATGGCTACCTTGAAGCTCAGCTAACTGGCGCTGAAACGCAGCTTAAACTACTTCCCGACTTTCAAGCTAAAGCTTCAGAAGCCGAGACTCTCAAACAGAAAGTAATTGAACTTGAAGCGGAACTACGGCGTGGCTGGTGGTCTCGTTTCAGGTCCTGGTTCATGACCGGCCGATAACCGAACAATGCTATCCGATTTCTACTACATACGATCATAATGACGCAAAAAAAGCAAACGGGCTCGGTGATTTGACGCTCGCTGGATGTCAGGGTAGAAGTAAATTAGTGACACCCGCAGGGGAAAGCAAATGTTTTCAAGGGTCCTTTTGATTGCGCTTTTTTTGTTTGCAGTTTTTTGTATGCCTATTTACGGGGTTCCGAGGACGGTTCCAATGACGAATTTGACCAAATTGAAGCTTGAACGCAAAAAGGACGTTCACTTCCAGAAAGAAAGTTGGACTAAAAGAACTTTGTCTCAGAGCGGCAATGCAAAATTTTTGCTTGCTGATTTACTTTGCACCCACAATCTAATCGGAATGGGTCGAGAAGATGTAGAGAACCTTTTAGGAAAACCAGGATTAGAGCGCTTTCATAAGTTCCTGAATTTAGATAAGGACACGGTCTTATACGATGGCAGTCCGGTTTGGTTGGAGCTTTGTTATTCCAATAATCGAGTCTCGCGTTTGCGAACAATTAAGGTCATAGGTGGCTGCACCAAGCAATTTTATGACTTTAGCGAATGGATTAGCAGCACGATTCAGGAATAGTAAGAAGGGGCTGTAGCGCAAGCTACAGCCCCGAAGATTAGTCAGTTATTGAACGTTTGAGAGTAAGCGCTAGGAAGCAGGACAGGCAATGAAGGTTTCGTGTCCGGATTCGCCAATGAAAGCGCCAGCACCAGGCGTTATTTTGGCCTCTCCGAAGAAAATGAGATTGAAGACCAAGTCTCGCGTGCAGGTGAACTGATTATTGTGATAGACAGAGTCCACAATCTGGAAGTTTCTATCCACATATTCAGAACTTTCTGTGCCTGCATCTGGTCCTTTGTAGCGATAATCCGTGAAGTTGAACCAAATCGCAACAAGCTCAGAGAAAACCTCGGCAGCTTCTGCATCTTCAAGGCGGGGATCATTCAGATTATTACTTAGGAAAAAGCCAGGCCAAGCTGTTTCAATAACTTCTCTGTTTGAACCACTGTAACCCTGGAGACTCGTACCATTCCCAGGTTGACCAGGGTTATTGATGTTCGGGTCGAAGTTCGTATCACAGAAATAGTTGCCATTCGGATCTTTGCGGAAAGAGAAAAGCCCATTGCCATAATTGGTTGGGGGATCGGCATAATAACTGCACGGAGGCTGCCCGTTAATTATTTGCCAATCAGTTGCCAAAGCTGCACGAAAGAGTGCAGACGTGTGTGCTTCGTTGGCGTCAATCACGGCAGCATGAGTGCCGACGGAGTTGACGATATTAACAGAGTAATCCGTCACCTTTTTCGCATCATTTCTGATCCAGACATCCCAGGCTGCACCATTATGATCAGCAGCACTGGCTGTGATGCCAATGCTTCCAAGACTACCGTTGTTGTTAATTGCCGTTGCTAGTCCTTCAGCAACTTCTTGCAGTGTCGGGACGGCACTCGCGGTATACGTTACCGTAACCGAATCCCCGGGTAGTTTGGTGTTCGTGACAGTAATGCTAATGCTATCAAAGGCTTGCGGGGCACCATTGACGAAGATTCGTGCATCATTTGTTTTGAGAACACCTTCCACGGCATAGATGTGATCTAGCCAATGCCCAAGTTCATGTGCGGTGACATTGGGAGTGTTCTTATGCTGCTTACCACTGTCCCACTGTTCCGCAATTAGTGAAAAACCATCGCCGAAGACAGTCTGACCAAAAGAGTTGGACAACATCGGCGTAGAGCCAGGAGGTGTGTCAAACGGGTTGTAATCGCTGGGCTGGTGGAACATATAGAAGTTACCAAAAGGATGTTCGGTAGTTCCTCCCAGAGTTGCCACTCCAGCATTTGTGATACTGATGGTTTCTGTTGCACCGGCACTCAAGAGTCCGGTGTATTTGGTGTCGCCTGTCGCGGGTCCAGTGATATAGACCTGGGTTCCAGAAGCAGAGGCACTAAATCCGGCCGCCTGAAGATCCGGGTCATTGTTGATTGCATCTGCCAGTCCTCGCGCAATGTCACTCAAATGATCATTCTTTCTGACCTTATATTTCACAGTCACTTTATTGTTGCCGTCTTGATCAAGAATGTTGTCGTTCTTGATGCGAATACGGACCACATCACCCTGTGTCACCACGAATCCTTTTAGACGCGCTGCTGCATCCGTTTGGCTATCCGCGATAGTTTGCAAGGTGTCAGTCATTTGTTGGCCCCATTGCGGTGTAACACCGCTTCCGGTTCCAGTTGTGGTGCAGACCTGGGTGAAATTACCTTTTGGCCACTCACTCGACGAGTTATCGACTGGCGTACAAGTTGTTGCGGCGTTAGCCACAGAACTAATTGAGCCTAAAGCTGCAATTAGGCCGAGAGCAAGTATTGCTCGTTTTATTGTCATTCGTTCTTTCCTTTTGGGAAGTTGTTCGGTTGCCTGTTAAGGCTTGTGTGGTGCGACCGTAGGCGGCGCACCGAAGACCTGCTGCCAGATTTCGCGAACTTTTGGGTCCGAGAGTTCTTTGGCAAGATCCGCTTGATTCTTAGCTACATCAGCCTCAGCCAGCTTCATCGCAGTGGATATGGCTAGCGTCGTTAGCTTCTCCACTTGATCGGCAGAGAGATTCTGATTGACTGTCTGTTCGCAAATGCGATAAAGCGATTCACGAAGGAATCGGATGCTGACCGCCGTGCGAGATAGTTGGACTACCGCCGTTCTGAATTCAGCCTCAGCTTTCGCATCAATGTTTGCATTGCCGTTTGTCTTTGCTTCAGCCAGGATCTTCGTAACTGTCTCAAGCGCCACGTCCGGCGACGGCTCTGCACAGAACTGATAGCCTCCTTCCTTGCGTGGAATGATGACTACTCCGCGCCTGGACGCATCCATGTCGATGAACGTCGGCTGATTGCTCGCAACGGTATGCACGGAAGTTGAAGGCTGCAATGCTGCACAGCCAGATAAAAGAAGCGCTCCGGACAGAAGCGCAAATAAGTGTCGTTTCATAACTAATTCCTGAGTCAGCAGAAAGAAGACTGCTGAAAAACCCGAATCCAAGGCGTATCCGAGAAGAAGTGGCATGTGTCGCTGCGATAAAAGGCCGCAGGTTAGTTGCCGTTTGTTCTCTTCAATTTGCGCTCAGCGCAGGGATTCGACTCGGATATGTGAAAGGGATTCGGAGTCCTCACCCTACCGAATTCGCGGTATGTTTCGATGCCAAATTGAGCGCCAGGCACAATATTTCACGGAACGTAACGCTGTAAACTCGCGAGTAACATTCAGCGAGCACGGATTGTCAAGCGCGCCAAGCTATTGTTCTTCAATGAGTTACGGAATAATGCACAAAAATTGAATTGTTGCGCGAACCTTGCGCCAAAGTGACAATCTCTTAAAACGCTTGCCTACTGCCACGTTGCTGCCACCGAAGGTACTCATGCAAATGTACTCACACCATTTAGCGATTTCAAGAAGCAAAAAAGGAGTGGGCCGCCAAAGGATTTCAGCTCCCAGCGCACGATAACGAATATTATGTTTTACTCTTGACTACCACGGCAAAAGACTGCAATGCTTTGATGAGTATGATTTTCGGGACTTGTGAGCGCATCAAGCACAATCACGCCTGCCACCGCCCCTGATGTCATTTATATTCA
>JADYYD010000521.1 GCA_020853845.1 Candidatus Melainabacteria bacterium
GCCTAATCGAATGGCTTTCTAGCAGACCACATGACGCCTCTCAAACGAGAGGCGTTTCTCTTCGCTCCCAGTTAGGCGTTTTAGCAACCTCGCCGGATTTCCGCGCTTTTTAAGCCCTGCTAACAGCTCTACCGCCCCCTCCTTGTTATTGTCGTAAGTCGCAGCGTTTTCGGCGATTTCCTTAAGCTGAAGAATTTTTTCGTGCCATTCATCATTCATATGATTTGCTCCTGAACGAACGTTTCCACCACCTCTGCCGTTCTCATTAGGTGCAATGTGCACTGGCAGCCCTATCGCGTTTAAAGCTTCTCGCCTTTTCTGAGCTTGAGAAATTCTTTCCTTGAAACGCTCAACAATTTTTCTTTCTATTTCGCAGTTAAAGGTAGCTACACTTGCTTTTATAGATTCAACAGCAGGTTCTAGAGCCTTCCGAAAAATCTCTCCCTCAGTTCTTAAGAGTTCCGGATCGATCTCGGGTGCGCCTTCAACTATCCATCGCACATTATGATTATCCACTCCAGCGTTTTCCGATGTAAATCCAGAATTGACCGGTTTATATGCGAGAAGTGTGGCTGCCCCCCGTACAGGAAAAGCAATGCCTATAATTTGCCCTTCAACATGACTAAGGCTAGTTTTAACTGCATTAGGTTCGGTTGAATTGAGGCGAGATTTAATTAGCTCTCGACCTTCCTCAAATATAAATGCCTTGTCTAGCTGAAGCGTAAGTTGCTCGTACTGAGCAGAGCTTATCTTCTCTCTCTCCAGGTCTTTTTGTCCTGGCCCAAGTAATGCCTCATCTGACAAAGTATTTATTTCATGCATGACGCCAGCCTCACGGCGCGCGAAGCACTCTCGAATATCAGGACCCCCGAAGAGTTTATTAGCCGTTCCGCTGAGCGCTTGGGGCATCCTCATCATCGCTCCTTATACAGAATCGGCAGGAATGGAAAAGAATTTCTTCCACCAAGGCTGCTTAAGCTCCTCAACCGTCTTTTTGAGGCTTTCCAAGTCATCCGCAAGCTTTGCCGCTTCAGCGGCTCTAGATTCAAGGACCTGCTTCTCTTGTTCGACAGCAGCGATGTGTTGGGTAAGCCCTTGGATTTCGGTTGCGCGTAACTCAGCTAACTTTTTGACTTCGTCAGCAGCAACTCTTTCTTCTTCTGCACGTTTTAGAAGTGAAACAACTTCAGCTTCTTTGGTTGCTAAGGCCTTAGCTTTTTCGTCTGCTACCGCAGCCAGCTGCTTTTGCATTGCAATCATTTCCAGCTCTTTCAGCTCCAACTCCTTCCGTTCCTTTTCCAGATCCGGCAAAAGGAGAAGTTGGCGTTTTTGATCTTTGATTGTTTCCTCCTGCTGTTGCAGGATACTCAACTTGGCCGCTAAGTCCCTTTCCTGTGCAGCTACCTTGTCTACTAAGGGCTTCATGAAGGTCTCGACGAGTGATTCTAGGTTCTTTGTATCGTCGGCATACCATGCGCCTCTGGGAGTGTCTGAGGGGTTTGTCCGAACTTCCGGCACTTCGGTTACTACTGCATCGGTGATATAAGAGGCTTCCAGGTTTGTCGCCTGACTTTCAACCGACGGCTGCGTCCTATGAATGGAAGGCGTATCCTGCTGTGCAGTCGCCACTGCAGGCTCGGGCGAACTGGGGTCTAGATTATCTTGCTTGCCCAGCGCACTATCTATTGCCCCTTTATAGACGAACCACTTTTCACGCAGTCCCATCATTTTCTTTTCACCCTTGAGCGTGCCATTTGTTAGACGCTCCCGCACTGAGCGTTCATCGAGCCTTAAGGCTTCGGCAGCTTCTTTGACCGATAACAAAGGGTGTTTTTGCATCTAGTGCTCCACTTGGATATGCGCCCGATATAGCCAACCCGTCAGGGGTTTGCGGATTCATTATAAGTCAAGTTTCTAATTTCTCAGCAGATTGCCGCATGCGGTTGCCGGAATTTCCGGAAATTGAAAAAGCCCAGGGAGCTGGGTCTTGGAGATTCGCGTGATACCACCGACGGCTGCCTGATTGCACGCCTGCGGAAGATTGAATACTCCGGAGATTTTGATGATTGTTTCATTCTCGGACTTTTGCGGAGCTTGTGGTGAACCGATTTCCGGAACTTCCGGAAATTCCGGAGGGTGTGACTGAGAGGCTTCCGGAAATTCCGGAAAAGGAATGAATGGCGTGCGGCAAATGCGGGGTTGGGCTTCACAAACTGATTTCAGCAAGATCGAGAAATTTGCATTCAAATAATCGCTTAATTGATCGATCAAATTCCGGAATTGCCGGAAAGATCTGGAGGCAAACAGGGTTTTGATCCGCAGGCATAAACGGATCAATAACAATGTTAATTCCGGTATTTCCGGAAGTCCGGGGGTATTGATCTGCTGGCACTTTGGGGCTCGCCAAGTGTTGCGCAGACAAATTGCGATCGCTATAGTGATTCAGGACACCAAAGAGAGTCTAGTCACCGCCTTTGGTATCAATCGTATATATCGCCGGAGCGGCTGCTCCCTAGAAAGTCCTGAAGAACTGTAGAAACAAAAAACACCGCCAGGGGCGATGCTTTTTTGGCAATGACCTTGTGGGTCGATCGCTATTTAGTTGTAGTTTCAGCTTTCGTTGGTAGACGGTTTGCTGAAGTGCATCCAGAATAAGTGATTGAGCCAGTTAGGTCAACTCGTCTCTATTTGGAGAGGTAAGAACCACGGCCGTATCATTGTTGGCGGGCATTCATTCTGGTGCACCGCTCAGATTTTCGCGCGCACAATTTTTTCCCACGTCATACGACGAAGATGTTCAGAAATTTCTGAGACTGTTTCATCGCTATGGCTAGAAGAATCTCCCGATTTGGAAGACTCTTATATCGAGACCAGCTTCGGTCGCATGCACGCCCTTGTGTCACGCGCCGATGATCCGCCGGCGACAAACTATGTGCTCATTCACGGATTGCTAGTCTCGGCCAGTTACATGGCGCCGACGGCAAGGTTTTTGGCTGGAAAAAACAATGTTTTCGTCCCCAATATGCTCGGTCATGGCAAGAGCGACACGCCTGATCGGGCGTTGGATATCAACGAGCACGCCACAGCTCTGGCAGAGTTTCTGAAGGCTAATCACATCGACAATCCGGTCCTGGTAGGCGGTTCATACGGCTGCAACATCGCAGCAGAGCTGGCAGCGAACCCGCAGGTCAATGCGCAAGCCTTGATTTTGATTGGTCCGACTGATGTTTACGGCAGGGCTGTCCTTGAACTTCTCGGCGATTTGATTAAAGACGGTCTGTACGAACCGTCGATCATGATCCCTACAGTAATTGGCGATGTTGGCAGAATCGGCATGGATCGCTGCCTGGCACAATTGAAATTCATGGCCGAGCACGACATGGACGATGCCTTGCTGCAAATTACGGCTCCGACGCTTTTGATAAAAGGCGAAAACGACAAACTCTCCCGCGAAGAAGTTGTACGCGATAAATTTGAAATCGCGCCAAATGCGCAGGCGGTCAATGTGCTAGGTTCCGCCCACTGTCTTACAGTTAGCGATCCTGAACTGATAGCGGAGATGATCTTGGACTTTATTGAACAGGCAAATTCAAGCGACGTCTATCGCGCTGCGTAGCAGCATGCCTGCAATGATCGAACTGTTTGGCGTATCGGCAGCAACCGAGCGAAAATATACCCTAAGCTCGGAATCCTTGCTGGCTGAGTGCTTCGAGGCATGGAATAGCGGCAACCGGCTTAATATCTAATCGAAACCAGACTTGATAAATAATCAGGAGAACATTCCAACGGGCTCGAGCGTGCATGCGGTCTGCAACCTGGACAATGCCTTTTTGTTTTCGCCTGGCTTTTGATAGACTGCCGATTTGTTCATGTATTGAGTTGGATGAAGTTCACTGCGTTAAACGAATCCCGTAGGCTGGAAAGAGCCTTATCGTAATCGCCTAGCCCGGCGTTAGAATTTCCAATGTTTACCATGCTCTGCCAACTATTTGTCGGCTTCTCGATTAAAGCTGCATGGTAGCATTCAGGCGTTTCTTACTAGCAGCCCCTTTGCCTTCGCCCGGATGGTCTGGGTGCTCACCCACCCTATCGAGAAATTTGACGGGAACCGGGCGCAGTTTCTCGGGCTTGGGTATCGGCCTCTGTATCTTCACGGCTCTTTCAGGACCGTTCTCGTAGCCGACTCCAAAAAACTGCTCAGCGATGGCACGCGCAAGAACTTCTGCTAGAAGGGACGGAACAGCATTGCCGATCTGTTTTTGGATCGACGTCCTACCGCCAGCAAACTCGAGATCATGCGGAAAGGTCTGAATCCGCGCCATTTCCTCTGCAGCAAGAAGTCTGCTCTCCCAATGGAATGGTCCGATGGACGCCCCTGGTTGTGACTGTATTGTCCACGACGGAAGGCGCTTGGCCAGTTTGAGGAGAAAACTCCAATAGCGGGTTCTCCAGCCAAACAAGGGCATTCCGCCTTTTCTGTTTGTGTGCCATAAGTAATTTTCACCCTCTGGAATGGAAGGCAAAAGATCTGCCCAACTTCCTCGAATGTGCAGAGAATCCTCTGTTGGCTTGTATCCGCCAATAGCATCCCACGCTGTGACATAGGTAGGTAACACAAGCGCTTTCAATTGTTTCTTTGCTTCGGAGTCGTCTGCATCCGGTATGGGTGCGTGTGTTGCAGCCGGAAAAGTAAATCTGCCACCATCTCTGTGACCAACGAGAAAGAATCGAACACGAAGTTGAGGTACGCCGTAATCCGCTGCATTCAAGACTTTCCACGAGAGTTGATAATTGGTCTTGTGTTTTTTGTTGATCTTCTCAGTCAGCTTCATCAGCAATTCAAAGCCTTCCTCTTTTCCTGAATAGCTGATTCCGTGTACGTTTTCGAGTAAGAAAACTTCCGGTAGCATATCCTCAACGCAACGCATGTAAGCGTGGAGTGTTGTTGCTCTTGGGTCTTCCAGTCGTCTCGAGTCACCGTGGACCCAATAACTAGATTTTGAGAAGGGCTGGCAGGGCGGGCCGCCAATCAACATATCTACGTCACCAGGCTTTAGCCCGCCCGTTGACATAATTTCGTCAGACGGGACATCGTGAATGTCTCGACAAATCATGGGCCAGTTTCTGTTTAGTTTGATCGTTTCAACGCTGTCGCGATCAAACTCGACGCCCACATAAGTCTCGAAGCCCGCAGCCTCAAAACCAAAATCCAGTCCGCCACAGCCCGTATATAGGCTAACAGTCCTCAGCGCTCCAGCTCGTTTTCTCTTTTTCGCCATACGTACCTCCTACCGTTGCATCAAGACAGCAACTGGGTGAAAACTGGGTCTTGGGCAACAGAGGCCAAATAATCCAACAATTAGTTTACAGAATCGTCGGAGCCGAGGCTCGCACAACGCCCATATCCCGGCGATATACAAGAGTGCATAAGTAAACGCCCGACGATATCCACTCGCCCCCAAATCCGCTATGCATTATGAAGCAATTTACGCAGTGCCAAAAATGTTTATCAGAATGCGTTAACGAAAGGCGCGACCCACGCGGCTTTAAACCGCTCATCAATCGTTGTAGTATGCCCAAGGTAACCAACATTATCAGAAAATATTTGTACTGTCAATACAAGATTTCAGGGATTTAAGTGCTCCAGGTCAAACTGCGAGAAGCGATGGAAGATTATAAACGCCGCACTGGCGAGCGCATGACCTATAACCTTCTCGCCGAGAGAACAGGCTTATCGAGAGCAACTATCGAGTCTCTCGCTTCCCGACAGAACTACAACGCCAGATTGAGCAGCATTGAAAAGATCTGCCAAGCTCTTGGTTGCGCACCGGGTGCGCTTCTCGAAGTGGTGCCCGACGAATGAAAATTGATAAGGATGCCGCAGCTACTATCATTCGCCACGAGGCCAAATCGAGCAAACCTCCCGATCCTAAATGGGTGAAAAAAGTTGAAAAGCTCTCGCAATTGTGCGCGGAAGGCGTCTCATGCACACATATAGCCTTTCTCGGAACATCGATATTAGCGAAATCAGTGAGTAGAAACGCTGATTTATTCGCTATCAAACCGGACCATGAGCCGGATAATCCAAACTCTTATTCAGCCCGATCACTCTGTCATGGTGTGCTGGTGCCGCTTTCCGCTGAGCTAGGCTTCAACATCGGTGTAACGGGAAGAGAACCACTGAACAATCAACCGTATTTTAGGATGACCAGATTAGGCGACGATACGCCGGTTCATCGGGGAGCCCGAGCGGCTTTCGACTATATGGTCAGCCTGATTCAAGAACTCGACAAACTGAAGAACGAGAACGATGCTCGCAAAGCGCTGAGGGCATTCATTGCAGTAAGAAGCAAGCACCAACCACGATACAGCGATTACGACGAAAAAGCAGTTTTAACGCCAGATCGCTTAGTCGCTGTGATCACTGCGTTTGTCAAGGAGAACTCAGAAGGTGGAAGACGCGCTCAGGCTATCGTTGCCGGCTTGTTGGATGTTTTCGCTGGCACAGATCGGGTAGATAGCGGACGAATAAACGATCCCAGTCGTCATTATCCAGGCGATGTTTGCATCAGATCGGCAGTCAATAAAGACGCGTGGGAGAAGGCTTTCGAGGTCAGAGATAAGCCCGTCTCTGAAAACGATGTCCATATCTTCGGCAAAAAATGCGTAGACATGGGCGTCAGAGAAGTGTCTGTAGTAATGGTTTCCGAGAAGCAACAGCGGCTGAATGAACAGGCATTGACGGACTGGGCCTATGGATTCGGAATCGGAATGACGCTGTTTCACGGCTGGTCTGAATTTGTTAATCAAGTCCTATTCTGGAGTTCGGAGGCAAAGCCACTAGCTGCAAATCAAGTGCTTCGCTTAATTCATGAGCGGCTCGTCTCCGTAGAGGCTTCTCCAGAGTCCGTCTCACGCTGGCAAACGCTTATAAGCGGAGAGAAAAAGTAGCAGCAATAGTCATCACGCTAGGGGAAAAGAGGTTTGCAACATGGCAAGATGTACAGCACCAAGCGAGTGACATCGCACCGCGAGCGGTGCAGCAAACTGTCCTGTATGCCGTTACAAGCGTGGTTATGGTGGCAGCTATAGCAGCGACAACGGGGCGAGATCCTACTCCTCCTACTCCTCGGGCACCAGCACCGGTTCCGGCAGTAGCGGATCATCCGGCAGCAGCGGCCGCCGCACCGCAAAACCGAGATGGTCGCGAGCTGGTTCGTCCGTGTTTTATACGCCTACCAAAGTGCAAACGCTCACGCTTTACCGTGAAACCATCGAGAAGCAACCGCCCGCACCCGCACCGGACGTTAGGGACTACTTTCTTTGCCATGCCTGATGACCGGCAAGCGTCTGCTAAAGAACTGTACGATTTACTGGTGGCACGGAAGGTTTCGGTCTGGTTCAGCGAGGTAGATGTGCGCTTGGGCACACCAATGCGCCGCGAAATAGACAAGGGACTGGCAAAATCGAAGATGGGAATCGTCCTGGTGACGCCAGCCTTTTTAGTGCGCGTTCAAAAAGAAGGTGGTGTCTCCGATAAAGAACTCTCCACACTCCTGCATCGTAACCAGCTTGTTCCGATTATGCATAACACAAAGTTTGAAGCTCTCCTCAATGTCAGCCCCATGCTTGCCTCGCGGGCAGGACTAAGCACCGGAGAAGATCAGACGATGGCTGACGTGGCGGACAAACTTGTCGAATTGATCGCTCCTCTTTAATCTACAAAATCGCAAGTCCGATAATGGAGCATGTTTCATGCCTCGTGATTCGCTTCGCTGGGTCTAAGGATATATCACTATTCCGGATTGCGCTTCTCTTTGTTCCGCTCCGAAAGTCGGGCCATAAATTCGGCGTTCTACGCTTTAAAGTTCTTGTGCGGCAAAGCTTTCGAGCTTAAAGTATATTTTCGCACGGTTGCTGCCGGTGCGCCTATTTGCTCTTCAGCAAATCATTCGGTGACTCATGCGGCGCCGCAAAACTTGCCCAGGCTTGGCGCCCGTGTGTCTGCCGTTTTGCAAGACCGGCACTCCATTGACCAAAACATGCACCATACCTTCGGCCAGTTGA
>JADYYD010000522.1 GCA_020853845.1 Candidatus Melainabacteria bacterium
AGTCAGTCACGGGAGTGCCGACCGAAACCGTCACTTATTCAGCCAATTTCAACGGCAACACGAAGGCAACGATAGGCGGAACAGTCACTGCGGGTGATGTCACATCTCTTACTGTTTACAGCGCCGGGCTCGCGGGCGGCAGCAAGACCGTCTCCTACACAGCCGCAGGCGGCAACACGCTCACGAGCATAGCGACCGGGCTGAGAAACGCGATAAATGCGGACACGAGTCTGGCAGCTATCGGTGTCACCGCCACGTCCTCGGCAGCGGTAGTGACAATCGCTACCGCCGGCACTACGTACACAACCTCCACCAGCGGTGGTGCCACCGTCACCCTCACTCAAGGAACGAACGCCAACGGAAATTCGACAGTTGCCGTCGGAGGCAGAGTCACCGCCGGGAATACCGCGACCATCACAACTTTCAATCCGACGCTTCCAGGTGGTCAGCAGGCGGTGACATTCAACATCGGAGCATCCGATACTTTAGTGAGCATCGCCGCCGGATTAGCGAACGCGATGAACGGCAATGCGAATTTGCTGGCTCTGGGCGTGACAGCCAAGAATAGCGATGCGGCGGATTTAGCATTTTCGCAGAGCTTCTCCGGAAATGGCACCGTGCCATCGAATGCAAGCCTTGCGAATGTATCCGCCACAGATGCTGTCCCGACCACCAAGACAAACGCAAATGCACTAACCGTTACCGCGAGCGCATCTTCAACGCTTACCTGGGACGCAAACGGGAACATGACCAGCGATGGCACCAACACTTACAAGTGGGATGCAGAGAATCGGCTGATAGAGATCGATTATCCGGGATCGAACAATTACAGCCAGTTTTCGTATGATGGGCTTGGGCGAAATACGAGGATTGTTGAGACCACTTCCGGCTCTGTGACGGGCACAAAACAATTTGTGTGGTCTAATCGCCGTCGTTGCGAAGCCAGGGATGGAAGCTCAAACGTTGTTGCAAACTATTTCGGCGCCGGTCAAAAAAATCTGACGGGATCCTATTTTTACAGCAAAGACCATTTGGGAACTACTCGCGTTCTCACTGATCTCTCCTCGATAATTCAGGCCGAATATTCTTTTGACCCATTCGGAAGAAGAACAGTTATTTCGGAATCTATTCCTTCAGAGTTTCAGTATGCAGGATATTACCTGCATTCGAGAAGTCTCCATTCACTGACTCTTTACCGGCACTACATCTCAAATTTAGCAATATGGCCGTCAAGAGATCCAAAAAATTCGGTCATTCGTCCTTACGCTTATGTAGCCGGAAATCCCATTAGGTTTATCGACCCTCTAGGGCTTGGTCCATTCTGCAAAGATTGTGCACCTCCCCATACCGGTGAGTCCGGAACTTCTTCCGGGTCCGATGGTACAGGTAACTCAGGTGGCTCCTCTGGCTCCCATGGTGGTTCTTCTGGAGCGTCAGGTGCGGCAAGTGGGGCAGCAGCAGCAGCTGGAGCTAGCAAAGGCTCTGGAACAGCATCGGCAGGGGGAATTGGGGGAGCTATGGCAGCTGCTGCCGCTGCTATGGCTGCAGCCATGAATCAAAACAATGACAAAAAGATCAAGTGCGATCCCGAGCCTGATTGCAAACCCGGAGAATTCGACCCTGTCGACAACTACCAAGAATGTCTACAATGGTGCAAGGATCATTGCAGCGGTTACGATTTCCTGGATTGTGAAGATTGGTGCTGGGACAAATACAAAAAAGGGAAATAGCACGAGACCACATCGGTTCAGCGAAGAAGCTTAACGCTCCTCAAATGAAAGCTGTAGATTTTCTAGTCTGGGATTAGGGAGTCATAAATTAGGCTAATCAATTGGTGGCAAGATCATCCAGCCCGAAAATTAATTACTGGCAAGCAAACCATCATAACGTTCTCTGTCACCTGGATCAGACAAAACTTTCCAAGCATCAGTCAACAACGCAAACTTCCGCTGCTTATCTTCACTCTCTTCTTCTTGAAGAAGCAAAGTCACAAGCCTTCTGTAAGACTCACGAATAGTAACCTCTTCGGCGCCCTGTTCAACCTCTAAAATTTCATATAAAGTCTTTTCTTCGTTTTTTGATTTCATTGAGAGTGCCTCACCTTAGTAAACAGATGACCTTCAAAAAATCTAGTCAAAGGGTTGGTTTAATACAAAATCGAAGTTTCCCCATTATCACCAAATACAAGATTTTGGACAAGCTAGCTTTACGCATCAGATTTTTAGAACCTGTCCAATCTGCGTGCACTAATTGGCACTGTAGTTGCGTCAAAAGGCAAGGCGGGTAGGATTGAATGCCATCATAGCCAAAGATAGAAAACATTGATGCAAGGAAGAACGGAATGCAAGATAGCAGCTTTTAATATTAGTCAAACCAATTCGACAATTTCATGTCATAGCCGATCGCAGAGAACGCTTGCCGTTTCGCAAATCCCAAAGTTTTTCCCTCGGTCGCTGCATGTGCGCGACCGCCGAATTACTGGCTAGATAGCCGGTACACGTTTCCTGCTGTGTATAATTCGTCATGGTCGGAAGCGTTACAGCAGATGGCACAAGAATTGAATGCCCCTGTAAAAATCTCCCCGACGATTCTAAGTCATAGTCAATCCTGAAAATGCTTGTCGGGAGTGGCTTCTAAGTGTGAGTCATTGTTTGCAAAAAGGGTCTGCTTCTTCCCGCCGTCGCTCCGAATGCGACCGCCGAATTGGCCATGAGGCGGAACCGAATACTGGCAGCCGACGCAGACTTGCGGAAGGCAAGATAGAGTGCGTCGGCACGCACATCAAAAACCCTTGCGCAGTTGACTTTAAGATGCGCACCGATAAAAAATGGTCAAGAACCACTTGAAGGGTTGCGCCACGTAATTTCCTTTTGGTTTTCTCTGCAGTCGGATCTTTCCCTGATGCCATTGTTGCAAGTACTTTCACTGCCTTCTTCCTTGCGTCGGTCGGAGTTAGGTGCGATTCCTTTCCGAGAGTGACTCTGCGAAATATACCATTGACTCTTCCCTCAACTACGTAGCTCATGCTTTTGGGAGTGACGCGCAAGCCTAAACCCTGAAGAGCTGAGTCGCGATAAATGATTTGCCCCTTGTCCGGTGGCTTGATTTCTGAAATGAACATTTTTGTCAATTTTGGCATTGTTGCTGCCTTTCAATTTTGGGGTAGTGAAAAAAATCGTGTATGCAACTTGTATGCATTTCTGGAAAAATCTCGTCTCGCTGAAGCGGCATGTAATGAGCGTTTCCGGCGTTTGTCTCGAATAAAAATGCGCGCGCCAGCACGCACATGCCCTCATGCCGGACTTGCGGCAAAGCGGGTTCCTGGCGTGCAAGGCTGGCTCTGCAAGAGCCACCCGAAGGGTTTAGCCTTGACGCGAGGGCTTTGCCGCTTGGCTTTTCGCCGGGCATGAAGCGCTGGCGCGTTCCTAAAACAATGTTTTAAAGCTAGGCTTGATGAAGTGACCTTCGCCTCTTCAAAAAGCGTTTAAGGGGAAATTTGATTGAATCCTGAATCTTTTAACTTGAGAGAAGGGTCCGCATGACGGCGGATGGAATGAGCGGCGAAACAAGGCCAAAAACGGCGCAGACAATTTCGCGTTGAATACAATATAGCAGCGTCCTAATTTCGTGGCACCAGTAT
Source organism: Candidatus Melainabacteria bacterium (assembly GCA_020853845.1). Taxonomy (GTDB): domain Bacteria; phylum Cyanobacteriota; class Vampirovibrionia; order Obscuribacterales; family Obscuribacteraceae; genus QKMZ01. Next base: position 3,641 of record JADYYD010000522.1, read on the forward strand.
TTACCCGGGGATTCGCTCTCCATAAGCTTTCCCTTGTTTTCCTATGTTTTCTCCGATCATCCTGAGCGTCTAAAGTCTTCTTTGCCCGGTCACTTTAGTGATGCTGCCAGTATCTGCATACGAGTTCGCCGGGAGCAAAAGCCTTGCCGTACAATGACTTTGCTAATGCGTGCCTGGCTCAGACCAATGAACGCGTATAAGGTGCCCGGAGCAAAACGCTCTAAGAGAAGTGGCCCCGGTACCTTGGGCCAGATCTGAGATCGGCTAAGTGTTAATGACTTCCTGCTCTTGGTCAGGTATTGAATACGGTATCATATTCAGGTTATATACTTCAATGGCATTTTGTTTAATCTTCATTCCATCCACGCCGAAACACGTATCAGGAGTTGCTTCTGGCTTGTTGCAGAAGGCTTCCCACGGTGTGCGATATCCCAGCGATTGGTGTGGACGTTCGTAGTTGTAGAACTCAATCCAGGACGCAATACTCGCACGGGCATCCGCAACTGAGTCATACGCTTTTAAATACACCTCCTCGTACTTTAAACTTCGCCACAGCCTTTCAACGAAAACGTTATCCATCCATCTTCCTTTTCCATCCATGCTGATGGCGATTTTGCTGTCTTCCAGAATGGAAGTAAAATCCTCGCTGGTAAACTGGCTTCCTTGATCCGTGTTGAAAATTTCCGGCAACCCATATGCGAGCGAGTCTTTCAGAGCCTCTGCGCAAAACGTAGATTCCATCGTGTTTGACAGACGCCAACCAAGAATGAATCTGCTGTGCCAATCCATTACCGCCACCAGGTACAGGAAGCCCCTCGCCATCGGAATGTAGGTGATATCAGAAGCAGAGACCTGTCCTGGACGGTCAATTGTGATTCCTCCCAAAAGATACGGGTACTTCTTGTGTCCGGGTGCAGGAATCGATGTGCGCGGCTTCTGATAGATGGCTTCCAATCCCATTAAGCGCATCAGCCGGCGCACGCGTTTCCTGCTCACGACGAAGCCTCTGCCACGGATTTCTACAGCCATCCTGCGTGACCCGAAGAAAGGTGTTTTCAGATATTGTTCGTCCAACATGCGCATCAATTCCAGGTCGGCCGGCGGCGCCATCGCAGGCTGGTAGTACAGCGATGATCTTGATACGCCAAGCAGTTCGCACTGCCGCTTGACGCTAACTTTCTTGTTTTCGCGCTCGATCAGCGAAAGCCTAGATTCTCGACTTAGTGACCGAGCACCCGTGCTAAAAAATCGCGTTCATATGCCGAATGCAAAAATATGCCGCATCAAATGCTTCTACGACAGAACGATTGTAGAGACCGATTATTGGTTTCGGCATAATCTGTGTATGAGATCTCCTCTTAGAGTCCACGAGGAGATAGTTATGGAACGATATTTCAAACATGCGGCAATCCTTAAACGTATGCAGGAGGGTCCGTTAGGTCCTTACCTGGATTTGCTAGCCAGCCAATTGAGCGAACAGGGATATGCTCGCGCAACCGCTCAGCGACACCTTTCCATCGCGGCGGGATTTAGTGAGTGGCTACGACAAAATCGCGTCCCCATCAGCAAGATAGAGTATGGACATGCTCGCGACTATATCAGGCAGCGCTCGCAGCGAAAGCGTGGAGGTGTTGCAACTGCTCTTGCCAAAATCATGAATGTACTGCACGAGCAAGGCGTTGTTAACCTATCACCTCAAAAGCGAGGAGATTCGCCGGATGAGACTCTCATCGATCAATACGCAGAGTACTTGCGAAAAGAACGTGGACTGTCTCAATCGACGATTCGCTACTACATAAAAATTGCCGAGCAATTTCTGCTTGGAAGTTCTGTTCGGGCGAGCGAGCATCTCTCTACTCTTTCTCCGGAAGATATCATCGGGTTTATCCAGAGTCAAGCGACTAAGTTTAGTCGCGCCCGAACAAAGTTGATCACCACCGTACTGAGAGCTTTCTTGAAGTATGCAAGGTATCAAGGATACATCGTCAGCGATCTGGCCGCGGCTGTTCCGACGACAGCGAACTGGAGCAAAGCTTGCCAATCATTCTGGAAGAAATGACACTACATTTGGTTATATTGTCGTTGACGTAGAAAGACTCCGCGAACCCATGCAGATGATCACGAACGAATTCTTGCGTTTGTGCAATGCTCCTGGGCAAGTGTGGTTTTTTGACATACAATGACATAGAAATAGTGTGCCCAATCAATGCGGTTGGGATGTAGATGATGAAGTCTAAGAAAATAGAGAAAATCAGGAACGAAGCCACCAGTCGCGTAAACAAACAGCCCCTGGTGCAGTTTCGCATTGAACCCGAAATTATGGATCGCCTGTATGAAGAGGCGAACAAGCTCGGGCTGCCGGTAGGAACTATGGTCCGAATGTGGGTGATGGAACGACTGAATGAGAAGTCCGCCTAGTCATTCCTTCGATTTTACAACTTGTACCGCGAACGCTAGACAAGCGAGAATGTCCTCGTGCTCAAGATCTGGATAGTCAATCAAAATTTCGGCCGACTCAGCACCCGAACTCAATAGTTCCAAGACGTCCACAACACGAATTCGCATTCCCCGAATACAAGGACGCCCGCCGCATTTATCAGGTTCGATGGTTATTCGTTTTAGCTGGTCAGCTTTTGCGATTAGCTCTTGAGTCCGCACCTCAATCCTGGCTCTTCTTTCAGGCGAAACCTTCTTCATATATTCGTCATGGTTAGTCATCTTCGCTTTCTTCTGTCGGTTTACAGGGGCTGCCACCGTATTCAATGTCTCTGCAGTAAGGTTATGATTCGCCGGGATCTACACCGCAAATCAAGAGCGAGCCACCTTTAAATGAATAATTGAGCTGGCGCGCTTGCGTCCCGGTGGTTTGATCACTATATCGACCTCACAACCAAGCCTGGTTAGTAAGCGCATGATCCGCTCTACCGAAAT
>JADYYD010000523.1 GCA_020853845.1 Candidatus Melainabacteria bacterium
GCACAAATGGTAAAAGGTGCTGACGCTTGTGGCGTTCAGCGACCTTTTACCGTTTTTTCAGCGTGCTGTCAGTTTGTGCACAGGCTTAAATGATGCAATTCGACCGTCCAGGCAGTCTTGGACCTTCCGGTCAACTGAATCAGCGAAACCCGCGACAAGGAGTGAACGTCAACTATCGCTGCGTCGATTTCGCACAGGCGCAGCGGCGGCGGCCACACCAAGGGCGAGCGCCGGCTGGATGGATGGCGAAGGGCTGAGGCAATCGCTCACAGCGGCTTCGGCATCGCGCAATTGCTGGGGGCTGAGACAGTCGCCGACGGCGGCTGCCGCATCCAGTTGCTCTTGAGGCGAGAGCTCCACGACTGCAGCTTGTGCCAGGACCGTCTCATATCGAGCACGGGCCATGGCGACGTCCTGACGGAGGGTTTCGAGCGAACCGGCATCGAGACCGCCGAGTTCTTCGGCCATGCAGTACTGAAGGTCCAGCCGCTGCCATTCCGCAAAGGCGGGCGCAGCTTCGGGAGGACCGCTAAATTCGACGCGAAGTGAGAGGTCACCGTGGTCCAGAGGCGCGATTGCTTTGGCGACCGTGACGACGATGGAGCCGACGGCGACCGCGATAACAGCCAGGGTCACGAGAATCGTGGTAATCATGTGTGTTTTTCCAACTGGTCCTTTCCGTCTCGTCAGCGACTTCTTCTCCTGCAGACACCTCCGTCGAGTCAACGACGGAAAAGTGGCTTTCGCCAGCAGCATGCTGTACTTGGGATTGGGATGGACGCGGAGAAAGAAGTCTACAGAACTAACGAGAAACACCACGACTTAACACGCTCTCGAGCCTGGGAAAAAACTAGATTTTTCTAGTAATTGGGAGTTTTGAGTTCAATTGGGAGTGAAACTGAAACGTCTATCAGATTGTTTGCGACCTTCGAATAACTAAACGAATCAGTGCGATTGGCGATGCTTGATGTGCACGGGCTTTGGAGATGTCAAGCAAGCCTCGTGCCGCCGCGCTAACAAGCGCAAGCGGTGCGAGTAGGGGGCCAGGCTCGAAATTTTGCCCTGAGAAACAGTTCTTAAAACCGGCACCGTAAAAACTACAAACGAAAGGGGCAGTTTCCCGCCCCGCGAAATTTCGTTTTCACTCGGTCTTCGACCTGAGCGCGATTACTTAACGGAAACAGATCCGTGGTCGTCGCAGTGATCGCCGCAAGGGCTGTGCAGGTGACCGCCGACCAGATAGTCGGTGTGATCGCCATGCGGAACGCCTTCGTGGCCGCAGCCGGCGCCGTGCTTGTGACCCTTGTCGTGCGAAGAGCATTCATGGGACGGTGTGCAGGAAGAAGCGTTGGATCCGCCTACATCCATGGAGTGATCATCGACATGATCGCCATGCATGTGGTGCATGTGACCGTCGTGAAGGTAGCAATCGTGATCGCCATGTTTAATTGCCTGGTGACCACAGCCGTCTCCGTGCTTATGATCGTGCTCGCCGTGTACTTTACAAGACATCTAACTTCTCCTTTTCCGAATTGCTTTTAGAAACTCGATTGGTAAATCGATTCGGCTTTTTGAAATGAAAACGACTTTCAAATCCGCATTCCATCAGCCTTGACACCTTCATCTAACTAACTGATACCACATCTGTCAAGGCAATATCAGCGGCTGGAATTTACACGCCGCGCCAAAACGCGCAGCACAGGCTCGTTTTGGTAACACAAATCAAAAAAATCTAAAAAGATTAGAATTACCGACCAGCGTTTTGAAAACCGTTTTCATTCTTGAAACACCGCTCAAAAACCTTGACTAGTGCGGGTTAGCGGGCTTGCAGCGAAAATGAAAACTGATACCACATTTGCCACCACGGCTATATCTTAGGCGCCTGCGCCGCATATTCGCCGGTCAACCTGTATTTCGCGTCCTCATCTTCGACAATGGGTGTGCGGTCTACTTTTTTGCCCAGAAAACAATTGTCTTTGGTGTCATCGTTGAGACTGCTCACCTCGCCCGCCAGAACCGTTTTGTCGCCCTTGTAACCGCAGAATTGATGGCACAGCTTGGGCGGCAGCGAAACGCTTTCTCCGGGCTCCAGAATGAGCTTTCCACCGGCAGGAACGATTCTCGTGATGCCGTCGACCTGCACGCGCACTTCACGATCGTCGAATGACTTCTCGTCATCGGCTGCCCATGCCAATTCCACCTCCAGTCGCCCGCCGCCGCGATTGATCAAATCTTCGGTTTTCATCCAGTGAAAATGCCATGGTGTCACTTGCTCCGGCTGCACGACGAACATTTTCTCGGCGTACAACTTCGTTGTCTGCGGTCTGTTATTCAGCAGCAGCCCGTTTCGCATGACAAAAAGCAGCAGCCCCATTTTCTCGAATTCCCGGCTGCCGAAGTCCGTTACCATCCAGCCCAAGCCATGTTTGCGTATTTCTTCAGCTTCTTCGCCCATGGTTTTCCATTTGTCGGCGTTCCACTTTGCCCAGGTAGGCAAATAAAAGTGCTGTCCGTGAATGAATTCCAAAGCTTGATCGATGAGGCTGTTTATCTGGCTGCGTTTCATGTCTTGTCTCCACTTGCGGTCTTAAGCCTTGTACCCTCATTGCGTTCCAACCTTGCATCATGAACAGGTGGGTTCAAACCACTCATGTTCACGAGCTGTATATACATCCAAAACCTTGCGCGAGCCTAGTTAAGCGAACCTAGCGAAACTATGCAAGCAAATTGTAAGAGTTCAGTGACCTGTTTACACAGCTCATCGCGAACAGTCTTCTTGATGCTTATGAATCTAATGAAACGACTTGATAAGCAACTCTCTAAAAGCGTTGTTTTGCGGGGCTGCGCGCGCGCAGGTTGGAAGTATCTCCCTACTTCGCCCAACACACTGGTCACAACTCCTGAAACGCTGAAAGCGCAACGCATCCATAGCTCTTTCACACGCTCCAAGTGAGTGGCAGTGTTGAACGTCCGCACACCTCTGACGTCTTCAGACGCTCAATGTTGTCCGGGACGTTCACTTCCATGTCGTCGGGCGACGGCATTTGGTTTTCCACCGTATCGCCTGCGCGTTAAAAACGCGGTCGGTACACAGACGCTCTTCGGAGCACAAAGGGAAAAACATGGACTTCAAATTTTCGTGGCGCATTCTCGATCTCGTCAACCCGCTCTACTGGTTGGCTTTCGCGTGGTTCCTCGGACGCCAGGCGCGCAAACGGACGTACAACGGTCTCTTCCCGGGACTGTTCACGATTCCGCTGTCACTGGCATTCAGCGTCGCAGCGATGATCACTACCAAGTCGTTCATCGGCGGCGACCTCGGCATCGGTTGGTACGGCTGGGCACCAGCCGCAGCGTTCTCGGGTTGGTTCGTCGGCATGTTCCTCTGGCCGTTCGCCTACAGCATCGCCGACATCCTCGGTGACGGTCTCGGGCACCTGACCCGCGCTCTGAGCGAAAATGTTCTCGTTCCCATCGCGAACGCACTGCGGCGGCTCCCCCTGGCGGGCGCTCTCTGGGGCACGGTGGACGCCGCACCCGAGCCCGGAAAGCGTGACCGCAAGTGGTTCACCCGCTTCCTCGAAGCGGCGACCATGGTGGTCGGCACTCTGGCTGCCGGTTATGTCGGCTATCTCTCGACCGTCTGGACAAAGAGCTTCCTGTCCACCAGCCTCGTCTTCGACGGCTGGCTGGGCTCGACCGCGGCAGTTCTCGGCTCCGTTTTCGGTAACGGCTGGATCATCGCCGGTTTCGTCGGCTTCGTCGTGGCTCGCCTCGCCTGGCAGCCGCTGTACGACGTGCTCGACAAGGGCAAAACGCAGGGTCTGACGGTCCTCTGGTCCGGCGTCGCCGGCTACCACACGGCAGTCATCTTCGGCGGCTCGCTGCTGGCGCAAATCGGCATCGGCGCGGCTGCTTTCGCGGTCACGGCGGCATGGGTCTTCCCGGCGCTGCTGCTCTTCTTCAACGAAGGGCTGCGGAGGTTCGGTGAATTCATCAAGCCGGTCGTCGAGCAGATCTACGATGCGGACAAGGACGACCTGCGTCTCTGGTTCCATCACACGGTCAACATCCTCGTTGCCGGCGGCGTCGCCTACGGCGCTTACACCCTGGGTGCAACCCTGGCGTGGAGCCTCTACCTGACCATTCCTCTGGTGGCGGTGGCCGTGCTGACGTCGTACCTCGGCGTCGTGCACATCCTCAAGCACAACGGCGGGAACGCCATCATCGGCTTCCTGACGTCCCTGGCGGTCGGCTTCTTCGCCTACGGGGTCTACGGTGAGCATCTCGGCTGGCTGGGCTGGCTCGGCGGCATCATTGCCGGCGTGTTCGCTGCGGCTATCTGGGGTCTGGCCCTTTTGCCGGGCATCTACGCCCTGCTCAAGGTGACGGTCGGCCAATTCTTCACCAAGGCTGGTGAGGGTCTGGACAACACGCACAAGGCGATCTTCGAGAACGTCAAGGGCGTGTACCAGATGGTGTTCAAGAAGGCGCAGGATGCCACCTTCAACGACAAGACCGAGTTCAAGCCGCTCTTCGGGCAGGTCTCCAACGTCCTTCTCGCGGTCGCGGTCCTGGCGGCAGGCATCGTCTACGGTCTGCCCCATGCCGGTGCCGGTTTCACCTACTGGCTGGCTCTCTTCGGCGCGGTGCTGGCGTCCTTCGTCAGCTACCTGGTCGGCGGCAAGCTCGCCAAGCGTGACGGTGGCGAGCCGCTCATCGCGCTGCTCTGCATCGGTGCGGCTCTCTGGTCCGGCGCCGAAGTCTTCGGTGTTCTGACCTGGGCGTGGTACTGGTCGCTGGCTGCCTCGACGGGCATCGCCATCGTGGTTGGCTACGGGCTCGGGCTGTTCATCATCCCGCCCATCTACGCCATCCTGAAGACGATCGTCAACGCGCTCCCGGACAAGGCCGCGGGTGGTTGGAAGCATGGCATCGCCAATCTCCTCTACTGGCTCCACCGGGGCATCTACGAGGTCGTCGACAAGTTCGTGCTGAGTCCCTTCAAGGGCCTGGTCGACGAGGTGGCGCGCTTCTTCGCCCCCATCATCTACGCGATCAGCGTTCGCTGGCGCGCTCTGATGGAACGGATCGACCGCATGTTCAACCGCAAGCGCGCGTAAGCAATTACGCGTCAACCTGCGGGTTGTTCTCGATTGACGCTGTAACAGGTCTGACGTCGTAGAACAGCAGAGCGGATTCCCGGCTGCAAGTTGGAAACTTCGGTTTCTGGCTTGCAGTCCGGGCAATTCGCTTTTTGAGCCGTCGCTACGATATGATTTAGTATTACATGCATAGCACCACATATGGTTGCATTCGGAAACAGATGCAGGTCGCTCGCTGAAGCTGCAACCTGCACTAGCTGTGGAATTCTAGTGCGTGCCGTTGGCAGGCTTATTGCCTGTTCCGGCCTGAGCATCCTGGTGGGCAGCAATCTGAGCTTTCACGCGCGTTAACTCAGCCTCGAGTTTTCCTGTGACCGAACTTTTATCGCCTTTGATTTCTTTCTCGATGGACAGTGCTTCATTCAGATAAGCCAGCGCCGTTTTGTAGCGTTTTTCTCTTTCATACAAGTGCGCCAAACCTTGATCCGCACGAACAACCTCCGCGCGCGCGGCGGGATCTTTCGACTCTTTTCCGAGCGACCTGACGCGATTGAAAAGCTGCTTGGATTGGAAGTGCCCCGTGTTTACTCTGTGCGTTTCATCGCTGTCGATGCTGTGCAATTCGCCCAGCTTATTCAATGACGCAAGCAGAGAAGACTGGCGGTCGGCAACGGCTTCACCAGGCAATTCCTCGACGACGCGGTCATTGAGATCGACTATGAAAAGCGGCACATTCTGTCCGCTCAGACGCTCTTTCAAACGCAATGCCTGATTGTACAGCTTGGACGCCATCACATTGTCGTTCTCGTCCATGTATTTATTTGCCAGCTTTTCCGATGCGATTTGCAATGCCATGATCTCGTCTTCGTCATGTTCGAGCCCGCCGGACGCGGCGATAGAACTGACGACGCGATAGATATCCTGAGGAAACAAGCTGGCAAGATCGCGCAGCATGTTCTTGTTTTGCGCTGTTCTAAAAATCGCCCAAATAGCGCCATCACGCACCATTCGTTGTTTGTTCTCAGCCGCTTTGCCAGGCGAGGTTTTCACAGCAGTCGGCTTTCCGTCTGCATCCGCGTCCAACTCGGCGGACGGAGCGATGTGCTCGTGTTCGTGCTCTTGCGCGGCCAGACTGGGAAGCATTTTGGCGATTGCTTCAATGCGCGCCAGCTCGTGCTGCCTTTCATTGAACTGCATTGTCACGAAAGTGCCCAGACAAGCAGCGTACAAAGTCGCCACAATCTTGGAAACTTCGATTGTCCTTTCCCATGTCCAGCCCTTCTTGGGCGCTTTATCGCTTTCCATTCCGCCTCTGCTTATCGCCTGTCCGGACAGTTGTTTGATCCAGAACCATAAGAGTTTACTAGAGCGAGCGAGCCACGCGCGAAGCAGGACGTAAAAAAGAGAGCAAGCGTTTTTGCCTGCTCTCTTTTGAAAGTTAGAGACTTGATCTAACAGTTTTTAGCGCCGTTTACTTGGTCACGCCTGCGCTGGCTACCTTTTGCATATTGCTGGCGGTCTTGCGGCATTCATTAGCGGTAGCGAGCATCTTGTCGTCATCTTTGAATGCTTCGCAGGCTTTTGCGCATTCCAGGCAAGCTTTAGCCGCGGTCGCGAAGGCATCTCTGGCATATTGCGAGCTGCGTCCGCTAAATTCAGATGCGGTTTTGCACGCTGTGATGCAGTCTTTGATGATGTTCGTCATGTGTGCTTCGCCGTATTTGCCCTTTTTATCGGTGCAATACTTCAATGTCGCTTCGCATCTTTCAGCGCATGCTTTTGCATTGCCGAGGGAAATTTGCTCGGTAGTTTGTGCCAGAGACGGTGAGCCCGAGCCGGTTATGACCAGACTACAAGCGGCGACGCTCATAAGGATAATCGATTTTTTCAACATAATTCCTCCTAGTTTTAGAGCTGTCGGTGCTTCTTCGCCAACCGTTTCTAAACCGCTTAGAATCACGTCCCGCCCCATTTTCCCGAGTTTCCTCAATAGAAAAATATTGGTTTAACAGCAGGTGGACGGAGCAAATTTTCGAAAGTGCCCGGTCGCGAAAAAATCTTCACGGGAACTTTTTGCGCGGGGGCGGGTCTTACCCGGTGTCGGGAGTCCGGCAAACGAAACTGATTTTGAGAGGAAAAGAGGATAGTAATATGGAAATTCTGACTTTTATTTTGTTCCTTATTGTCGCAGCCGCTTGCGCATACCTCGCCGAAGTCCTCGTTCCTGGAACTATCCCTGGTGGCTTTTTTACTTCCGCCATCGTCGGCATTATCGGTGCCTGGGTAGGTAGTTCGGTTATGGGAAGCTTCGGACCGTCGCTGGCTGGCGTTGCGCTCATCCCTTGCATTTTGGGATCGGCAATTCTGGTGTTCTTGCTTGGTTTGGTCTCGCGTGGATTACCGCGCCGAGTCTAATCGAGCGAAGCTAGACACCAGACAATAGGTTAGGCCTGGTCGCATGATAGTTGACCAAGCTAGGGCAAGGGTTTTCACGAAAGTGAAAGCCCTTGTTTCATTCACTTGATTCATGCAAATCGGTCATGCAAATCAGTCACGCAAATCACTCATGCAAAGGAAACATTATTCAGCCTTGATCACATTGGGCAAAAAGCGGAACCGGAGTGAAAGCCATCCGTCCCACAATCATGACCCGGTTGAGTTTCAGGAGAAACTGATGAGCACTCAAATTAACAATAACAACCACAAGACGATGTCTTCGGTGGAAGATCTGCGTCGAAGAGCCAGACAGCAAGTTGAAGAAGGCGCTGTCACAGAAGGCTACGAAGCGGACCGCAAGCAAATTCTCAAGATGCTCAATGAAGCGCTGGCTACTGAATTGGTATGCGTCATGCGCTACAGAAGGCACTATTTCATGGCTAAGGGATTGGAATCAGAGCCGATTGCCAAAGAGTTTCTCGACCATTCGAATGAAGAACTCTCGCATGCAGACAAACTAGCATCGCGCATCACGCAGCTAGGTGGAGAGCCGGTTTTCAACCCTAATTTGATTTGCGGATTGAGCCACGCCGAATATATCGAAACCGCGAATCTCAAAGAGATGGTCAAGGAGAACCTGGTTGCCGAGCGCATCGCCATCGATTCGTATCGCGAGATGATCAATTTCATCGGCAACTCGGACTCAACGACCAGAAGAATTCTCGAAGAGATTCTTGAAGTAGAAGAAGAGCATGCAGACGAGCTTTCTGATTTGCTCGCCACGAAATAAGCCGCGCTGCAGTTGCCTGTAGACGTGTCGTGTATACGGACTCTACAGGCAGCCGCACATCGGCGAGGAGCTGACCTATGTTGACTGAGACTGATAGAACAGAGACTGTTAGAACAGAGATTGATAGAACAGAGACTGATAGAAAGGAAACATCTAGAATTCCGTTTTTAGCGCGCAGGCGCAAATCGCGGCTTACATTCATGCCGATTTTAATCGCCTTTTTCGCGATGAGCACTATATTGTGTTTGTTCAGTCTCTACTATCATTCAACATTGCCGCACTCCGACGTGGAATCGGCAAGGGTTCCGCCCAAGTCGACATTGAAGGTCACGCACCTGGCCGATGAAGTGCCGAATGCCAGCCCGCTTTTGCTGCCCTAAAAGGTCGCCAAATCGCTCGCAAATCGCTCGCAAATCGGTCGCAAATCGCCCGCAAATCGCCCGCAAATCGATAGATTTCATTCTATGGGCAAATCGATAGTTTTCACCTACCATTGAATTCCCAGGAAAATACTGGCCTCAAAGTCTCGAAATGCATAGCAGACAAGCGTTTTGCCGTTTTGCCCCATACGCGCCCCTTATTTCACCCAAAACCCTTGCGCGGCGGTCGTTTGCGCCATTCGGCACCATTAAAATCCTAGGAATTCAATTGGGAGTGCTGAACTGCGTTTTCATGCATCCGACGCGCGTGCAAAATTTTGACTCAGCGACCAAATTCTCGACGCACCAATTTATACTATTTCTTGTAGCAGATGTAAAAAAAAGCAGAATGCGAGCGAAAGCAAATGCTCTCGCCCGCATTCTGCTTTTTCCTGATGCCGGAAGGGACTAGGAACCGAACGTCGCAGCGTGCGCGTCGTCCACCAGTTCATGAATCATCGACATGCGCAGTGACTGATGGCGAGATTTGAACTCGTCCACCGAAATGACATGCCGCTTTCCTTCCTGCGGTTCCGCCACGACCATGTCGACTACGCCGGTCATGATCACCATGTACGTCAGCTCGTCAGGTTCGCTGCCGTAGAGGTCGGATTCGATGGCGCGCAAGAATGACAATTCCAGCATCGTCACGCCTGCTTCTTCGAGCGACTCCCGGCGAGCGGTTTGCTCGCAAGAATCTTCGTCTTCGGCGACGTGACCGCCCGGCAAGTCGATGCCGCGCTTGTCCTCGGTGGCGACCATTTCACCACATTCGGTGAATGCCACTACCGAGACACTTGTTACCTGCGAAAAGGGCGGCACGAAGCCGGGCTCGCAGAGCCTGAAATTCGCACGACGCCCGTCCTTGGGCGTGCGGCGTTTGTCGGGACGACCTTCGTGGTGACAGGTCATCGAGAATCTCCTTTTGCTGCGGGCTGGCTTGAATAGCTGACCTTCAGCGCGAAGATCACCATCGCCAGCGAGATGACGCCCCAGAGAATGCTCCACACCGCGGCAGGAATGCCGGTGTAGCGTGCCATGTTGGTAGCGTCAGAAAATGAACCGTTGGCACCGATGCCCACTGAAATCTCAATCAGATACCAGACGTCCGTCAGCGAGCTGAGAGCCGTCTGGCCTGCCAGAATCAGGAGCAGAAAGTGCGCCACGGTCGGCGGAAGTTTCAGACCCGAGAACACGAGCGCGGCGGCAATTGCCAGTCCGATGCCCATGCTCATCAGAGCCTGCGTCCCGTGTTCGGCATCACCGAACAGCGGCGTGATCGTGATCAGGCATCCCAGCCCGAACAAGAATCCCAGCACCGTGAGGACGTTTTTGGCACTCTGCTGCCGGCGTCCGAGCCAGATGAGAAGAGAGCCGAAGAGGGCCGCGCCGATGTAGCCGGCGGATGACGTGAGGATGCGATTGCCGCCCACACAGAATGTCAATCCGCCGTGCCCTTGCCCGTCCGACACCATGGTCAGACCGGTGACGCTGCCGCCGGTGGCAAAGCACATTGCCGCATGCCCCAGCTCGTGCAATCCAGTCGTGAAAGTCTGCAGCGGGAAAAGCAGCAGGTTCACGTACTGGAACTGCGTCATGAAGAAGAACAGGACATTCAGTCCGAGCATGAGCCAGATCGAGGCTCGCCGGGACGATACAGACGAAATCGTCGATTTCGTATATTTCGTGTTCATGTTGCCCTCTCGCAAACAAGCACGCGCGCAAACACGCAAAAGCATGCATGCGCGCGCCACGCCGGTCAGGCGCTTTGTGAATCAGGCGTGTTCAGGGGCAGCCGCGTCGGTGCTCGGTCGGGTCGCCGGCGCCGCTTTCGGCTGCTTCAGGAAGATGGATTCCATCAGGCCTTTCTTGCCGTTGCAGACGAGCATTCCGAGCGATTCGGTCTGGCTGCCGACATAGTCGAGAGCCATCTTGAAATACGCGATCGGTTTGCCTTCCTGAACGACGTAAGTGGGCTGCTCGCCGTACACGCTCTCCAGACTGTGAAGCAGCTTCTGGCGAGTGCGGACGCGAACGACAATGCGCGGCTCCGACGAAGCGTTGTCCACTTCGTAAGGGCTCTTGCCGTGCTTCAGCAGGTGCAAGTAGAGCCCGTCTTTGCCGCGAATGAGCAGCTCAGCGCTCTCATCGCCCCAGTAGAAAGCCATCAGTTTCGACGCCGACACTTTGTGAGCAAAGACTTCCAGGCGCGAGAGCTGCCCGGTTTCGTCCTCGCCGTTCACGTACACCTTGATGGAAATAGGCTTCTCGCCGACTTCCTCGCTGTACGGTGCCAGTAGTCCGGGAATGCCGAACTTGCCGAGATAATTCCAGCCCATGCGGAAAGCGACGAACCCGATGTAGAGTCCGACCGCCAAACGCAAGACGAGGAACACAATGCCGTCAAGGTCGCTGTACACCTGCTGGAAGATGGTGGGGTCACCAGACATCCAGAGCAACAAGGTGTGCATCAACCAGGCGGTCGCATAGTAAGCCAATACGCAGGCTGTGATACCGGCCGTGGTGGCCAGTAATGCACGAATGGATTTAGTCATCCTACATCTCCTGGCGGTTAAGCCGTAGGCTAAGTTAGCTGGATTAAGCTAAACAGTTGTTTTTGAGGTCAGAGAGGCTATGAAAAAGAAAAGAAGAAAGTTGCTCCGTAAACTTAGTCTGGAGCTTGATGTAATGCAAGCCGCGGGCGCCCGCGCAGCGCGCCTGAAACGAATGCAATCTGCGCTAGCTTAGCTAGAAAGGGAGCAAAAACGTCGAATTTGCCGCGCCAATGCCCTGAGCAATCAGCATTTGCGGCAATGAAGCCGATTGTGTCATGCAGCTCATGTGGGCTGCAACTAATAATTTGAGCTATGCGATTCGACCTGACGGTCGAACTCTATGTAGTCTGTCCGTTGAGAATGCGACCTTCGCCGGTGGGTTTCCAGATCGCCTCGCAAACGTTTCCGCTGCAAGTGCGCTCTTCGGTTATTTTGCCGCCGGTCCCAAATTGCGTTTGCTCTCTGAGATTTCGCTTACTCGATTGGTCCTTAATGCCTGGTGCAAGTTGAAAACTATCCAGGGACTCCGAATTCATCTAAGACTCCTACTAGCCTCGAAGTGAGGAATTTGCTCTGGTAAGCGCGACATCCCGGCTTCGAATTGGATATTGGTTTGCGTTTCATGAGACGAAACGTGGTGCCAGGGTTGTCACGAGAAAGGCTCGGATATACCGTTTTACCCCTCTGGCGACATATTAGCAGCGATATTCTACAGATGAGATTGACATACGCTATTAATACGCAGCTAATCATCAATCGGTTTTCCTCTCCAAAACCTGAAAAGCCCCACCGTTCTGGCATTATCAGACATGCCAACAGGCGTTACATCAGTTGACCTTGAATATACTTTTGACACCTATTGTGGTGCCTTTTTCAAAAAACAAACATCAAGTCTTAATCTTGATCGGCTTACAGTCCGGTTGAATCCTGGTTGAATAGAATGTAGAAAGCTCAGCGAGCATTCAAAACGGTTCCCGGTTTCGTCGAAAATCAGTGATAAGCCCAAGAGCAGGAAATCTACCCCAAACGCCGACCAGTTGCCCGGTTTGCACCACCGTGCTCATCATTGCCGAGCTGGGTGGCAGGGACAGATTGGTATGCCAGGTGTGCGAATTCGTACATTGGGACAACCCCAAGCCCGTAACGGCCACTCTTGTCCCGACCCAATCCGGCATCGTCCTTGTCAAGCGCAAATTCGAACCATATGTAGGCGACTGGTGCCTGCCCGGCGGCTTTATGGAAAACAACGAAGAGCCGGAAGAATCAGCGCAAAGAGAAGTTTATGAAGAAACAGGTTTGAGCGTGGAAATAGATCGCTTGCTGGGCGCCTATTCGCCGGGCAAGGGCATCAATGTGATCATTCTCTTTTACCTGGCAAAACCGGCGAGCGGACAGATGGTCGCCGGCGACGACGCCTCGGAAGTGGAGGCTTTCAGCAGAGATGCGCTGCCCGGAAATGTCGCGTTCGAACTGCACCGCCGCATGATCGCGCAGTTTTTCGAAGGTTTCGGGCGCTAGTTTAAGCGCTGTCCGGCAATCGCTCGTTCAGTTTTTCTGACAGAGCCTGTTCCAGCTCGTCGCTGCGGTCCATCCCGTTGCCGATCAAGTACGACCACTTTTTCGTTTTGATCAAAAAACCTTCCGGCAAAAGCGGCATGGTTGGGCGCACTGAGACAATATCTTGCCAGGCAAGGGCGGCCGTGAAAAAGCAAGTGCGAATCACGACAAATTCGATTTTGACCTCGACGCTGAGCGGCATGAACAAAATCATGAAGGTACGCCAGAGCAAAATCGCGCTGGCAATTATGCAGAAAATCAGCACCACAATCGAGTCCGACTGATTGCCTTTCTTGAGCGACTCGGCGTAGAAAAACCAGAGCACTGCCAGAAACAGCAATCCACCTGCAGCTTGCGCCATGTGCATGCCGATCAAAACAGCATCCTGCTTGAACTTTCTGTACGGGTTGAACGACGCGGAACCGGCAGGCAAATGCTGCTTGATGCGCTCAATGAGTTCGTTCATCGATTCAAGCCAAACAGGAAAAGACACCTCGTCCGAGGGCGTTTCCACGACATAACGCGGGAAATTCCAGGTCGACCGCTTGACCAGAGCGCGCAAATCGCGCCAGGCAACAGTCTTGCGCCGGAAGGCTGTGACCGTGGTCAAGCCGTCATCATCAGTGACTACCTTCCACGTCACGAAGCCGTAAAACGGAATAATGCCCAGCGAAACAGCCGACATGATGCACAGCGCGATCTTCCACGCCAGGGGCAGAATGTGAAACTTGCCCAGACAGAGAATAATCACGGGCAAAAGCGCCACGATGCTCAGTGCGGCAACCTCCGCCAAAATGCGCACCAGCACCATCATTCTGAGACAGTATGTTTGATGCCGTCTTTGTCGCTCGCTTTCCTGCTGCTTGTTATCGTGCTGCTCTTGCAGTTTTATCAATGGGTCGACTGAGGATTCGTCCAAGCAAGATGCGGACTGAACGGCAGCGTCGGTCGGCTGCTCTGAGGGGTCTTGAAATGACTCGTCCGCCCGCTGCTGCGTCATCTGAACTTTCCTGAAGAACAAGAACATAATACTGCCCTAAGCGACTACAATCTCTGCGAAGGGCGCAGAAATTACTCCCGATTGATAGACCTTCGCTTTCATTTGATGAGCCAAGACGAGCAGGAACTAGTAGACGTTGAGACAGTAAAAGCAGCGCCCAGCGGGCGCCGGCGAACGCTGACCGCAATTGCGGTTGTTCTTTCGATACCACTGGCGGTGGTAATCCTCGGCATCGTCACGACCTGGTGGCGCCCTGTAACTCTAATGCTCGTTTGTCCCGCCATGAAAGTCATGGGTTACAGCAAAATGGCCGAACCGCTCGCTATCCGCGCAGTCGAGCTTTATGTACGCTCCGACGGGCTTCAGAGCAAGCAAACCATGAGCGCTTTGTGGAACCTGGCGCAAGTCTATGTGGACAACGGCAAATTTGCCAGGGCGGAACCGATTTACCGCACGATTGCGGTCTACAACGCAAAGCACACAGGCGACGGCGCTGTCGCCCCTTTCCAAGTGCTGCGGGCATGGAGCAGATCCCTGAGAGCGCTGGGACGAAATGCGGAAGCTGACCGCATCGAAGCGCAAGTCGACAGAGCCGACCCGGACGGTCGCAAAAGCAAGTTCAAATAAGCTTTGCGCGAGCCCGTAGCATCGTGAAGCTGTAGAGTGCCACCGCGCATCGCCTCCAGAACTTGCGCAGTTCGCACTAGCGCATGACATCAAACCAAGCTCAAAACGACTGGCTATGCGCCTCTTGAAAAGACACCAATAAAGTTGTCAGCAAGAGATCTTCTAGCAGAACAGTTGTCAATTCTTTTCTTGCGCTAATCGTAATGAGCTTGAATCCCGATCACTCAGGTTTCTAGTGTCGTTCCGTCTCTTTTTATTTTTCTTTTGAACTCAAGCAGTTTTCCACGCGAAAAATCTCAACTGTTAAGCGCTAATGCTCCTTTTGCCAAAGTTTTCTTTGGTGGGATTTTCAGTTGCATAAAGCGCTTTCTCTGTCCAACGATGACCATGGAGTGATATCCAGATGTCCGCTAACAAATCTCGAAGCGGTGGGAAACAGGGTTTCCGCACCGAAACTGACTCGATGGGAGAGGTCAACGTGCCTGCCGGTGCCTACTTCGGTGCCACCACGCAGCGCGCCGTCGACAACTTTCCCATCAGCGGGCTGCCCATGCCGCAGTCCTTCATCCGCGCCGTTGCCGCCATCAAGCTGGCCGCAGCCGAAGCGAATCATCAACTGGGTCTTGTGGACGGCAAGATTGCCGACGCGATCTCTCAGGCTGCCGGCGAGATTCTCTCCGGTGCGCATGCCGACCAGTTCCCCATCGACGTGTATCAGACCGGCTCGGGCACCTCGACCAACATGAACGTCAACGAAGTGATAGCAGCGCGTGCTCGTGAAATCCTCGGCGCCGAGCGCTCGGATCGCGATCTCGTGCATCCCAACGATCACGTCAACCGCTGCCAGTCGTCCAATGACGTCATTCCCACTGCCACTCACGTGGCGGCGGCGGTGCTGATTGCTGAGCGCCTGCTGCCGGCTCTCACTGAGCTGGAGCGGTCGCTCAAGAAGAAAGCCAGGCACTTTGCCCGCGTCGTCAAAACCGGTCGCACGCACTTGCAGGACGCCACGCCGATTACGCTCGGTCAGGAGTTCTCCGGCTATGCTGCCCAGGTCGCCAACGCCATCAAGCACATCAAGTACGCCCGCACGCGTCTGAGCTACGTCGCACTGGGCGGCACGGCAGTCGGCACCGGCATCAACGCCGACCCGGCTTTTGCCCGCATTGCTCTGGCGCGTTTGTCTTCTCGGCTCAACTTGCGTTTCCGCGAGGCCACCAACCACTTCCAGGCGCAAAGCACGCTGGATGAGATTGTCGTGGCATCGGGCGCACTGAAGACGGCTGCCGTCAGCCTGATGAAGATCGCCAACGACATTCGCCACCTCGGCAGCGGTCCGCGCGCCGGTCTTGGCGAGTTGAACCTGCCGGAAGTGCAGCCGGGCAGCTCCATCATGCCGGGCAAAGTCAATCCGGTGATCGCCGAATCGCTGTGCATGGTCGCCGCCAAGGTGATCGGCAACGATGCCACCATCGCCGTTGCAGGGCAGTCCGGGCTCTTCGAGCTCAACGTCATGCAGCCGGTAGCCGCGCTCTGCTTGCTGGAATCCATCGAGCTTCTCGCTAATTCCGCCGACAATTTCCGC
>JADYYD010000524.1 GCA_020853845.1 Candidatus Melainabacteria bacterium
CCCGACTCGCTGCGCTCTTCGTCCAAAAGCGAAACGTCGTAACCGGCGCCGTTGTCGCTGACGGTGAACACATATGTATGATCGGCCGGCTCTTCGATTTTTACAGTGATTTGCGAAGCCGATGAATACTTTTCTGCATTGTTCAGCGCTTCTTGAACAATTCGAAAAATGTGCAACTGGATCATTTCCGGCAAGCGCGGCAATTCTGTCTCGACATCGAGCTGGCAAGCAATGCCGGATCTTTCTTCGACGCGCTCAAGAAGCCCTTCGATGCTTACTTTCAAACCCCAATCTTGCAAGTTGCGCGGTGCGTAGTCGTTGCAAACATCGCGCAATTTCTCGACTATTTCATCTAGCGTTTCCAATACTTCTTCATTGGTCAATGCTCGGTCGCCCGACATATAGCGTTTGAGCATCAGCAAATCGGCTATCACCGTGTCGTGCAAATCGCGCGCCACTCGCCGTTTTGTCTCTTCCTGCTGATGGACGAGTTTCCACGCCAGATTCTGCATTTCCAATTTGTGCGGGTCGACTTTGCGCGGGCGCTGAAAGATCGGATCTTTGGCTGCAACATGGCGATGCAGTGCCGGATCGCTGGTGCCGTCGCGATCTTCTTCCGGATACAGCAAAGAAAGGCTGCGGTCGAGAAGCAAGAGAATTTCCTCGACGCGAATCCGCTCATTGTTTTTGCACCAGGCATGTCCGTGTTTGGTAGTGACAAGGTCAAGGCGCGTTTTGAGTCGTGTGTCGAATTCGGCATATGAAAGGAAAACCGTTTCTTGCGACGGAATTACAAATATCTCGATCGCTCTGGAAGTTCCTCTTACAGACAGGCAAAGCTCGCTGTTGCGGGCGCGGAAGCGGTAGAAGCTTTTGGGCATGTTTTTCTTTGTGACCAGACCCTTGATTTGCGGCGGGCTGTCCGGCTCTTTCACATGCTTTGGCGAAATCAGCTCCAGATCTTTGAAGCGCTGCTTATCTTCTTCAGTTTCAACTCGATGGCGCAGCGCGTCGAAAAGACTGTCCATAAGCTCCTCGCAAATGCGCGAAAGCTGCTTTTCATCATCTTCTTGAATGGCGGCCGGTTTTGCTTTTTGCTCGGACGGGAGAGCGCGTTTTACTTCGACGGTCTTGGAAGGAAACAGCAATTTTGCCAGTTTGCGAGCATCAAAAGGGAAATTGACCACAGCAGCTCTAAACGCCTCTTGCACCTAAATCAACGCTTCCGTAGCCATTCTCGACCGCCCAAGCAATGAGCTGTTCTCTCGTGTCCAGACCTAATTTCAAGAGCAATGTCTCACACTGTTTGCGAACGGTTGTTATCGACGTCGTTCTGGCATCGGCGATGTCCTGGTACTTCATTCCTTTTGCCATCATGCGCAACACTTCGTCTTCGCTGCGCGTCAGTTTTTTCCAATTGCCTTTCACCTGTTCGGAGACGATGCCGGTCTCTCCTTTCATCACTCGACGGATGGTTTCGGAAACTTTTGCCACTCTTTCGGACTTGAGCAAATATGCTTGCACGCCCATCGCCAGGACCGTTTGAATAAATGCCATGCGGCTCTCGGCAGAGAATATGACGAGTTTGGTGCTCTTCAACTGAGAAAATTTTTCCACCATAGAACGCGGTCCCGCGCTGCCGGGCAGATGCAAATCGAGCAGCACCACATCCGGTTTCATCTCTTCGACGATGGCATAGCCTTCATCGCCGTCCAGCGAAGTGGCGATGACTTGAATGTCGCTTTCCTGGGACAGTCCGATGGACAGACCATCCAGGGTAGCCTGGTGATCTTCGATAATCACGACCTTGATCGGTTCCATCACGTTTCAAACTCCAGTCTTTCTTTAGTTGTCCGAACCAAGTTTTCGATAGCGTTTGCCAAGATTGGCCGCCTTGCTGAAGTGATCCGAATTCTTGGAAACTCGCAGCAACGAATCTGCGGCCCTCTGATAATCCTTCGCCTGGGCGAGCCTGATTCCGAGATTGAAAAGCATATCATCGACGTATGATTGCTCGTGCGGTTTCAATTTCTGTCTTTTGATTTTATCTAGCAACTGCAAGGCCTCAACGTTTCTTCCCTGCGAGATCAGTTGTTCGACATCCGGCAATTGGGGAGACGGCTGTTCTGGAAAAACCAGTTTGAGCGCGGAAAACATCAAGAACGCAGAGACAAGGGTAAAGACGAAAACGTTGAAGCGATGTTTGGCACCGGCCGATAGAATATTTTTCTTGCCGTGTGTTTTCCCGCTCTGAGCAATCTCATCGTGCGTCAGGATGCCGGCAGCGGGCAGCACTTCCTGCGGAGTGGTGATGGCGAATTGACTGTCTTTCAGCGCCATATTGACGGCTTTTACTGATGATTCGTCAAAAGGAATCCAACCCGATGACATTTGCGCACCCGCCTCTTTCTTTTTCTCAAACTTGGAAAGAGACAGCTCAATATCATCGAGCAATTCTTCAGCACTGCTCTGACGTTCGAACTTCGTTTTGCTGAGCGCCTTGCGGACTGCAGTCTCGAGACCAGTAGGAAACGGCAAATCGACGCGGATAGCATTCAAGCTGGGCGGCGGGCGGTTGACGTGCATGAACATCAAGCCCATTACGTCATCGGCATAGAAAGGACGTTTGCCTGTCAACATCTCAAAAATCGTCACGCCCAGCGAATAGACATCGCTGCGTATATCCAGCTCTTCTCCGCGGCATTGCTCCGGGCTCATATAGCCGGGCGATCCGCAGACTTTCCCGTCCATCGTCAGTGAGCCGGATTGTTCGTTGCGTTCGAACATCAATTTGGCAACGCCGAAGTCCAGAACTTTTACTACATCATTTTCCAGAACAATGTTCTCCGGCTTCAAGTCGCGATGGATGACTTTGGCTCTGTGAGCCTCTGCCACTGCGCTGAGAACTTGCCGCATGATGGGCAGTGCCTCTTCGATAGGGATGTGACCCTTTTCGCGAATGCGGCGGGCCAGAGATTCGCCTTTGAGAAATTCTGTGACGATGTAAGGTTGCTCTTCGCCAAGCAAGCCGTAATGAAAGAGCTTGACGATATTGGGGTGGTTGAGACTGCTGATTGTCTTTGCCTCACGCAGAAAGCGGCGGCGGGAATTAGGATCGGAAACACGACTGCCGTGCAGCAGTTTGATAGCCATTTGTCGAGACGTGGTTTCATCCAGGGCCCGGAAAACCGCTCCCATCGAACCTTGTCCGAGAAAAGCCAGGATGCGATAACGGTCGTCTATGTATTTGCCTATGAATGGGCTCTTTCCGGCATCGGCAAGGCGCACGCTGTCGACCGGACAGAGTTCTTTGTCATCCTCGAAAAGTTCGTTGCATGTGTTGCAGAGTTTCATGACTTAACGCCCTCTCGACATGAAAAGCTGGCGTTTATATGCCTGCAGCAATCTGCCGGCTGTGTCCTGAAGCGGCGATCCGGCTGGAACCTTTTTCAGCGTGTTGATAGCCTGCTGCAATTTGTTTTGATTGGCGTACTTTCTTGCCAAGTTCAAATACGCAGTATGCAAGGTGGAAACTTCGTCATTGCTCAGACGACGGCTGTGCTGACGGCTTTCCAGAACGCTTATTGCTTTTTCCGTCTGCCCTCTCACCAGCATCTCGGCCGGAGTATCAGGAGTTGCAATGTCCCAAATTTTGAGAACACCGATGCCACCTACGACAAGAATGACGATCAAGGGCAAGATCATTTTCAGCGGATTGGGAGCCCATTCCGATTCATTGCGATAAAGCGAGGAGGACTCTGGCGCGAACGCGCCAGTATTGCGCATCTCGCGCCCGGGCTCACTGTGGTCTTCCTGTCGTGTGGGCACTGCTGGTGGTGCCTGCGGGGGCAGCGATGAGGAAGAAGTACTGGCTTTGGGTGAAAGCAATTCCTCTCGGCTGTGGTCGTAAGTTTGAGAGATGGCAGCAGCATTCGCCGGCTTGGCCGCGCTATCCAAATTGTCCGCCGTATCGGTTGATCCGCCACCCGGTGTCGCATCAAAATCCGCCATCTCCTGCAGAGTTTTCTCCAGGTGCTGCCAGCCCGGCACATCCTGTTTGCTCGCTGCTTTCGGCTTTGTCGTCACCCCGATGAATACGTCTTGAGTGTCGGAACTGGCACCATGATTTGCTTTCGCGTTTGTGAAAAGCGGCGAGATGTCCTCGTTGCTAACGGCGGCGTTGAAGGTTGCAGGCGCCGGGCTTGCGACCAGTGTGTCCGAGCAGTCTTCTAGAATGCTCGTGAGCTTTGCCAACAATGCCTCGACGTTTGGCGGTCTTTGAGCCGGATCTTTTGCCAGCGTGCTGGAAACAAGATTTTCCAGTTCGACAGGAAATTGCAAGCTCGGCTCGATATCGGATAGTTTCGGCGGTTCGTCATTAACATGCAAATACATCAAGCTGACGAGATCTTTTGCCGAAAATGGCCTTTTGCCCGTGAGCGCTTCGAAAAGCACTATGCCGATCGAATAAATGTCGCTGCGTCCATCGACATCCGAGCCGCGGCACTGCTCAGGGCTCATGTAAGCGGGGCTTCCGCATATGATGCCGTCGACAGTCAGTTGAACCGGATCTACCGTCGAGTTATCGGCCATCTTGGCGATGCTGAAATCGACGAGTTTGACGAACTCTTTCGTTTCCTCCTTATCAATCAAAACGATGTTTGGCGGTTTGATATCCCTGTGTACGATGCCCTTCTTGTGTGCTTCCGATAAAGCTTCGAGAACCTGTTTGACTATGCTGAGAGTGCGCCGGACATCTAGGCGACCTTCGCTGGTGAGGACTTTCGCCAGTGTTGTTCCGTTCAAAAGGTCCATAACGAAATAGGGCTGACCGTCCGAAGTCATCCCGAAGTCGTAGAGCGTAAGCAGATTCGGATGCTCCAACCGGCTTATCGCTTTGGCTTCGCGGTGAAAACGAACCAGCGATTCCGGGTCTGCACCTAAGTAACCGTGCAAGACTTTGAGCGCGACCTGTCTGCCCAGCAATTCTTGCTTTGCTTTGTAGACGCTGCCTACGGCGCCTTTTGCAATCAAAGATTCGACCCGATAACGCTCGTCGATGAGCGCGCCCAAAAGCGGATCGTTCGGCACTGGAACGAGAAAGGAACCCTCATGCGGGCACAATTCGACCTCGTCGGTGAATTGTTTATGGCAATTGAGGCAAAGCTTCATGGGACACGAACAAACAGGTCTCTGTATCTTTTTACCCACGCAGATATGTATTACTATCGCGCGCGCAGGCGTAAGACTCTAAGCACCATGTAAGCACGGGTTTCAACGTCCTGAAAA
>JADYYD010000525.1 GCA_020853845.1 Candidatus Melainabacteria bacterium
AAAGAGAGACGGCTTGAAACTCGACGAAGCGTCCTTCCAGCATCAGCAGCCGAACGAATGCATCGGAAGCGGCCATGTGCGAGTTATATGTATAGGGAAACCACATGGTCGTCCAGAACAACGTTCTCGGCAGCAAGCGCGTAACCTTGGCGTAGTGCCTGTTTTGCATGGCTATCGTGACTTGGCGCGCCATCAAAGTGCCGGCCAGCCAGCCGATGAAAAGCATGCCAAAAATGCTGGCGAGAAACGAATAGCCGAAAAGCGCGCTCGCCAACCCTGCTGGCAGACCGAAAGCCATGACCCAGAGAATCTTGGTTGTGATGCTGGCCGGATAATCTTTGGCGCCGCGTTCTACCAGAAGCTTTGTCAGCTCTTCGTCAATCAGCAAAGGAACTTTCAAATCGGCATCAAATTCCGATTTAGGTACGCCGCCCTCGCTTATCGCAAGAGGCATGTCGCTCGAAAGGCGAGAGTCTTCAACCGCCGGATTCGTGGAATCGACGTTTTTTTCTCTATTCTCTTCGGCTGGCAGTTTCTCTTCGCTCATTTGGATTTTGACGCTAAGCTTTCCCGGCTAGCCGCGCCACAGTAGATGAGGCACGCGGAACTCTTACCAGCTCTTTTGGAAGCTCGAAAGCACCAAATTTATCCAGGCATCGCTGGAGTCGTGCATGGCGTAGAGGATGATCTCAGGCGTGATCTGCTTGCTCTTCTTCTCCTGGCTCAACTCTTTGGATTTCTCCAAAATCTTGATGGCCGAGGCATTAGAGCGGACAAGGTTAGAGAAGTAAGTGCGCTGTTTGCCCATGCGCAGCCCGATGTCTTTGCGGATGGCGCCGACTGTAAGGTCCTTGCGCTCCAAAATCATGCTTGCCAGCTTGCCGTCGAAAGCGACCAGCGCGAGCAATAGCCCGGCGTCGGTAAGCATTCCGTGGTTGCAGTCTTCAATTGCGAACGTGATTATCTCCGCCGCTTCATCGCTGAGGGCGTTGAGGATCTCAGTAGGAACCTCGAGACTGTCGATCTCAACCTCGCCCAGTGGCGGCGGGTCTATTTCATTACCTTCGTCGTCGTATTGCATCTCGGGCTTTCCTATCTCAATTGCTCTAATGATATCGTGATGCTCCCAAGAACCGGGTGCAATGGCTTGAAGACCTTGAAACGGAACTTCAAGAGGCCGGCTCAGGAAAAGCGCCAAAAGCCTCCATAGGTCTTGCCTTTCGAGGAGTTTTGGGTCGATCTTGAATAAATCTAATTGCCAGGTCGAAGGGTAACCGTTTTGTAAACTGCGTATAAGGTCCGAATACAGTTCGGCATGCCCCTGGTTTTCCAAAAAGGTAATCAGGTCGTCTTTTGACGTGATTTTTTCGATATCATCCGGGTTTTCGCTAAAGTGAGGCGCATAAACAACGGCGACCAGGAAATCCCGAAAAGCAAAGTAGTCCGGGATTTCGTTCGTCTCGTTGGATATCGGCAAAAGAAAAGTGTCACCGTTTTTCATGTGCACATACAGCGCCCGCTGAGCTGGATCTTTCGGTAAGTCGACCTCGCGGATGCCTTCATACGAAAGTGAGCGCACTTTGTCGCCCTTGAACCTGTGTATTTTGTCAATGCTGATGAGCACGAAATCTTCCGCCGTGTTCATATAGACACCGAAAAGAAATTCGCAATCCTCACCAAGGGCGTGCCTGAAGACTGTCCAATCTTTGGGTTTGGCGAAGTTATCCAGCCCCGACAAGTATTCGGCAATATATTCTTCTATGTGCCTGGGAAATCGGGTCATTTGTTCTTCAGAGGCCGGCGATTATTTAGCTTCCATCCAGTTGGGACCAACGCCGATATCGACGACAAGCGGCACTTTGAGCGGCTGACCATATTCCATAGACTGCGTGATTACTTTCTTCGCCAGCTCGATTTCATCGTTGGGAACTTCAAGTACAAGTTCGTCATGCACTTGCAAAACGATCTTTGTCTTCATGTTGTTGTCTTTCAGTTCTTTGCACAAACGAATCATTGCCAGTTTCATCAGGTCCGCAGCGCTGCCTTGAAGAGGCGCATTGAAAGCGGCTCTTTCATCGGCCTGACGAATCATTGAGTTCCTGTCGTTGAGATAGCGGAAATAACGCCGGCGACCGTAAATCGTCTCGACGTAATTTTTCTCGCGCGCTGTTTCCAGAGTTTCACTGACCAATTTCATAACGTTCGGATAAGTGCTGAAATATTTCTCGCGGAATTTTTTCGCTTCCGACGTGGACACGCCAAGGTCAATGCCTGTGCGGTAATCGCCCTGCTGATATACCAAAGCGAAGTTCATTGTTTTGCCAATCGCTCGCATTTCTTTTGTCACTTCCTCGAGCGGCACATCGAAAATTTCTTTTGCCGTGCGCTGGTGGATGTCCTGATTTTTCGAGAACGCATCGATGAGAGTCGGATCTTCAGCCATGTGTGCCAGCATGCGCAATTCTATTTGCGAATAGTCAGCCGACATGATTACCCAGTCGGCTTTTTCCGGGATAAACGCGCGCCTGATGCGGCTGCCGATTTCAGTTCTGATCGGAATGTTTTGCAAGTTGGGATTGGTGCTGGAAAGACGTCCAGTCGCGGCGACGGTCTGGTTGAAGGTGCCGTGCAGTCGGTTGTCTCTCGTGTTCACAAGTTTGACCAGGCTGTCGACATATGTTGAACGCAATTTCGAAAGATGTCTGTATTCGAGCAATTTCGGAATGATTACGTGTTCGTTTTTCAACGCTTCCAGTGCTGCAGCGTCCGTGGACAAGCCGGTCTTCTTGGTCGTTTTGCCCTGCGGTTTTAAACCGAGATCTTCGAAGAGAATCTTTTGTAATTGCTGCGTCGAATTGATGTTGAATGAGCTTCCCGCCAGCTCGAAAATTTCGGATTCCAATCTGGCAATGTCTGCGGAAAGCTCGACGGAGAACTTTTTCAGATAGGGAATGTCGAGTGCGATGCCGTTTTGTTCCATTTCTGCAAGAACGCAAGAGAGCGGAAGTTCAATTTGATTGAGTATGAACAATTGCTCTTTATCAAGGCGGGGCAAATAGGTTCTTGCAAGCTCCAACGTCATGCGCGCATCATCTGCCGCGTAAGGCGCCACTTTCTCAACCGGCACCATAGTCATCGTCACTTGCTTCTTGCCGGTGCCGATCAGCTCGGCGATACGCACCATTTCGTAGCCGAATACTCGGGATACCTGATCTTTCAAGCCGTGCTTGTCGTCAGGATTGAGGATGTAACTGGCGATCATTGTGTCGAAAGCGATCGGGCACAAATTGATGCCGTAAAGCGACAGCACGTTCATTTCAAACTTTGCGTTTTGGGCGATTTTTCCGATGCTCGCATCTTCGAGAATCGGTTTCAGGCGGGAGACGACAAGTTCGGAATCGAGCTGTTGTGTTGAGAGTATGCCGGAGTGTCCGACCGGTATATAAGCTGTTTTCACGGCTGTGCCACTGGCAGTTTGTTCCGCCAACTGGAGTTTTCCGTCTTTCATCTCGAAGCCGTTGCCCCAGGCGAATGCCCAACCGACAATGTTCGTATCGAGCGACTCTATGCCGTCCGTTTCCAAATCAATGGCAAAAGCCTGGTGACTGGAAAGCTCGGAAATCAAGTTGGCAAGGTCGTCTTCGGTGGTGATGATCTGCGGCGCCGGCGGGTCGAAAGCTTTCTTCTCGTATGCAGGCGTGAGCGACACCGGTTCGGAAGAATCGAACAATCCCAATTGCCTTGTGCCGCCACCGGGCACCACCCCTGGTGCGTCGCCGCCAACGCCGGCGCCGACCGCTACGGTTGATTCAACTTGCAAGGAGACAACAGAAAGGGAGGATATCTCTGCATCTCCAGCGACTTCGGTTCCGGCAATTTTGCTGAGCACTCTGGGAAGTCTTGTGACGATAGATTTAATTCCGAGCCCCTGGAAGAATTCGGTGGCTTTACTTGTATCGAGTGAATCGAGACGGCAATGAGCAAAGTCGAATTCGAGAGGAACATCGAGTTTGATCGTAGCCAGCATCTGGCTTGTGTAGGCGATATCGCGCCCTTCGGTGAGTTTTCCTTTCACTGATTTCGACTTCAATTCTTCGACGTGCTCATATATGCCATCGAGCGTTTTATATTGAGTCAAAAGATCAACGGCGGTCTTCGGTCCGATGCCTTTAACACCGGGGATGTTGTCGGAAGAATCTCCGCAAAGCGCCTTGTAGTCGATGATTTGCTCGGGCCAAACGCCCATTTTTTCGAATACTTCGGCTCGTCTGTAAGTGACCAGACCGCCGCCTCTTGCCGGGGGCATCAAGACTTGAACGTCACCGTCTATGTCGGATACCAACTGAAAAGCATCTTTGTCGCCTGTGAGAATATCTACGCGCAGTCCGCGTTTTTCGGCATCTTTAGCTACGGTTCCAATGACGTCGTCGGCCTCGAATCCAGGCAATTCATACAAAGGAATGCCGAGCATCTGGACGCCTTCCTTAATAAGCGGCCATTGTTTTTTCAAGTCATCCGGCATCTCTTGCCGGTTTGCTTTGTAGTCTTGAAATTGTTCTTTGCGGAAAGTGACTTCGTCTCTGTCGAAGCAAACTGCCAACATCGCGGGTTGGTGTTTTTCAATCAAATCGAAAATCGCATTGAAAAACCCGTACAGAGCGCCGGTTGGAATACCGGTGGAGCTGCGCAATCCCATGGAGAACAGGGCGTAAAACATCCGGAATGCCAGGGAGCTACCGTCGACAAGAACGAGTGTCTCCTTTTGCGCCATTTCAATTCCTCCGGTGTGGTGCCTTTCTTAAATGTCGAGCCTGAAGAAAAAGCGGCTGATGCAGGGCATCGCCGCTTATTCTACGGTGATTCTATTGAGCCGGCTGCGC
>JADYYD010000526.1 GCA_020853845.1 Candidatus Melainabacteria bacterium
CCAGGCGCGCCGCCAGGTGCTATCAGCGCGTAGCCATTGTTCATGTAGTCGTTCGCATAATAAGCGCTGTTGCGGCTTACTTTTCCGCAGCAATTCGAGGCAGGCAATTTCACTGCAGTCTGGTTGCCGTTGTTTCCACCGTTTGCCACACCGCGGTGTCCCATTTCAAATCCGATTGCGGGTGGTTCGTTAAGTCCGGGCTGGACCATGCCGCCGCCGTTAAAACCGCCCTGACCGAATCCATTGGCGTTTAGCGCTGCAGCATTGAGATTATTGCGTCGATTTCCTGAGTAGTTGGGCATGCCCGGGTTGTAACTGTTGCCGCCATAACCACCACCGGCGCCCGCAGCCGCGTTTCCAACCATGCCGGGAACGGCCATGGAGTCCGAACCCGACAGAGACGGCCCCGCGAAATCCTGCGCCTGTGCGCCTTGTACTCCAGAAAACACGACAAAGAGCAGTATTGCAATCAACTTGAAAAACTCAAAATGCCCGCTCTGTTTCATTTTCCGTGGTCTCTCATTGACGGTTTCAGCTCTATCGCGCCGGGCGGGATGCTTCACCAGGCTGGAAGCATCATACGCGCAGAGGACCGTCAGGTGTGAGGCGGTTTCTCCCACATCGGCTCAAGTTTTATCTAACCGGCATTCGCCCAGCAGGCTCAGGGTTTTGGGATTTCCGGGATTTTGCACCAGGTATCTTTTCCGGCTGTGCACTTGACGCAGCGCTTGCGCGAGTCGCTGTAATGGGTCGCGCAAACGTCTGTATTGCAGCCATCGCAGTGTTTTTTAGCCACCCCAGGTGCCGAAGGTATGGGAATGAGCCCGGATTCCAAAGGTTTCCCGCAAATAGAACAACAGTTCATCAAGGTCGAGTCGGAAGTCGGGAGCATCTAAATCCCTCGTGTAAAAAACCACAATATCCATTCTAGTCTGATCTCAGGCTTCGCGCAGAGAATTCGGCTATTATTTGCACCTCCCGCGCCCGGAAAGAGTGACAGGGTCGCCAACAAGCGAATTATCGAGGTCAAAATGGCTAGCAACAAGTACATCCTAAGCATCGACCAGGGAACCACAAGCTGCAGAGCTATCGTGTTTGATCCATCCGGCAGTGTTCTGGGCGTCGGTCAAAAAGAGTTTCGCCAGATCTTTCCTAAGCCCAGTTGGGTCGAGCACGATCCTGAGGAGATTGTTTCCACTCAGATCGAGTGTATTAAAGATGCCGTGAAGGCTGCGCGGGTGAAAGTTGCCGATATTGCCGCAATCGGCATTACCAATCAGCGCGAAACCACTGTGGTTTGGAATAAAGAGACAGGCAAGCCAATCTACAACGCCATCGTCTGGCAGTGCCGTCGCACAGCGGACCAGGCTGAAAAAATCAAAGAGAAACATGCCGATGCCGTCCGCAACAAAACCGGGCTTGTGCCTGATGCATACTTCTCCGGTCCGAAAATTCGCTGGATTCTGGACAATGTCGATGGCGCAAAAAAGCTTGCCGAAGAAGGAAAACTTCTTTTCGGAACAATCGACACATGGTTGATCTGGAATTTGACCGAGGAGAAGAACCATTACACGGAACCGAGCAATGCTTCGCGCACGATGCTCTACAACATCGAAACGCTCGAGTGGGATGATGAGCTTCTCGAAATCATCGGCGTGCCAAAATCGATGATGCCGCAGGTGATACCATCTAACGGCGCGTTCGGCACGACCAACAAAGAGCTTGTCGGATTTGCCGCACCGATTTGCGCGGATTTAGGAGACCAACAGGCGGCATTATTCGGACAGGGCTGTTTTGAAACAGGCATGGCGAAATGCACATACGGCACGGGAAGCTTTCTTCTGGCGAACATCGGAACGACTCCGAAACACACTACCGGTTTGCTCACAACTGTTGGTTGGCAGTTGCAAGGCGAGAAGGCCGTTTACGCGTTCGAGGGTGCGATTTTCATTGCCGGTGCTGCCGTGCAATGGCTCAGGGACGGTCTGGGCATCATCGAATCCAGCGAAGAAACAGAAGCACTCGCCACGTCACTTAAAGACAACGAAGGTGTTTACTTCGTGCCGGCATTGGTTGGACTCGGCTCGCCGTGGTGGAACTCCGACGTGCGAGGGACCATCGTCGGATTGACTCGCGGAAGTGGACGCGCTCATCTCGCGCGCGCGGCGCTCGAATCTATGGCGTACCAAATTCGTGACGTTGCCGAGGACATGCGCAAAAATGGAATACAGGTCTCGGAATTGCGCGTGGATGGCGGTGCGACCAAAAATGGTTTCATGATTCAGTTTCAAGCCGACGTGCTCAACATTCCAGTTGTCAGAGCCGCGCAGGTAGAGGCGACAGCGTGGGGAGTGGCGGCATTGGCTGGTTTGAGCGCAGGCATCTTCAAATCGCTCGACGAAATTCAAAGCCAATGGCAGCAGGATGTAAAGGTAATGCCACAGTCGGATCGCAAGCTGGATTACAATGGGTGGCAGAAGGCGCTCAAGAGTGCGTTTGCCGGCGCCGGATGCAATGGCAATTGAGTCTGCGCCAGGCGAAATCCGGCGAAATCCGGCGAAATCCGGCTGAATCCGGCTAAATCCGGCTGAATCCGGCTGAATCCGATCGCACTTTGCGCGTTTCTCCTCCAGTCTGTCTTTTCGCTAATTTAAACGGCGTTGCAGCGTGCTATAAAAGCGCTGCCAAGACCGTCAGGATTGAGAAGTCGTATATGAAAAGAATTTCCGCAACCGCCCTTGCATCATTGCTCGCCGTCTGCATGTGCGCTCCAGCACTCGCGCAGAAAAACGAATATGGCAACAGTGGTGTCATAACCGGCGACGACCCGAGATCATTTTTCGGCTCCGGTCCCAATATCGATCCTGACGCAATGGAAGATGCCAGCGTTCCGGCGGACAGAGCTGTTCACCTCGATCCTGAATATCCGGGACAAAAGCAGATCTATCCGACTGTCGGCACAAGAGGTGCATCGACATATCCTATCCAGCTTCCCAACCGACCAAACATCAGCCCCGGCACTCAAGCAAACAACTCCGGTGGTTCTACAGGTGGTGCAACCGACGCACAAGTGCAAGATGCGTATAACTATGACATGGCGCAGGGCAACAACCAAAACCAAAAACAGAAACAGCAAAAGCGCCCTGGTTTTCTTAAATGGTACGCTCAATCATGGAAGCACTTCTTCAAGTCTTCCGGCAACCTGATGGGCTTTCCTGTGGGCACCGATGATGACGGAACAGGCGATTTGAAGCCCCCGGATATGTACGGAAACAATTAGTTTCCCTCAAAGAGGAGCATCAAATACAGCGGAGCCAATCTCTCGATGTCGAAGAATGCAGACAAAACATTCTCGACGATTACGCTAGCCACATTCTGCACTCTCAGCGTCGCGAGCATCTGGTGCGCCCCCTCTCACTCGCAAAACCTTGTAGAAAAGCGGCTTGTCGATGATGGTTTTGACCTTGTTGGTCGGTATCAATATCAGAAGGCCGTGGCTGCGATGACAGAGGCGATAAACAAATATTCGCTACCGTGCAACAGCGATTTCAATTCTGCTGCACAATACCTTTCACGATTGAGCAGCGATAAAAAATGCGATGCGCTTATCAACAACGCCAACTATAAAGCAGAAAGCTACAACATTCGCGCCATCGCCTATGCTTCGCTCAAAAAGCCCGACGCGGCATTCAAAGATTTCAATTCCGCAA
This sequence comes from Candidatus Melainabacteria bacterium, assembly GCA_020853845.1. Classification (GTDB taxonomy): domain Bacteria; phylum Cyanobacteriota; class Vampirovibrionia; order Obscuribacterales; family Obscuribacteraceae; genus QKMZ01. The sequence goes on from JADYYD010000526.1 coordinate 3,711, forward strand.
TCTCAATCTTTCCGGAATCAACAACATTCATCTGCAATCGCGGACGGCTGTTTCTCAACCAGGGAAATTTTGCCAAAGCCGAAGAGGATGCAAGACGAGCAATTTCCATCGACAGCAAAATGACACAGGCACATCAATTGCTTGGTGCTGTCTATGAAAAACAAAAGCATTTCAAAAAAGCCAACACCATATATAACACCAGCCGTGCGCTGGAAAGCAAACGCCGAGAAGACAACGTTTATCTTTACACAGTCGCGATAACAACCGCGGCGATAGCGCTTAATCCGAATAATCCACAGTTGTATAGAGCGCGCGCGTATGTGAGTTGGGATGAACACAAAAGACGCGCCGAATCGGATTATAGAAAAGCTCTGGCGCTCGATCCCAAATGCGCCGCCGCTTATGCCGGACTGGCAGGAATTTTTGTGGACTCGCGTAATTTCAAGCAAGCAGAGTCGCTGCTCGAAAAGGCTGTGCAACTGGAGCCGACCACAGCCCGTTTCTGGTACAACAAGGGTGTCATGTATTCACTCTGGGGGCAGAATCCGAAGGCTTTCGCGTGTTATGCAAAAGCAATCAGCTTGGAGCCAAGCAACCCGAACTATTGGCGGTGCCGCAGCAACATCAAGCTAAAGATGGGTGACACCAAGGGTGCGATGGAGGACTGTTTGCAGTCACTAAAGCTTTATCCCAGATACGCTCAGGGGTTTATCCAAAAGGCACAAATATTGGAAAAAACGCGCAAATATAACGAAGCTATTGATGCTGCGGGCAAGGCAATCGCGCTTGCACCTCGGCGCATCGAAGCGTATATCTGCAGGAGCAATTGCTACAAAGCGCTCGGCAAGGCGGCCCTGGCGCGCGCGGACATGGCATTTGCGAACACTCTCAAACCAAAGGTGGAAACGACGCATCCGGACAAACGCGAAGTTGACAGCGTGATCGGTGACCTCGAATCAGCTATGGCGCAGGATCAGAAAGCCGCCAAAAACGCCAAACCTGATTTATATAACGACGACTGATTTAATTACTAAAAAGCAGAAGAACCGGAACTTACTCGCGACGTTCCGGTTCCTTTGACTGCCAGGGTTAGCGGCTTATTCCCAGGAGAGGGCGCCGCCGGTTTGATAATCAATAACTCGCGTTTCGAAGAAATTCTTCTCTTTCTTCAAGTCGAGCATTTCGCTCATCCATGGGAATGGATTTTTGGCGCTGTCATATTTTCCAGGAAGACCAATCTGTTTCATTCGTCTATTGGCGATGAAGCGCAGGTATTCTGAGAACATCGAAGAATTGAGACCAAGCACGCCGCGCGGCATGGTGTCGACTGCGTATCTATATTCGAGTTCGAGACCTTGATCGAAGAGTTCGATGACTTCTTTCTCGAATTCCGGTGTCCAGAGGTGCGGATTCTCCAGCTTGATCTGATTGATCAGGTCGACACCGAAATTGAGGTGCATCGACTCGTCACGCAGAATATATTGGAATTGCTCTGATGCTCCGGTCATCTTGTTCTGACGACCGAACGAAAGCATTTGCACAAAGCCTACATAGAAGAACAGGCCTTCCATAATTCCGTAATAGCCAATCAGATTGCGCAGGAAGCGCTGATCGGATTCGGGTGTTCCGGTATTGAAATTCGGATCTGCCAATTCTTGAGTGAATTGGAGTTCGAATGCATCTTTGTCATGAATTGCAGGCACTTCGCGGTACATGTTGAAGATTTCGCCTTCATCAAGCCCGAGACTTTCGATCACGTACTGATAGGCGTGTGTATGCACGGCTTCTTCAAATGACTGACGCAGAAGATACTGGCGGCACTCAGGGTTGGTGATATGGCGGTAAATTGCCAATACCAGATTGTTTGCAACCAGCGAATCGGCGGTCGAGAAGAAACCGAGGTTACGCTTAATAATCAAACGTTCGTCATCAGTCAAACCATTGGGATCTTTCCAAAGCGCGATGTCGCGGGCCATGCTGATTTCTTGCGGCATCCAGTGGTTGGCGCAGGAATCCATGTACTTCTTCCAGGCCCATTCATATTTGAAAGGAACGAGCTGGTTGAGGTCGGCACGGCAATTGATGATGCGCTTGTCGTCTACGCGAAGTCGCTTGGCATTAAAATCAATCGCTTCGACGCCGGTGACACCACTGCCGGCAGCTTCATTCGGTGCGAAGCTGATCGTTTCGATCTTCTGCGGCACTGGAGCTGCGGCTGCCGGACTTTGCGCCGGTGCGGCCGTCTGCGTTGCTGTTTTTTGTGCAGCCGGTTGGGGCAGCGCTTCTGCCGGCAATGCATGCTGAGTGCTCATGGCTTGCTGAACTTGATGTGTTTGAGGCGTCGGTTGTGCCGCAGTTTGTGCAGGCTTGACCGACATCGAATTCTTCTTCTCTTCATCTGGCGGGGTGAAATCATCAAAAGACAGCATTAATAGTCCTCAGCAATTTTGGGTTCCAAACAACTAACTCGCTTTTTTACTGGCAGGCCTCGCATTCAGGATCAGCTAACAAGCAAACACTTACAGAGGTAATATCGGTTGCTGCTTGCGGTTCGCTCTTGGCGCCGGACGATACCGCATTCAGTGCGCCAGTTGTGATTGTCGATTTCTCGGCAGTGGTGGCACTTAGTGTGCGCAAGTAATACGTGGTCTTTAGACCCTTGCGCCATGCCAGTTTGTACATAGTGTCCATCTTCTTGCCGCTCGGCTCAGCCATATAAAGGTTGAGACTTTGCGACTGGTCGATCCATTTTTGCCGGCGCGATCCGGCTTCGATCAACCATTGCGGTTCGACTTCGAATGCGGTGGCGTAAATCTCTTTGACTTCTTGAGGAACTCTTTCGATGTTACGCAACGAACCGTCGAAATACTTGAGGTCGTGAACCATCACCTCATCCCAAAGCCCGCGCTGCTTCAGGTCTTCCACCAGGTACTCGTTGACCACGGTGAAGTCGCCGGACAGGTTGGATTTAACGTAGAGATTCTGGAAGGTCGGCTCAATCGACTGGCTGACGCCGGCGATATTGGATATGGTGGCAGTCGGTGCAATTGCCAGGCAGTTGCTGTTGCGCATGCCGTGCTTGGCAATGTGTTCACGCACAGGCTTCCAATCCAGACGGCTGGTGCGATCTACCTCTACTGCGGCAGAACGGGTTTCATCAACCAGATCGATACTGTCCTGGGGAAGAATGCCGCGATCCCAGAGCGAGCCTTTGTAGGTCGCATACGTTCCGCGCTCGACTGCCAATTCGCTGCTGGCGAGAATGGCGTAGTAGCTGACGGCTTCTTGAGCGGCATCGGCAAATTCCATCGCCTCGTTGGAAGCATAGGGAATCTTCATTATGTTGAGCGCATCCTGGAAGCCCATAACTCCCAAACCGACAGGGCGGTGCTTCAAGTTGGAGTTGCGCGCTTTACCGACGCTGTAATAGTTGATCTCGATTACGTTGTCGAGCATGCGCATAGCCGTGCGAACTGTTTTGGCTAGTTTTTTCACGTTGAGCGCACCATTGATCATGTGTGCGGTCAGGTTGATGGAGCCAAGGTTGCAAACGGCGATTTCATTGTCGTTTGTATTGAGCGTGATTTCAGTGCAGAGGTTGGAGCTATGCACGACGCCGATATGCTGCTGAGGGCTGCGCAGGTTGCAGACATCTTTGAAAGTGATCCAGGGGTGACCAGTTTCGTAAAGCATTGAAAGCATTTTGCGCCAGATGTCGACAGCTTGCACGCGCTTGAAGCTCTTGATCTCGCCATTGTCGGCCTTTCTTTCATAAGCTTCGTAGGCTTGTTTGAACTGGTGTCCATAGAGCTCATGGAGATCCGGAGTTTCATCCGGGCTGAACAGTGTCCATTGTGCATTTTCCATAACCCGTTCCATAAACAGATCAGGAATCCAATTGGCCGTGTTCATATCGTGCGTGCGGCGGCGATCGTCACCGGTATTTTTTCTCAGTTCGAGAAACTCTTCGATGTCGAGGTGCCAGGACTCTAAATAGCAGCAGACCGCACCTTTGCGCTTGCCGCCTTGATTGACGGCGACTGCGGTGTCGTTGACTACTTTCAAGAAAGGAACTACGCCCTGGCTCTTGCCGTTGGTGCCTTGAATATGCGCGCCCAGTGCACGAACCGGTGTCCAGTCGTTGCCCAGACCACCACTGAATTTAGAAAGCAAAGCGTTTTCTTTCAGCGCATCGTAAATGCCGGCAAGATCATCTTTTACAGTTGTGAGGAAGCAAGATGAAAGTTGCGGACGGTGAGTGCCTGAGTTAAACAGCGTAGGTGTAGAGGAGACGAAATCAAAACTGGAGAGAACTTCGTAAAACTGAATTGCAGTCTTTTCTCTTTCGACTTCGTTGACGGACAGCCCCATAGCGACGCGCATCCAGAAGAGTTGCGGAAGTTCGAAACGCTTGCCGTCGGTGTGGAGCAGATAGCGATCGTATAGAGTTTGCAATCCGAGATATTGGAATTTCAAATCACGCTCAGGCTTGATCGCTTCGCCAATTTGCTCCAGATCGAATTGAGCAAGTTTGGGATCAAGCAATCCAGCCGAGATCCCTCTCTCGATATAGGTCGGCAAGTACGAGAAATAGTGCTCTTTCATGTCCTTCTGTGCGACACGCTTACCGAGAATTTCTTCTCTGATTTGTTCGAGCAACAATCGCGCGCTTACATATGAATAGACAGGATCTTTTTCGATCAATGTACGCGCAGTGAAAATTGCCGACTTCATTACTTCCACTTCGCTGACGCCGTCGTACAACGAGGAAAGAGTCGATTCGACAATGTTGGCAGGAGATGCGGCTTCGCCCAGACCAGCGCAAGCATCATCAATCATTGAGCTGAGCTCAGCCACATCCAACTTCTTGGCCTTGCCGTTGGCACCAATTACGGTGATCGTGTGTGCGCCGTCCGCATCACTCTTGTTCGCGCTGCGCTCTTTAGCACGCTCGTCTCTGTAGAGAACATAACGTCTTGCGACTTCATGCTCACCAGAGCGCATCAATCCGATTTCAACTTGATCTTGAATATGCTCGATGTGCAGCACGCCGCCATCAGGCAAGCGCTTCATAAGAGTTTCGACAACCTGAGTCGTGATTTTGCCGACAATGTCTTTGATGCGCGAGCTTTCAGCGCCCGATTCACCCTCAACAGCGAGGAATGCTTTGGTCATAGCCACGGAAATTTTCGACGGCTCGAATTCGACGACGCTGCCGTTTCTGCGCACGACCCTATAGCTAGAAAGCTGACTGCTTACTACTTCAGGAGTTTTAGGTGCTGTTGTTGTCTGACTCATTAATCGGCTCCAGGATTTTTTTGACGGCGAATAAAGAAACAACCTCCCGGCTCACGGAACCAGAAGGATGGTCCAAGCTGAAGTAAAACTTCGACTTTTTGACTCATCCTCTTTGCCGCGAAGAGGTGTCATTTTTGAAGGCATTCAGGTGGGTAGTCTGACTTTCGAAACCGCGCACATCTGATTTGAGTTGTTCGCTAATTTCAATTACAGTTGCGGGACAGCGGTGGAATTGCACCACACTTCCCCCACCGGACTCATTGCGGTGAGAACATATTTCGAAATTTTTTTCGAACTAGTTTTCTTGCAACGAATCCCTGGTAGTTGCTGAATGCTCAGCGTGATCTGCTTGAAGATCGCCCGTATTGGGATAACGACACCTTAAAATTACACTCGAACCGCGTCTCTGACTAGTGATCCGACCCTATACACAGATCGCGCTACTTCGACGAGCGAACCAGATATACTCGATATCTGAAGTATTGCCTCAATCTCGCAAACATTGAGCCTGTCGTATCGCTCCGAATAGATTAAATGACGCATTCTGCGTAACATGTTTATTAGCAAAAAGTTTTGCCCTCGGAAAATCGGGCATTCGCGCCACACGAATGATCAAGATGAAGCTACTCACAGAGTTCTATACATTCCTATTTGAAAGAAATGACTTTCTCCACGATCTCATGGTCGTTGTGCGAAAGGAGCTTCTTTATATCTTTCGGGTGCCGGACGTCCTGATTTTTTCCGTCCTCATCCCGATGGTCCTTTATCCGGTTCTCATGATCGGCGCTGGTGTCTACAGCGCCTGGGTGGTTTCCAACCAGATAAAACAGGCATATCGAATTGCTATCCCCGTTGAAAAGTCTGAAAATCTCCAGCTCGTGTTGTCGGTTTTGAAACAAACCGGACGAATCACGACTTTAGAAGTGAAAGATCCGGACGAAGCGGTCCGCAAGGAAAAAGCAAATGCATCCTTAATAGCTCTTCCGGAAACCGGCGCCCTGGAAGTTCACTACGAAGCAACATCCGCCGGGTCTGCAGAACCCGTCAAATTCATCGCCGACACTCTGGATGCAAACGAGAACAAAATCCTGACGAAAACTCTGGTCGATCATGGATTTACCAAACATGAAGTAGAGCCGATGTCCGTAAGACTCAGGGACATCAATGGAATTAGTACAAGCAGCCGATTTCCGCAGATAGACGCGCGCTTTGCCGAGACTTACGCACCACTGCTCAGATTCGGCGCCTTGCTGGCGATTTTCTTTCTGCTTTCCAACGCACGTTCTGCAGCCGTTTCCCCCGCCGTTTTCATGCTGGCGCAAGAACGCGATTTGAAAACGCTCAAGGCAACCTTGAGTTTGCCGATTAGCTGGAACACGCTGGTGCTCGGGAAAGCCGTGGCGGTAGCATTTATGGCGCTGCTTTCCGTCTTCGTCAATACGGTCGGCGTAGTGCTGCTGGGCTTTTTTATCGTCGCCAGCCTGGTCATGAGATTGCCGGCTGCAAAAGTTACCGTCGATTCACTCATTCAATCTATATCGCCGAGCGTCATCGGCTTGATTGCCACATGCTCATTGCTTGACATTCTTATGTCATCAAGCTTACTGCTTTTTCTTTGCACTTTAAGCCGCACGACCAAAGAAGCTCAATCCCTGCTCATCATCTCCAGTCTCGCCATGGTCTGCGTATCAATTTATGCGCTGTCGCCGGAACACACACTGACCTGGCAATCCGCATTCATACCAATCGTCAATTTGCTGCTTGTCATCAAAGCCTGCGGAATGGGAACTCACACGCCGATTCCCGTCTTCATTACAATCGCCGAGAGTATGCTGCTAATATACGTCGCAGTTCACCTGACAGCCTTCCGGCTTGGGCAGGAGTCTTTCATCTTGTCGGGCGAAACTCATCTTCGATGGCCCTGGCACAAAAGAATGCAAAAAATGCAAAGAATGCAAAAAAATGCAAATAAATAGGACCAGAAGAAGTTGACGATCAGCGCCGAGGGAGTGAAAAAATGGTTTTACGACCGCAAGCGCGGCGAATTTCCGGCGGTTGACGACGTC
>JADYYD010000527.1 GCA_020853845.1 Candidatus Melainabacteria bacterium
AATAACAAAGTTCCTACGGTCGGTCAGGGAACCTGGGAGATCGAAGCGTCAGATCGCAGGCAGGCGATTAAGGCTTTGCAGCAGGGAATTGAGCTGGGAATGACTCATATTGATACTGCAGAAATGTATGGTTCTGGGAAGTCCGAGGAGATTGTTGCCGAAGCAATATCAGGAAAGCGTGATGACATTTTTCTCGTTTCGAAAGTTTTGCCTAGTAATGCTTCGCGAAAAGGCACCATTTCCGCATGCGAGAAATCGCTTAAGCGTCTTAAGACAGATCGGCTTGATTGCTATCTTTTACACTGGCGCGGTCAATATAAATTGGGTGATACCATCGAAGCTTTTGAGGAATTGAAACGCGACGGCAAAATACTTTCCTGGGGTGTGAGCAATTTCGATGAAGAAGATCTCGATGAGGCGCTGGAAATTGCAGGGGAAGGAAAAATAGCCTGCAATCAGGTTCTTTATCATTTGAAAGAACGCGCCATTGAGCATGCAGTTATTCCCTGGTGTGAGAAACACAATGTGGCTGTTGTAGGCTACAGTCCGTTCGGCAGCAGGGGCGGTTTCCCCGGTGCGACTTCCGATGCTGGAAAGGCATTGCAAAAAATTGCCGATGAACATTCAGCGACTGCCTATCAAATTGCGCTTGCGTTTTTAACCAGGCGCCCATCGCTTTTTTCCATTCCGAAGGCGGCTAATCCTAAACATGCACAGGACAACGCGGTAGGTGGGCATCTGCAGCTTACCGATGCGGATTTAGAGCGGATCGAAGAAGCTTTCCCTCTAGGACGCCGCCCCAGCTCGTTGCCGATGATTTAGTGAAATTTCGCCCGCCCGATCCTGTATCATGGGCACAAATTTTTGAACTTATGCATTGAATTTATAAACTGAACTTGCACCGAGGAAACTAAATTGGCAGTATTCGAATCAGTTGTAGATGCAATTGGAAATACCCCAATTGTGAAATTGAAACGATTTGCTGCGCCACTTAAGCACAATTTGTGGGCGAAGCTCGAGTTTCTCAATCCAGGCGGCTCAGTCAAAGACAGGATTGCGAAAAACATGATTGAGCAGGCGGAACGCGATGGACGCCTGAAGCCGGGCGGATGGATTGTGGAAGCGACTGCAGGCAACACAGGCATCGGTTTGGCGATGGTTGCGTCACTCAAGGGCTACAAGCTCATCTGCATCGTTTCGCAGAAAGTCAGCCAAGATAAAGTCAGGCTTTTAGAAAGACTAGGCGCAGAGGTGATCATTTCGCCGACCGGCAAGAAAGTGGGGGACCCGGATCATTTTATGAGCATCGCGAAGCGGCTCTCCGACGAGCGGGGCGCCTGGTTTGTCGATCAATTTTTCAATCCCGACAATGCGCAGGTTCATTACGAAGTGACTGGTCCCGAAATTTGGGCGCAGACGGATGGCAAGGTTGATGCCATCGTAGCTGGTGCCGGGACCGGTGGTACCTTATCTGGTGCAGGCAGATATTTGAAAGAGAAAAAACCTTCGGTGCAGGTGATTCTTGCCGATCCTGTCGGCAGTATTCTGGCTGATCTCTTTGACGATGTTACGACAACGCCTGGTCAGTATGTTGTGGAAGGCATTGGTCAAGACTTTCTTCCCGGCAACTTTCATCAAAAGATTGTGGATGCGGCTATCCGTATTTCCGATGACGAATCCGTGCAAGCTGCCTATGATTTGATGAAGCTGGAGGGAATTTTCGGCGGCAGTTCATCCGGCTGCATTGCCGCGGCTGCAGCCGCTTATTGCAAGCAACTCGCAGGCGAAGGAAAGAATGTCCTGGCCATCCTTCCCGATGGTGGCAGAGGCTACATGAGCACGATTTACAATGACAATTGGATGGGCGAGAAGTTTCCCGGAAAGGACTTCAGCTAAATCCTAAGCGACTAGGCATTCGGTAACCATGGTAAAACATCTGTATGGAGAATCCGTTCCAAAATGATTCGCGGGACAGCGAAAGCACCCAGTTGATGTCTTCTGGCGCCAGTGCGACTTTCGAGCCTGGCAAAATTCTTCTCGACAAATTCAGAGTAGTCGAACATCTCGGTGCCGGTGGCATGGGCAACGTGTATCGAGTCGATCACCTTCTGCTGGAAAAGCCGTTTGCCTTCAAATGCCTTAACAAATTTCAGGAAGCCGATGCAAGTTGGAAGCGCTTCCAGAATGAAGCGAAGGCTGCTCAATTGCTAGACCATCCGAATTTGCTCAAAGTCTTCGAGTTTGGTTTGCTTGAAAGTGGGCAGCCGTTTTTCCTTATGGAACTCGTTGAGGGAAAGACGCTCGCCGACGAAATTAAAAGACTGGGACACTTACCTACACAGCGAGCTGTCTCGCTCTTCATCCAGGTCGCATTTGCCATCGCCTGTGCACACGATCAGAAAATCGTGCATCGCGACTTGAAGCCCAGTAACATCATGATTGTTCCGCCGAAATCTGAGCATGAGCGCGAGACGGTGAAAGTCGTGGACTTCGGAATCGCGAAGTTGACTGGTGTCGATGAGTTCAATCAACAAACACTAACGAAGACCGGAGAAATTTTCGGCAGCCCTTTCTACATGAGCCCTGAGCAATGCACGGGCTTGCCTGTCGATTATCGCAGTGACCTTTACTCTCTTGGTTGTGTCTTTTTTGAAACGTTGACGAGCGCACCCCCTTTTATGGGCGAGTCGGCATTATCAACGATGATGAAACACCAATCCGAGAAGCCGATGTCATTGAAAGAAGCATCTCTGGGGCAAAACTATCCACCAGCTCTGGAACAAATTGTTGGAAAGCTGCTGGAGAAAAACCCAGAGAAGCGCTATCAATCAGCACACCTTTTGGCGCGCGATCTCATCGCGCTTGAGCGTGATTTGGCAGAGCACGGGGCAGGCGGCGCACTAGAGAAAATTGATACTGCTAATTTCCGTATTAAGGCACCACTAGTAAAACCGGAAGTGTCGAAAGACTTTCGTAATGTAATTCAGTTGGTTGCCGTGGGTGCCATAATGTATGTTCTTGGGGTCGGCAGCACGATACTCTATTTCAAGAATACAGCGCCACCGCCTGCGCCATCACCTTCGCCTTCACCTTCACCTTCACCAACCAAGGTAAAGCTGAACTTCCCACACTATTGGTCTGAAGAGCAGAATGGAAAAAAGATTTTCAATTTTCCTGAGTTTGCTGTCGGCACGTTAATCGCCCCGAACAACGGACGCAATCCTGCGACCGGGCGCATCGTAATAGCTGCATCCGACAAGATCGGACTGATTATTGATGATGAGATGGACAAAGATCCATCGTTGCTGGCAAGGTTTCGCCCTGATGATCTTGTTGTTTTGGACTACAAGGGACTTAAAGGAAGTTCTTCAATCTACACGCTGTTCAACAACTTGACCGGTCTTCGTTGTCTTAATGTGTCTGGTACTACATTTGGTGACAAAGATCTGCACATACTGCAATATCTTAAGAATTTGATTTATCTCAATCTTTCGACCTGCGATGTGGATTGCACCGAATTGGCAAAGCATAAAGAGATCTACAATTTACAACACTTGGACATCAGTCACCTCAATAGACCGGAGGATGTGCTCAAGCTGCTTCCGAATTTCAAGAATCTGAAGCACCTTGCATTGGCTACAAATGCCTTAGGTGACGCTGATCTTGCCTATGTCGGAAGAAATAAAACAATCAGAGTTTTGAATCTGTCTCACAACTTGATCACAGACAAAGGAATCGAACACATTTCGAATATGCAAAGTTTGGAATGGCTCGATATCAGCAACTGCAACGTCACGCCCAAATGCATAAAGTCACTGGTTAAGCTGAAAAACTTGCGGATGCTAGAGATCGTCCCCAGCACCTGGAAGACGGAAGAAGTAAATGCATTCGTGCGCGAGCTCAATCACAACAATCCGAATGTCAAAATACGCTATTCGAACGAGATTACATTAGATCCAACAGTGCTGCTGCCGTTCAAGTGGGACAGGATTGGACTTTTGACCCACACAAACATCGAACGTTTTTCACCCCCCGAGACACAGGGTGTCGATAGTCCACGTCAGTAGAGTTGAGCCGGAAATTTATAGATATATGGAATGCTGGTATATTTCCTGGTGTCGTTTTGAATATTCGATCGTTGCGTCTTAGGTTGGGGCGATTGATCCGGCGCTTGTTAACGCTTTTTCAATTGCAAGTCCTATGTCCAGAGCGCATCTTAGAAATTGCAATGAGGTGATCGTTAAATGTCCTCTGGGGTAGTTGAAGCTATGCGGTGATCGGATAAACT
>JADYYD010000528.1 GCA_020853845.1 Candidatus Melainabacteria bacterium
CGAAGTGGACGACTGCCTCTACGCCGTATTTTGAAAGCAGCTCTTTCATGCCTTCGAAATCGGCAATGTCCATCTTCTCGAAATGCACATTGGAGAGCCCTTCCAGAGCCTCTGTGTGCCCTTCGGCGAGGCTGTCGACGACCACCACTCCGGCGGACGGGCGCGCCCGCGTGTAATGCCTCACGAATTGGCTGCCAATGTATCCGGCCCCGCCTGTAACCAAGATCATCGAACGACCCTTTGCACCGTGTAACCCGGCTCTCTAGATGAGGTGATAATAGGTCAAAAATGTGTTAACCGGTCAAGATCGGGAAAGAAGCTTGTCTTATAATTACCTTTCTTCGCCACTGGAGCTTTTATGCAAATCCTTAAGGGTAAAAATGTCTTGGTCACCGGCTGTGCTGGCTTTCTGGGAAGCTGGCTTTGCAAATCACTGGTTGAGAAAGGTGCCAGAGTTACGGGACTGAGCCGTGAATACAAGCCGGATTCGATGATTCATGAAATCAAGGATCAAACAACTCTAATTGAAGGCTCTGTTGAAAACCTTGATCTGCTTTTGGGGATAATTCACGAACATAAGATCGAGTTTATTTACCACCTGGCAGCGCAGGCACTTGTTGGTGTGGCGAGCAAAGATCCTGTGGGTACATTCAAATCCAACATCGAAGGCACCTGGAACGTGCTGGAAGCAGCACGTGTTCTTGGGCAATCCATCGATGTACCGGATCGAATGCTAAGAGGCATTATTGTTGCATCCTCGGACAAGGCTTATGGAGATCAAGAAAATTTGCCTTATTTCGAAGACGCGCCGATGAAAGGGCGATTCCCCTACGACGTCTCGAAAAGCTGCGCAGACTTGATTGCTAAAAGTTACTACTATTCATATAAGCTGCCGATTTGCATAACTCGCTGTGGAAATTTATTTGGCGCGGGAGATCTCAATTTCAGTCGCATTATTCCCGATACGATTATTCAGTCCTTGAACGGCAAGCCCGTCACAATCAGGTCGGACGGAACGCCGGTCCGTGACTATCTCTATGTGAAAGACGCTGCTAATGCTTACGCCATGCTTTCGGAAAGAATGTGGAATGACACCGGCATTTACGGTGAAGCATTCAATATAAGCAATCAAACGCCAATGTCGGTGCTAGACGTTGTACAAGCCGTGCTCAAAGTAACCGGCAGGACAGACCTGGCACCCGTTGTTCTGGGCACTGCTTCAAGAGAGATCGACAAACAATTTCTTGATGCAACCAAGATCAGAGAAGTGCTTGGCTGGAAGCCCGAGCATGATTTTGAATCGGGTCTTAAAGAAACCATAGAATGGTACAAGCATTCGCTGAAAAGTCCTGTCGAGACAGCCTCCGTTTGATCAGCGCTTTTTGAAATTATTTAACTGGGGTTTCTGTCGGTGCAAAATTGAGCGCCGTTTGCTGGGGAGCCTGGGCAAAACCGGGCTTTTGCGAAGCACTTTGGCCCTGGTTCAACAGCCACGAGACACTGCCGCTCGCCAATAATTTTTGAAGTTGAACAAGATCACGCTGCGTGTCCAAACAACGCCAAAAACCGTCGTGACGATACATCATCATCTGACCGTCCGCCGCTACGTTTTTTAAACAATCTCTTTCCAGGCTGCACTCATAGGCGTCACTAACGTAACTGAAAATTCGCTGATCGAATACAAAGAAACCACCATTTATAAACTTCTCGGCATTATTCGGCTTTTCTTGAAATTGACTCACCGACTCTCCTGAGAGCTTCATCTCCCCGAATGGTGAGGGCGTCAGGACGCCTGTAACAGTGGCAATTCGTCCATGTGATTTGTGGAACTCAACAAGCTTTCCAATGTTCACATCAGCCAAACCGTCACCATAGGTGAGCATTACCAGATCCGCATCCTTCACATACTTTTGAATTTGCTTGAATCGACTTCCCGTCTCCGAATTGAGCCCAGTATCGGAGAGCGTAATTGTCCAACCAGCCTCTTCGATTTCGCCGTGCAACGCAATTTGCGCCTCGGCGCCTACTTTTATCGTGAAGTCATTGGACAAATAGTGAAAATCGAGAAAGTACTTTTTGATTACATCAGCTTTATAGCCGAGGCAGATTACGAAGTCGTTGAAGCCGTAACTCGCATACTGCCGCATAATATGCAGCAAAATTGGACGCCCCGCAACTTCGACCATCGGTTTTGGCCGGGTCTCTGTTTCCTCGCGCATCCTCAGTCCCTGGCCTCCAGCCAGAATGACTACCTTTGTGGAATTGTCCACTGAACCGTTGGTTTGATTACCTGAGACCATAGCGATACCTGAACATGTTTTTGACAAATTCTACAGCACTGGACAATCGTATATTTGACGAGCCATGCTCTCTTTCTTCCCAGACAACCGGGAGCTCGTGTACCGACAGGTTGAGTCGAATTGCCTCAATCATGACTTCGGCATCGAGGAACCAGTCTTGCGATTGTAATTTCATCTTTTCAAAAGCAGCACGCTTAATCACTTTCGGCTTGCTGTTTACGTCCAAACTGGTCCCGCCGAACATAAAACGAAAGAGCAGGTTGAAACAGCGACTTTGAAAAGCTCTCAACGGGCCGTCCTTGCGAACTACCCGCAAAATTTTGACCATATCATGCGGCCCGTTGATGCAGGCGGAAAAAACACGCGCCACATCTTCGGCAGCAACCTGTTGGTCGCCGTCCAGAAAACCTATAACTTCGCCGCGCGCGCTTCCCAAACCAGCCAGGGTGCCGCCGCCGTAACCACGATTTTTCTTTACCTGCACAAGTGTCAGTTCAGGGAATTCGCCTTCCAGAACCAAGGCTTTCTCACCGGTTCGATCTTCGGAACCATTTATTACCAAAACCAACTCGAACGGGATATTCTCCAGATGCTTGCGAAATGACGCAATCAGGGACCGCGTCAACGGCTCAACGTTGTCTTCTTCGTTATATAAAGTGATGACGGCAGAAAAAACAACCGGAAGCGTTTTTCTGCTAACACTCAAGCCTTCTGTCGGACTGGTGCGATCAACGGTAGAGTTCATAAAGACCTGCAATCCTATTCGGTTTGACATTTATAGCACTTAACAAGTGGGACAAATCGAAGCCAATTGATTATTTTGGATTAGTCAAGGACAAAGAGAGGAAATGAGGTAATCTCAGCAACCGTTAAAAAACTATCATCAGCCTGCCCATCGTGAACAGTTAGGAGCTCGGTCAGTTTCTGCGAAGTAACCTGGAATTCGTTGCGCCACTTCCGCACAACGACCTTAAAGCGCCGGCGCGATACCACATGCGGTATCATCAGAGAGCAATGGACAAGCGCCCTGTAAACTCAATCTCATGACCTTCTTGCTTAACAATTATAGAATTTACATTGTGGGATTTGGGCGCCGCGCCGTTGGCAATTCATCACAAGGTCTATGAGAATCTGTCTCATCTCCAGAGAATATCCGCCAGACACTGGCTGGGGCGGTGTCGGCGCTTACAATCATTACTTGGCTCAGGCGCTGAAAGCAGCAGGTCATGAAGTTGAAGTGATTGCTCTTTCAGGCACTGACGAATCATCCTGTCAGACCGGCGATGGAATCACCGTCCACCGGGTGGCATGGAAACACCTTTTGGAAGAGCTCAATCTGTTTCTCGTTTCAGTGCCGACCTGCCACTATGTAATCAAAACAACATTAGCGCTCTGGAAGCGCTTTCTGGAGATCCAAAGTGAAAGACCTTTCGACGTAGTCGAGATTCCCGAGCATCTTTCCGCCGGGATCTTTCACGCTTTGACTCGCCCTGTGCCGCTTGTAATAACGCTGCACACCCCGCACTCAAGATTCATTCACGACTGCTTCCACGGCGTAACCCCGTCGTTCGACAATCGTCTCATCTGTATTATGGAACGTGTCGGCATCAACCTTGCTGATTTGCTGATTTCTCCCAGCGAAAATCTTGCCCGATTCGTCACAGAGGATACGGGCTGCTCAATTGAAAGCATAAATGTAATTCGCACACCGATTGACACGCAAAAGTTTTCTCCTGAAGGTCGCCGCGCTTTCGACAGCGAAGGAGGGCCTACCGTCTTTTTTGCAGGGCGCCTGGAAGAACGAAAAGGCATCCAAATTTTGATCGAAGCCGTGCCCTCAATCGTAAAGCGGGTACCGGATGTGCAATTCGTCTGCGTGGGAGCGGACACGAGCACAGCTCCGGACGGCGGGTCGATGCTCCACTGGTTAAACCGGAAACTGTCCGACAGCGGTTGTACTTCAAAGGTGAAATTCATACCGCACATTCCTCTTTCGCAGATGCCGGATTACATCAGAAGCGCCGACATCTGCGTGGTTCCTTCGCTTTACGACAACGCCCCCCTCACTTGCATCGAAGCACTGGCTTGCGGCAAGCCGGTGGTTGCCACTTCAGCCGGCGGCATGAGCGAATACGCCATCCATGCAGAGCGCGGTCTCATCGTTCCGCCTCGCTCTCCAGAAGAGCTTGCTGAAGCTATTTGCACCTTGCTTCTGGATAATAAGTTGTGCCTTCAATATGGGAATAACGCCAGGCAATTCGCACAAGAGCAGCTCAATCTTGCAACGAAAGCTAACGAGCGCGCCTTGCTCTATCAGAAAGCCCGCGACAACTTTCAGCAAAAGAAAGCGGATCCCGTGTACAGGCGCGGCAGCGAACGCTCTTTGCGCGACTCACTGGAAATTCTCTGCGCTTATGAGCAAATGCTTTTTGAAACTCTTTCAAAACAGTCCCTGGACTTCAGAATGAGACACTGGTTTCGACTCCTCAAAAAGAGGCCGCGCCTCTGCGCGGCCTCGCTCGTGGTTGCTGTTTACCGCCGCGTCTTCGGCGCGCACTCCATTGCACCGCCGCTGATTGACAAACTGGAAGCGCAAATTGAGCTGCAGAAGAAAGGCCACTTTTCTCAAACGCTCGGGTTCGCCCAATTGGCAGAGCAACTGGGGCTAATCTCGGGCGTTAAGAACCACTCCGATCGCGTCGTGGAAGACAGAACTGCAGCCGGAAGAAAAATCTAATTGCACTCAGCCGGCGCTTGGACTTGATTTATTACGCCAATCAGATGCTTGGTTTGTTCTTCCAGGATCTCGCGACTTACAGCGCCCACAGTCAGTCTCAAAACGGGCTCAGTTTGCGATCCGCGGGCGGCAAACCACCACTGAGGGAAGTTCACCGACAGCCCATCGATATGTTCTTTGGCACCACCTGTAATGGCTTCGTCAAGATGGC
>JADYYD010000529.1 GCA_020853845.1 Candidatus Melainabacteria bacterium
ACAGACAGGGCCGTGGGTCCAGCCAAATCTGGCACTTCCGATATCACCGCCATCGACTTCACCCTTTATCCGCAAAGGAATTCTTTAGAGCAAGCACTTGTCGAGGCGCACGCAGCCGAGCATAAGAAACCCCGCAAAAACGAGAAGTCCGGCGACACCCATCAGCACCCGACGGTTCCCTCTGAAAACAAGTCCGGCTTCGACCAACGCCACGATCACGATCACGATCACAATCACGATCACGGCAAAATGTCGATGAACAGCGCCTTCGGTGGACCTTACAAATCCATGAACGCACTTGGCTCGGGCACCAGCTTGAATCCAGCCAGCACACCCGCTTACATGCTCCACTTCAAGAGCGGTGACTGGTCGCTTATGGCTCATGGTGAAATCAAAGCCGGCATCAACTCTCAGACCGGTCCGCGCGGAGTAACCAGAGGCGAATCCCTGAACTGGGGAATGCTAATGGCGGAACGCAAGCTCGGCCCCGGTTCTCTTATGCTGCGCGGCATGGTTTCTTTGGAACCATTCACCATGCCTGGTGGCGGTTCTCCGATGCTGTTCCAGACCGGCGAGACGTACAAAGGCAGAGAAATAGTCGATGCGCAGCACCCGCACAATCTGGTCATGGAGCTTGCGGCCGGCTATACGCTGCCCGTGTCGAAAGACTTGTCCGTGTTCGTTTATGGAGGCCCCGTGGCGGAACCGGCACTGGGCCCAACTGCATTCATGCACAGGGAATCGGCAATGGGAGTTCCGCTCTCGCATCACTGGCAAGACGCCACGCATATAAGTACAGGCGTCGTGACTCTGGGAGCCGATATCGGAAAATTCAGACTGGAGGGCTCGCGCTTTCACGGGAAGGAACCCGGGGAGGACAGGTTGTCTCTGAACGTGGGCAATCTAGACTCCTGGAGCACAAGGCTCTCTTTTGCTCCGACACCGGATTTGGTGATGCAAGTTTCTCATGGTCATCTCAAAAATCCGGAAGCGCATGAACCAGGCGATGTAGACCGCACGACGGCGTCATTTACATACAACAAGCGATGGACTGACGGCAATTGGGCGACAACCGGTGTGTTCGGAAGAAATCAAACCGGTCATGGCGGCTCCAATTCATATCTATTGGAGACGAACGTCAATTTCCTGGACAAAAACTACATCTGGGGACGCTTCGAAAGCGCTTCGAAGCATGGACTGGAGAGAGAAAACATCTTCGGCAAGCCGGGAGGTCAAGGCGACGATCATCACGACTTGCCCGAATCCGCTCGCATCAATGCCTTCACCATTGGTGCCGGCAGAGATATTTGGACGACGAACAATTTCAGGCTGGGCTTGGGCGGCGAAGTGACTTTCTATGATGCTCCCGATCATTTGAATTCGATATATGGTGAAACGCCGGTCGGCTTAAAGTTCTTCTTGCGCGTCAGGCCGGACAAGATGTAAACGCGCAGTCTCGCCCGTAACTTGCGGAAAAAAAGCGCTGCCATAACTTCGTGATAAAACGCCCGTACATTGTGGGCCTGGTCGCAGAACAGGCTGTAAAAGCTTAACCATAGATGCACCAGGACAACCACTGGACGCAGGATTCTACCCAAGGAGCAGATCAATGGCAATGGAACGATATGAAGAAACCCCGTCAGATGTTGTAGTTGCAGGCGATGACATAATTGCCTTAGCTCCTGACGCGAGTCTGTATTCGCCCCCGGGTAAACCTGATGTACGCGATCAGGGCAAGCTCCAAGAAGCAATCGACAATGATATTGAAGCACGTAAAAACTATACTTTTCAGGACAATCACGCCAGGCTTAATGCGACTCCTGCCGAAAAGAGTGACTCTGACAGTGCTCATGCGGCTTCCGCAGAAAAGCCATTTTATGGAATCGATACTCCATTTTTAAAATTAGGTTTTAGTGATTGGTCGTTGAAATTTGGTGCGGATGTTGGCGTCGCCAAATTTGGGACCAGCTTGGGCAAGGACACCGGCGTTGAAGCTGGAGCAGGGCTGCCAGGTCTGGTATTTGCTGATGGTCATGCGGGGGTCGCTTTTGATGAAAACGGCATGCACGGACGCGCCGGAGGTCAAGGAGACCTGCTGAAACAGAGTCCGCTCGGCGTCGGTGGTGGCGCCGCCGGTCGTTTTAGTGTCGGCACCACAACCGGTGCTGCCGTCGAGCAAAATGCACGTGCGCTCGGTTTTCATCAAAGCCTGGGTACTGGTGCAGATGTCGGCAAGAATGGCTTGAATGCAGGTTATGACGTTAACGCCGGTGTCGCTCATGTGGCAGGAGCTAAAAACGGCTTCGCGCTGCAATTGGGTCCTGACTCTCATATCCAAAAAGAAGTCGGGCTTTATGCCGGATCGGCCCATGTAGGCGCCGGCGCCGGCATCGATAGTGGCGGCAACGAATTTGTACGTCCTAATATTC
The DNA here is from genome assembly GCA_020853845.1 of Candidatus Melainabacteria bacterium. Classification (GTDB taxonomy): domain Bacteria; phylum Cyanobacteriota; class Vampirovibrionia; order Obscuribacterales; family Obscuribacteraceae; genus QKMZ01. Next base: position 2,430 of record JADYYD010000529.1, read on the forward strand.
ATGTCGAGGGCGGCCTCGGTGCCGACAAGGGACGCGCCGATATCGGTGCTCAGATTGGACCGGGAGCAGATCTAAGTATTGGGGCCGGTGTCGATCATATCGATCTGGCGAATAGAACTGAAAGCGGGAAAGAGGTTGTAGCCAGTGCTGGAATGAGCGGAGTCGGCGCCAAAATTACCGATCTTTCCGACGGTCAAAAATTCGATGGCGGTAAAATCGGATTTGGTGAGCAATACAAGGACAGAACCACCGACCATGCAAGCTTGGATGATTATGACGCTTATAAAATGGTGGAAGCCGAACGTGAGGCACGGCAGAGGAATGCATACCCACCGCTGAGTATTGATGAGCAGGATTATGAAATTGAAGGTCCGCTGGATCCTGAGCCGATTCTGGAGGAGACAGACATAAACCCGCTGCCGCAACTCGACATATCGCAAGAGTGTGAAAAGCAGGAAAGTCTAGAGCCGATACTGATGGAATTTAGCCGCGGTGCCACCATATATGACATCGCCAGGGCGGAGCTTGTGGACCGGAGCCGGTATACAGGTGAGGCGGTCGATAATGATTCCATATTTCGTGAATGCAATCGAATAATGGTCAACAGTGGTTTCCCTGATGCTCACCTTGAAGGCCGAACAAACATCACCATGGCCAATTTACCGAAGGCTTGGAATTCAATTCGCAACGGTCAGGTTCTTACGCTCTACTCGGCAGAGGAAATGAACGGAATGACGCAGTCCGCCAGGTAGGCAAGACAAAACCTGAAAACTGAAGGAGATTATCCGCGATGCCGGCGCAATCGCCACCATATACGGTGACTGACCGCCACTAGCAATACAGATCAAGAAATAAGTCGACCAAACTACTCAACTTGAGCCTCTCGGAGAAAGGTGAGTAGTTTGGTTCTTCTCTATATAAACACACTGATTACTTTAGATTTTGCCTATGTTTGATGTTCCATCCAGAAAGAAGCGGCTATAAAGTAAATGCGCGTTAAAATGAACAAAATGATTGTCGGGTGGCGGCATGAAAAGATGGCAGACACTGGTTATCTTGTTATCAGCGCTCCTGGGCGCCTGCTCAAACGAAAAGAGCGGCAGCGGGAACATTGATACCAATAGCGGTGCCAAAACAGGGCATATAGAAGGAATGCTGGGGGAACTTGAACGGCTCCCCGGCAGTTCGTCGGAGCACTCGAAAGCCGAAGTTCTGGCAAAATATCTTCCCGGTATAAAAGCCGGCAATCTGAAAGAAGCTGATTATCTTGCAGCCAGCGACCGGGCAGTCGCAAACCTTGACTTTGATGGCGCTGTTATTCTCTGTTCCGAAGCAATTAGTCTGGCTCCGTCCGACCCGGTCGCTTTTTTCAAGCGAGGTCGAGCCAGACTGGACTCGAATACCTCGGATTCCGCACAGACATTGGCGGATCTAGAAAGGGCGATTGCACTCAATTATCGTGATTCAAAAGCATACGAACTCCTGGCCCTTGTGTATGACTCTCGGTCTCAAAAGGAGAAGGCGATTGCCAGTATCAGCAAAGCTATCGAAATAAATCCTGTCGACACGGGTCTCTACAAGCTTAAAGCGGCTCTTCATGCGGCCTACGGGGATAAGAAAAAAGCCCGGAAGGACTACGACGCGTGGGTTGGCATCGCACCTGTTCACCCGCTGCCTTATATGTTGCGCGGACAACTTCTCCAGTCAATGAATGAATACGATGCGGCTCTCCTCGACTACAAGAAAGTTTGCGAACTGCCGGAAGTCAGCAACTCAGTTTCCAATCGCGAAATGGCATTTAAACTCAGAGCCGCCCTCTTGTCCAAGTTAGGCAAGCATAAAGAAGCAATCTCTGCAATAAATGAAGCCCTGCAACGCAATAGCGCCGAAGACGAGCTGTTTCGCCTTCGCGGCGACGAATACATGTTCTTGAAGGAATACGAGAAAGCAATCACCGATTACACAACTTCCATCAACAACGCACCCGGCAATACCCAGCAACGGGTCCTGGAAGCGCGAGGAAAAGCCTATGCCGCCGCAGGCGATAAAGTACGTGCCGGCAAAGATTTTCGCAGGGCAAGGGAGTTGCGGGAAATGCCTGCCGAAAAACCTATCTAGTAAATCCAACAGTTACTTGCCGCTGAGCGTAGATGATAGCAAGCGGCGCCCCTGAAGCAGCAAGTGAAACCCGTGTTTTCGCCTGTTTCATACACTGTATCCGCAGAACAGCACTCCTAAATTCCTAAATGAACACCTGCTACAAAGGCTAGTAAGCACCGTATATAGTGCAAAAGTTAAATAGCCCTGGCTCTTTGCCTTGATTGGAAATTTGCCTGTTATGTCTATAGACGCGTTTAAGGGTCCGCCAGGTTTGCAGGAGCACCAGGAGGACGCAACACGGCGCCTCTCCTGGTGCTTGCTCGGCAATCGACTGGCAAAACGTGGAAGTACAGCCAGCCCGAGTTTGTCCAGGCAAACCCGGACTGGAGGCAGCTTTGGTTATTTCGATTCTGAACCCGGCTTTGAGCGGGAACCGATCAAATCAGGTTCGGCGACGTGATCGTATTGCAAGTATTCCGCAGGCACCTGTCCCTGTCGAGCGGCTTTGCTGTCGAATTCGTTAATCTCGACCACATTGCCCAT
>JADYYD010000530.1 GCA_020853845.1 Candidatus Melainabacteria bacterium
GCGCCCGACCTGCTCGGCAAGCTCTTCCTCGGTGTCAGCCTTTTCGGTGCCGCCCTGGCTCTTGCTCTGCAAGGCATGATGAAGGAGCTTATCAGCGGCGCTCTCTTGCAGTTGATGCCGAAGTTCGAAGTAGGCAACTACATCGAAGTAGTCGGCATCGCTGACGCCAAGGGCAAAGTCGTCGATATCGACACGTTGTCCACGAAGGTCGAGTCGCCTTCGGGACCGGTCATCATCCCCAACTCGAAGATCTGGGAAAACCCGGTGAAGATCGTGCCTCCGCCGCCTCCACCGAAGTCGCCCCTGATTCTTCCCGATGGTTTCAAACGCTAGGCTGACGCCTGGCGTTTTTGTCACTGTTTCTTTCACGAACTCTCGAGAGGCGCCAATCGCTGCAATGTCGCGGCAGGCGCCCTCGGGACCGACCAAAACGAAAGAGGTCCAAAATGAAGTTCAACACCACCAAGCGTGCATTCGCACAAGTCGATACAGCAGCACTTCTGGTGCCGTCCTTCCAGGGGGAGGCGGAGACCGGACTCTGCAATCTGATCAGCACCGCCGGTGATGGCGCCATCACCAATCAGGCGACGCTGGAAAAGTTCACGGGTGAAGTCGGGCAGACGCTCCTGCACTATCCCAACAAGGCCCTGGCCGCCAAGCGCGTCATTCTCTTCGGCGTCGGCGAGCGTTCCAAGCTCACCTTGGCGTCGCTGCGCAAGGCGATGACGGCTGCCTTCAAGGCTGCCCGCGCCGCCAAGATCAACGAAGTGACCGTCGCCGACGCGTCTTTGTCCGGGACCAAGGTGAGCGCTGCTCAGTACGCTGAGCTGGCGGCCACGGTTTCCGGTCTGGTCGACTACGAAGTCAACCACAACAAGAGCGAAGGCGTGCTCGGCTACGCGCCGCGCCCGAGCCTGGAAGAGCTGCGTCTGCTCTCCGCGGGCACTGTCAGCTCGAAGGTCCGCAAGGGTCTGGCCAAGGGACGCGTCGTCGCCGAAGCCGTGAATCTGGCGCGCGACCTGTCCAACCTGCCGGCCGGCGAACTGACGCCGACCGCCTTCGTCGACGAGGCCAAGCGCATCGCCGAGGAGTCGGGCGGGCTCATCACCTGCACGGTCATGAACCCGCAAGACCTGGCCGTTCTCGGTGCCAACGGCATCATCAATGTCGGCAAGGGCTCCGACGAGCCGTATTACCTGATCGAGCTGGTCTATACGCCGCCGACCGGCGCCACCAAGGACGTGCTCGGCTACGTCGGCAAGGCTGTCTGCTTCGACTCGGGCGGCTACGACCTGAAGCCGGCTGACGGCATGCGCCACATGAAGCGCGACATGTCGGGCGGCGGCGCGGTTCTGGCTGCGCTGCAGGCGATCGCTAACCTGCGGCTGCCGATCTCGGTGAAGGCCTACATGGCCCCGGTCGAGAACATGGTGTCGGGGCGCGCCTTCAAGCCTGGCGACCGCATCCGCATGATGAGCGGCATCACGGTGGAGGTGGACAACACCGATGCCGAAGGTCGCCTCACCCTGGGTGACATGATTACCTACGCGCGCCGCGCCGGTGTCACGCACATCGTCGACGTCGCCACCCTGACCGGCGCCATCCGCCAGGTCAACTCCGACGTCGCTGCCGGTCTCTTCAGCAACAACGACGCCTTCGCGCGCCGTCTGAAGGCTGCCGGTGAGCGTGTCGGCGAGCAGTACGAGCACCTGACCATGTGGCCGGAGCTGCGTGACTTCAACAAGGCGGAGATGTCCGACCTGAAGAACACGGGCGGTCCTGCCGGTGCGGGTGCCACGACGGCGGCCTGGTTCGTGCGCCAGTTCGCTGGTGAGGAGACGCCGTGGGCCCACCTGGACATCGCGTCCGTCGCGTTCCGCGACCGCGAGTTCGGCGTCGACCCGAAGGGCTCGACCGGATTCTCCGTGCAGACGCTCGTCGAGCTGGCCGGCGAGTTCGCCAAGGGCAGCACCAAGGCGTAACGGCCGCGTGCTCACGAGCCGACGAGGCTCGAGAGCGCATCGACGTTTGAGCTGAGCAAAGTCGGGGGAGCGCCTCAGGGCCTCCCCCGGCGATGCCGGTTCATCTGCTAGAGTATTCGGTTATGAATACTCGACTGAAAAAACTGCAGCAGGCGCTTGTAAAGCACAAAGTTGACGCTCTTCTCGTCCGCGTTAATGAAGGTGATAATCAGAACGTGCTCTATTTGAGCGGGTTCGGCGGTACCACCGCTGTTCTCGTCATCACGAAAAAGCACGCTTTCATCGTCACCGATGCGCGCTATTACACGCGAGCCGTTGCCGAGGCGAAGGACTACAAACTCGTCAAGGTCATCCGCGGCAAGAAGATAACCGACCACATCAACGAAGCTCTGGCTCTGGCAAAGCTCACCAAGACAAGCCGCATCGGCTTCGAGGCTGCGCATGTGCCGGTGTCCATCGCCGAGATTTGGAAACGCGAGCTGAAGGGCAAAATGGTGCCCACGCAGCATGTTGTCGAGCGCTTCAGGCAATACAAAGATGCCGGCGAAGTCGAGCTTCTGCGCAAAGCCTGCCGCATCACCAGCCGCGTTTACAATGAAGTGGCGGCAATCATTCGCCCGGGCATGACGGAAAACGAAGTCGCTTTCGAGCTGGACATGCGGCTGCGACGCTACGGCGCCGTCAGCAACAGTTTCACTTCGATAGTTGCAGCCGGACCCAATTCGGCTATTCCTCACCATGCCACAGGCACACGCAAACTGCGTGCAGGCGAGCCGGTCATCATGGATTTCGGAGGTTTGTTTCCGGGCGGTTATTGCTCGGACATAACGCGCACAGCGTTCGTGCCCGGCAAGAAGCCGAGCAAGCGAATTCAGGAAATCTACGACATCGTTCTCAAGGCCAATCAGGCAGCGCGCCGCGGTCTCAAGCCCGGCATCACCTACAGAGAATTCGACAAGATTGCCCGTGACTACATCAACGAAAGCGGTTATGGGCAGTACTTCACGCATGGTCTCGGGCACAGCCTCGGGCTGGTTGCTCACGACCCTTACGATTACGAACACGATGCATTCGATGTCGGCACGGTCGTTACAGACGAGCCGGGCATCTACATCGACGGGTTCGGCGGCGTGCGCATCGAAGACGACCTGGTGGTGACGGCGAAAGGCAACGAGCGCCTGACCAATGCGCCTTACTGGAAGTTCTGACGAAATTGCCGTGAGCGCCGACGCGCAGTGCGGCATACCCTAATGGGTAAAGTAATTTCAGTAAGTCAGTGGATTCAGCCGAAACGGTGCGGAAGATGCCTGAAGATGCCAGCCTATCCCTTCTCACGCCGGTTCCGGAAGAGAAGTTGCAGGCGTGGTTGAAGGAGTTCTACGGCAAGAAAGTGGAGGTTGAAGGGCGAGAGCTGCTTCGCCACCGCGATTTGAGCTATGTAGAACGTCTGACTTTTCGCGATGCCCTGCCGGCGTCGCTCATCTACAAGCAGGTTCTCCCGCCCTGGGACATCGAACAGGACTTGCACGAACGGATTCTCATCCCCAGCATCACCAATTCGGCGCAGCTCTACATGAGCGCGCACTACGGTGAAGTGACGGCGATGTTTCTGGAAGATCTCGGCAGCGTCCAGGTGAAGGATGTCGCCACCAAGGAGATTGCTCAGCGACTTGGCGAAGACCTTGCCAAAATGCACCGCTCCTACTGCTATCGCACGGACGAGCTGGTGCAGATGAACATTCTCAGCACGCTTCTGCCCATCGACTACGTAGAGTTCAGCGCGAAACTGACGCGCAAGCTTTCCGGATGGAAGCTGGCAAGCAAGTCTCAGGCGAAGAGCTTGAAGACGCTGGCGGCCACGCTTGCACCCAAGCTTGCCGGAGAGCCATTCTCCCTGGTTCACGGTGATCTCTACGCGGAGAACCTCATCAAGCGCAAAGAGCGCTTGTTCATTATCGACTGGTCGTGGTTCACCATGCTTGGTGTGCCGCTGATGGACCTCGCCACCGTGACGATGAACCACCCGAAAAACGGTGCGCTCATTCGTTATCGCGAGGAAATCATCGATGCTTACTGCTTCGAGGCTGGTCGCGATGCACAGGATGCGCGAAGAGTGTTGCCGCACGCTGAAACCCTGAGCCGCCTGCTGTTTCTCAACTGGCTGGTGGAAAGGCGTTCGCGCGGCATTATGGGAACGACGGTCGGTCCTGTGGACAAGCTGATCGCTTCCATTGTCGACGAGCTCATCGAAAGGCTCGCGGCAATTCCTGCTTAACTTCTCAAACTGAAATCTGAAATTGCCTTCCGGCACAGTGCCGGACGGTGATTTCGTGCATTTCGTTCTAACTGTCAAAACAGGCGCCAAGCGCCTGGAAGGAGACTCATATGGACGGACATGATGGTGGTTTTGATGCTGCCGACGTCGATGGCGGAATGGGATCCCATTCCGGTCACGACGCCTACGGCAGCCCCAACGCCGGTGGTGCAGGACACAGCAGCTTTGAAGCGCTCAGTGTCGGCTACAGCCATCACCACGGGCATCACGGCTATTTCAGCGGTTTCGGTATCATGGCTCACGGGCATCACTGCGCCGACAGATCCGGCGCTGCGCACTCGTCGCACAGCCATGCCGGCAACTCGCAGCGCCGGACTACCCCGGATCGCTGCGATGTGGCACCGGTTCCGCCTAGCTATCACGGCGAGCGTCGTCTGTTTGTCGCGCACGTCGTTGCGCACAACAAGATCGACGTCGTCAGTCAGTTGGCTCGCATCTGCAGGAAGTACGATGTAATCAGGCTCGACAAGTTCCGCCCTTCGATGAATGGTGAGGACCGCCTCGAGTACTTCCTCGCCGACGACCAGCCCTGGCTGCCGCCGTACGACGTCGAGAAATCGCCCCCCGCGGGTTGGTATCCCGGCGCCACCGGCTCGACGCGTTTCGTCAAGCAGATCTGGCAAGTCGGCAAGCGGCCCAGCCTCTTCGATCAGGGTCTGGTCGCCGGTCTGCGCGCCATCCGCAAGCACGATTGGGTGAAGGATCCCGAGTACGATAACGAGGCGAAGACCTACTTCGACATCGGCATCGTCACGTGGAACTATCACGAAACGGGCGACCACGACACGCTCATCACGATCAAGATCGTGTCGCAGCTTGTCTGGCAGCGCTACTTCGGTCAGTACGGCTATAAAAAGGTGCCGTTCCAGAAGCACCAGCAGGCGGCGACCAAGATCATCCAGGAACTCCTGGAGTATCTCAAGGGCGCCACGCCTACCGAGGAACAGGAGCGTCTGCGTAAGCACTACGCGGGCAAGCTCAATCCTCAGGCGCCGTCGCCGGAGCCGCCCAATCCGCCTGCCAATCCCAATCCGCCCGCCAATCCCAATCCCACCAACACCCCGCCGGTTCCTCAGGACGGCTGTCCGCCGGTGCCGGAAGGTGAGGTGGCTGGCTCGGGTGCGGATCTCGGCAAGGTGATCGTCGGCACCACCAAAGGCACGCCCGAACCCGGTGCGCCTCAGAAGGTGAACGTCGTCGTCAACATTCCGAAATAGGCGGAGCGCGGAAAGCCGCAGTATCGCAGTTGTTTGATGGAGGGGTGCCGGCGCGCGCAAGCGTTGTCCAGTGCCCCTCCATCTACACTGCAAAACTTTGTTAGGGCTTCTTCAAAGCCTGGAATATGTCCTTCAGTGGGTAAGCTCATCGCCCCCACAAGGACATATTTTTTTGCCCGAGGTTGTCAAGAGAAGGAAGGCACGTGAGCACTTTTAGCCTTGAGAATTTCTTGAAATCACAAGTCGGCGACGACTCAGCGCGTTTTCCCGTGCTTGATTTCAGAGAACTGGAGCAAACCGATTCACTGGCAGAACGCAGCGATCTCGAATGGCTGGCGACGAACGGTCTGGGCTCCTACGCCAGTCAAACCGTCACCAATGCCAATACCCGCCGCTATCACGGGCTGTTTGTCCTGGCGCATCAGCCGCCCGTGCAACGCCGAGTTTTGCTCGCTCGACTCGATGAAATCGTCGAATCCGGTGACGGCAACAACATCGAGCTGGCCACTTGCTACTGGCGCGATGGTGCGGTGGCGCCGCACGGTTATGAGCGTTTGAAAGCATTTGCGCACTTGCCTGTCCCCACCTGGCAATACGAAATTCCGGGCGGGGTTTTGATAAAACAAGTGATGCTCGTTCACGATGAACAGCGCGTCTTAATCGGCTATACCTGGCAGCCCGATCCCGGCGGTCCACAGGAAATCTCGATGAAAGTGGCTGTGCTTGCCACCGATCGTGATTTCCATGGAGAAACTCAAGGGCGCAAAGATTGGAAATTCGAACAGCATCTTTTTGCTAACGCCGTTTCCATCCAGGCTCACGATGATGCCATCAAGTGGTTTCTCCAATATTCTTCCGGTGCTTACAGAGAGCAGCCCGATTGGTACTGGGGTTACAACTGGCCGGCGGAATGGGAAAGAGGGCTCGCAGACTGCGAAGATCTATATCGCACTGGGGCGGTGGAAACATCTTTGAGTGCCGGTAAAACGTTTTTGCTTGCTGCTTGTTTGGAAAACACCGGCAGTCAGCCCGATATGACCGAAGCGGTGAGAAACGAATGGTCTCGCCTGCAAGAACTGATTTCGCAAGCTCGCGCGGAAGGTCAAGTCGCAGAGCAGCTTCTCATTGCATCGGATCAATTTGTCGTCCGTCGCAGCTCTACTGAAAGCGAGTCGATAATTGCCGGATACCACTGGTTCAGCGACTGGGGGCGCGATGCCATGATCAGTTTGCCGGGCTTGCTGATTGAAACAGGCAGGCACCAAGAGGCGCGCAGTGTTCTTTCCACTTTTGGCAAGAACATGAAAAACGGCATGCTGCCGAATTACTTTCCTGATGCAGGTCAAACGCCTGAGTACAATACAATGGACGCAACGCTCTGGTGGGCGTTCGCGCTCGATGAATATTACAGAAACACAGGCGACCTGCCCTTTCTCTTAGAACAAGTCCCTTTGCTCGACAAAGTGGTGATTGCTCATTTGCAGGGCACCGAATACGGTATCAAAGTCGATCC
>JADYYD010000531.1 GCA_020853845.1 Candidatus Melainabacteria bacterium
CTCTCCATCTTCCTTGTAGCGCCCTAAGGAGGTTGCATGACGCTTGTCAAACAAAAACCTATCGTACCGCCCACACAGATCAACGAGATCATGTATGCAATGTGGCCGGCGCAAGCGTTGAAAGCCGCAACACAGCACCATCTTTTTGAAGCGCTCGACAAAGAGGCGAAGGAAGCAGGCGAAGTTGCGCGTGAATTGAAACTCGATGTGCGCGGCACTCAATTGCTGCTGGATGCCATGGTTTCGCTGGGATTTTTGAGCAAAACCGGCGACAAGGTTTATAAATATCAGATTGCCAAAACAGACGTAGGCGAACAGGCTCGCACTTATTTGATCCCCAAAAGTCCGCTCTATATGGGTCCCTGGTTCGCTCAAGGCGAAGAGCTGGGCAAAATGTGGCGCAGTTTGCCTGAGTGCATCAAGTCAGGAAAAGCGGTAATGGAGGTCAATAAAGATCTTCAAGCCGAAGAGATTTTTCCAAAACTGGCTGAAGCAATCTTTCCGAACAGCTATGCAACAGCCAAGCAAGTAGCCACTTTGCTGAAGACTGACAAAATCAAAACTGAATGGCTCGTGCTCGATCTTGCCGCCGGCTCCGCCGTATGGAGCATTCCGTTTGCCGAAGCCAGCCCTAAGGTGAAAGTCGATGCGCTCGATTTTGACGCCGTTCTCAAAGTCACCAAGCACTTCACCAATAAATTCGCCGTGCAGGATCGCTATGCGTTTATCACCGGCAACTGGCGTGACGTTCAGTTGAAAGAAAACACCTATGACATTGTAATCCTCGGCCACATCCTGCATTCGGAAGGTCGTGACGTGAGCAAGGCGCTGCTCAAGCGATGCTTTGACGTGATGAAGCCGGGCGGGCGTCTGGTCGTCGCTGAGATGATCTCCAATGATGAGCGCTCAGGTCCTGTGTTTCCGCTCATGTTCGCGCTCAATATGTTTCTTGCAACAACTGAAGGTTGCGTTTTCACCGAGAGCGAATTGAAAGACTTGATAGAAGAAGCAGGTTTCAAAAAGCCTTACAGGCTGGCTCCGGATCACGTTGTTGTAATTGCTGAAAAACCATAGGCAATCGAGCAATTGCGGCGTGCAAAATAAATCCGGCTAAACGAGCTATTCTCCGCCGGCAGCGAAGTCGGGACCGTTTTCGGTCATGTTCCAGCGCAACAGTTCGCGGCGCCATTCCAGGTCGGCTTGCGCTTCTTTGACCAATATCGACAAGCCCTGGAAGTCGGCAAAAGACAGATCTATTGCCATGCCGAGGTCGAAAGTCAATTTCACTCGCTCGCAGTTGGGGGCGCACGACATGCAGACGATGTGGTCGGGACCGCACACTTCGATGACTTTGCTGTCGTCGGTTTGCAGCGGATCTTTTTGCCAGTTGAGAAACTCGACGAATTCTTCGTCTTCGACACTTTGCTGAATCAGCAAAACCAGCGCCTGATACTGAATGATTGTCAGATAGATAGTGACTTCCTGGCGGCGAAAGTCAAGGGCGAACTCTCCGTTTTCCTTGTCCAGATAAAGGTCCGCAAAAGCATTGGCGAAGCCTATTGAATGCGGGTTGCTAGTTTTCATCTATTCGGGTTCCTCTGAGCTTTCGCAGGCAGACGGTAAGGGGAATTCACTCTTTTAACCAGTTGGCGATGTCACGCGCGTGATAGGTGATGATCATGTCGGCGCCGGCGCGGGCAACGCCGGTGAGGGCTTCCAGAACTACGCGGCGCTCATCTATCCAGCCGTTTTGAGCCGCCGCTTTCACCATGGAGTACTCTCCAGACACATTATAAGCGGCAATTGGCAGATCGGTTATCTGTCTTGCCTTGGCAATGATGTCCAGATAGGCAAGAGCCGGCTTCACCATGACTATGTCGGCGCCTTCCAGGATGTCTTGTTCGATTTCTCTGAGGGCTTCGCGGCCGTTGGCAGGGTCCATTTGATAAGACTTTCGATCGCCGAATTGGGGTGCCGATTGGGCGGCCTGGCGGAAAGGACCATAAAATGCCGATGCGAATTTGGCGGCATAGGACATTATCGGAATATGATGAAAACCCTTGGCGTCAAGGGCTTTGCGAATAACAGCCACGCGCAGATCCATCATGTCGGATGGCGCAATGATGTCGGCTCCGGCTTCTGCCTGGGCGATTGCCGTGCGGGCGATGATCTCCAGGGTCGGATCGTTGAGCACTTGACCGTCGGCAATCATGCCGCAATGACCATGATCCGTGTACTCGCAAAGGCAGAGATCGGCAACCACGACCATGTCTGGGAAATGTTTTTTGATTTCCCGCATCGCTTTCTGAATAATGCCGTCCTTGTGCCATGCGCCCGAGCCTTCCGCATCTTTGCTGTCAGGAATGCCGAACAGAAGAATGGACTTGATGCCTTCGCTTTGCACTGCTTCGATTTCTTTCAGCGCTTCATCTATCGTCTGCTGAAAAATGCCGGGCATAGAGCTGATTGGCTTGCGCTGTTTCTTCCCTTCGATGATGAAGAGGGGGTAGATGAGCTTGTCTACGCGCAGATGAGTTTCCTGGACCAGCGAACGCAATTGAGGCGTTGCTCTCAAGCGGCGCATGCGATGTGCGCCTTCGGGAATCAGGTCATGGAGAGAAAGCTTCTCGATCATGGTTGCGGAATTGCTCATGGAAAACCTCTGTGAATCGGTTTTTGACTGCCCCGTTTGGCATGGCAATCAATAACAAGACGCATAAGTATAACCAATAAATATATTCCTGTTGAATGGCTTCTTACCGTTAGGCTGGCTCTTTCGGCATTCGCAGGGCGATCCTGGCAGATATTTAATGCTCCTAACGGCTGACCTGGACTGGGCTTGTGGTTCACAATTCGGTTAAAAACGCCAAGCTTTCAGAATCGTCAAGAAACGCAATGCCCACAGACGCGCCCCGGCAACGAAGAAAAACAGAAAGAATCACAGCGGAGTTCAATCTCCGCCCTGATGCCGGCGATGCCTTCGCGGGCGTGGCCAGATTTCCGACTGTCACGCTCATGGCGTACGGTCCGGATGGATACGAGGAAAGAGAAGTCCGTGAGCCCGCGGACTTGATAGGCTTCCTCGCCAACTGGCCGGTCTGCTGGATAACGATCGATCCGCCCGGCGAGGGGCTGGAGGCGCAAGCGGCCATCGAGAATTTTGCCAAGCTTTTCAACTTGCACGAGCTGGAAATCGAAGACATCGTCAATGTTCACCAGCGCGCCAAGGTCGAAGAATATGGAGAGCATCTTTTTGTTGTAACGCGCATGTTGATTGAAACTGCGCTTGCCGAAACCGAGCAATTGAGCATGTTCCTCGGGCGCAACTATGTGTTGACTTTCAGAGAAGTGGCGACGGATTGCCTGGACCCGGTCAGAGAAAAAATTCGCAAGGGGCGGGGCAGAATCAGGCAAGAACATGCCGATTATTTGATGTACGCAATTATCGATGCGGTTGTGGACAGCTATTTCCCGCTGCTGACGAGCCTTGCCGATCAGCTCGATGACATGGAAGATCATATTCTGGAAGGTGGCGGAGACGAAGCTGCCGCTACGATGTATGAAATCCGGCGCGACCTGCTTTCGATTCGCCGTGCCATTTGGCCCACACGTGAGCTGCTCAGCACGCTCACTCGCGACACTCAGCCGTTCGTCACCGAAACGACTCGCGTGTACTTGCGCGATTGCTATGACCATGCAGTTCGCATTATCGACCTGGTCGAAATGTATCGCGAAGTGAGCACAGCGCTCATGGAAGTGCATTACCAGCGCGCCAGCAATCGATTGAACGAAGTCATGAAAGTGCTTACTATCATCACGACTTTGTTTATCCCACCGACTCTTATCGCCGGCATTTACGGCATGAATTTCGAGCATATGCCGGAACTGCAAATGGAATTCGGTTACCCGCTTGCGCTTTTCATGATGGCGACGGTTTCGGTCGTGCTTTTGGCTTTCTTGCACATGAAAGGCTGGCTAAGAACAAAGCCGAGATCGCGCCGCTAGAGCAGCACGGATGCGGCAAATTTACTGTGAAACTCTTTGCGTGCCTTTGACCACTGCATCAACGAGTCCGTCGATTGTGAACACTTCCGCCTCGATATCGACTCGACCTAAATGTTTACGCGCCGCCAGTGAAGTTTCCGGCCCGATAGTGGCTACCACTACGCCTTCCAGCGCGTAAGCAATGCTGTCTTTTCCGATCGGCACTTCCAAATTGCGGTCGCCCAATTTCTTGTTCAAACCTGTAGCCAAGATAGTTTTGAGATTGCGCGCGCTCTGAGCGCTTGCCAGTGTAATTACGTCGATCACGTTCTTCCAGAGAAGCGTCGTGAGACGCTCGGCAATTTCCTGCTCGTTATCCGGAAGCGACGTGTGGTAAGCCTCGACAACATCGATCCGAGCACCGGCTTCCGTCATTTTGTCGACGACATATGGTCGTCCGACGTTAGTTCTTGGCCAGAGAATTCTCTTGCCCGCCAGATTCGGATACCCGGGAAACTCGCTGACGAGCGTCTCGGCGATGAAAGTCGATGGGCAAAAACTGGGTTTGATTCCGTGATCTGCAAGTGCATTTGATGTGCCTGGCCCGATTACGGCAAACTTGGTGAAGTCCAATTCTTCTTTGCCGATGCCCACTGCGGCCGACCTGGCAATGAACGCGTCAACGGCATTGGTCGATGCAAAAAGAACCCAATCATATTTTTTAATTGATGAAATGGCATCATCAAGAGGCTGCCACGATTCAGGCGGCGTGATTGAAATAACCGGAAATTCGTAGACTTCCGCGCCGAGGCTTCTAAACTTAGAAGAAAGCCCTGCCGCCTGCTTCTTCGAGCGAGTGACAACAATGCGCACACCGGCAAGAGGTTTTTGTGAGTCGAAAGGCTTTTCGGTCATTATTCTAAAAAGTGCTTATGGGGCTGATACCACATTTGGTGTTTGGCGCCTGAGCTCGTCCATGATATTTTTGCCGCCCGCCGCCAGCATTTTTTCTGCTAATGCCAGCCCTGTTTGCGCAGCCACACTCGGGTTCCCTTTGACAGTTTCCGTAATTATGTCTCTCATTAACTCTTTCCCGTCCAGAGAGGCAATGCAACCTGCAAGTGTAATTTGTCCGTTTTCGATTCTTGCACTGGCTCCCACCGGCACCGAGCATCCGCCCCCAAGTTCACCCAGATAGGCTCTTTCGCAGTCCGCTTCCAGGCGGGCGTCAAAATCTTCTATCTCTTTCAGCAAATGCAAAACCGCTGTGTCGGCGCTGCGGCACTCGACAGCGAGCGCCGCCTGTCCGGCAGCCGGAGTTACGACATCAACCGCGAAATGCTGGCAGATTTTGCCTTGCAATTCCAACCTGTTAAGCCCGGCGCAGGCGAGCACGATGGCATCGCAATAACCTTCTTCGAATTTTCGGATGCGTGTCGGTATGTTGCCGCGAATGTCGACGAACTCTATATCTTTGCGCAAATGCAGAAGCTGCGCGGCTCTTCGCCTGCTGGATGTAGCGATGCGGCTGCCTGAGGGCAGTTTTATAAACTCTAAGTTGTCCTTGGAAAGCAGCACATCGCGCGGATCATTGCGATCGAGAACTGCAGCAAGAGCAAGACTCTCCGGCATGTCCGTGGGCAGATCCTTGAGGCTGTGGACGACGATATCCACTTCGTCGCGCAGCAGCGCTTCTTCCAGTTCTTTCACGAAGACGCCGCGTCCGCCTAGCTCCGCAATCGGACGGTCGAGAACTTTGTCGCCTTTGGTGGTGATGGGAACGACTTCAATTTCCAAAGGTTGCCAGAGGTTCTTCAATCGCGCCATAACGATATCGGTCTGCAAAAGTGCCAGTTTGCTTTCTCGTGTGCCGATTCGTATTTTCTGCGGCTCGCGAGCCGTTTTTTGAGTGTGCATGACTGACTGTTTGTTGCAGAACTATGAATCGCCTGCGTGGGTGCGCTTGCGTCTTTGCGAGCGAGTGGCGTGTGTGCAGGACAGAGGATCGAGACTGAACAACGTGCGCAGCGCTTCGGCTTGCTGTCTCAAAATCTCATAGTCTTTCGTCGCTTTCAACTGCACGGTCGGTTGATGAAGAATTTGATTGACGATGGCGCGGCTGATATGTTCTATCTCTTCGGCGGAGCCTTGACCGGAAGCGGTTTTCAGCGCAGTCGTCTTGACCATGTGCTCGAGGCGAATCGATTCGATTTTTTCACGCAATTCAGCGATGGTCGGTCCGACGAGTTGTGAGCGTTGCCACCCATGGAAAGCATCGAGCGCTTCGAAAACGATCGCTTCGGCACCGGCGATGCAAGCTTCTCTTTCTTCGAGGTTGCGCGTGACGATGTCCGCCAGCGCGTCCGTGTCGAATAGTTGGACCCCTTCTAATTCTTGAACGCGCGGGTCGACATTGCGCGGCACCGAGATGTCTATGATGCAGGTCGGTTTTTGACCGGCGCTCTGTCTGCTTTGCTGCAATTCTTCGAAATTTAGAATCGGCTTGGAAGCGCTGGTCGAAACGATGACTAAATCTGCTTTGGCGACAGCCTCATAGCGGGCTTCGAAATCTTGATCCATGCGCAGGCGGTGCATGTTGGGCAGGTTGTTTTTGGCAAACTCTTGCACCCTTTCTGCGGTGCGGTTGAGCATGCTGACCGTCCCTTCGCCATCTTCGGACAGCAAAAGTTTTGCGCAGATTTGCGCCATGCGACCGGCGCCGATAACAGCGACGTTGAAATCGTTGAGCGATCCCATTTGGGTGCGAGCCAGCTCGAGGGCGGCCGAGCTTACCGAAACAGCGCGTTTGCCCATCTCCGTTTCGCTGCGCACGCGTTTGCCGCAATTGAGCGCCAGCATGAAGAGGTGGTCGAGGATCGGACCGGCGGTTTTTGCTTCCAGCGCCGCCTGATGTGCTTCCTTCACCTGCGCCATGATCTGGGCTTCACCCAGGACCATGCTGTCGAGACCCGCAGCTACGCGGAAAAGGTGGACTGCAACATCTTCCCTGAGCAGTTTGAAATTAGGCTTGAGCGCGCCGTGGTCGCCGATTTGCTGAGTAGAGGAGAAGAAAAAATCGATTTCGCGCCAGCCGGCCTGCACGTCCGAGACAACCGCGTACACTTCGGTACGATTGCAGGTTGACAAGAGAACGGCTTCAGTGACGTGAGGCAATCTCTTGAGAGCCTCGAGGGCATGGGTTAAGCAAGACTGCGGAATTGTAAAGCGCTCGCGTATGGCGATTGGCGAGGAATGATAATTGAGTCCGCAGACAACGAGATGACTCATTCCGGTCGTTGTCCTAGAGAAGCTGGGGATACCTGATATTTCATGTCTCAAATTATATCTGTATAGATATGCAGGAGACCTGAAGAAGATCAAAGAGTAACAAAAGAAATTCTAATAACTGGTGAATCCTGAAAGGCTCGTAGCCGCTCAGCGGCTTGGCGGGTTCGAAAGGCGCGAATCGGCAAGCTGGTTGCGCCACTTTTCCAGCGGTCCTGCCAGCTCAGGGTGGATCTTTTGAGAGAGCCAAAAAAGTCCTTGCAAAACATTCATAGTCGGCCGAGCCAGCAGATCATCTTTAGGCGCCGGCAGATAAAAAAGACGCTTTTCTTTTACCGCCCGCAGCTTGTTCCAGGGGAAGCGTTTGAAAAGCTCCGTCCCTTTGGCTTCATAAGGCAAAACAATGACGTCCGGGTCGGCCATAATCAAGCGCTCGGCTGAATAATGCGGATAAGGTTGCTGCAAATTGTCGGCGATGTTTTTGCCACCGCATGCGGTGATGACATCGTTGAGAAAGCTGGTCTTGCCGATTGTGAGCAAAGGCTGTGGCCATATGCAGTAGAAAACCTTCGGTCTTGATTTGGCACCGCCCATGATGGCGTTTAAATCAGTCAACGCCTGTTTGAATGTTGCCGAGAGTTGCAGTGCCCGCCCTTCCGTTTGACTGAGTGAGCCGACTGTTGTCAGATTGGCCGGTATGTCGGCAAGTTTGTTGTTGCTTAGAATTACAACTTTGAAGCCGTGCTTTCTAAGCATTGAAGCGATCGCCTCTTGCCCGTTTACCACCAAAACTGCATCCGGCTTGAGTTGTGTCAGGCGCTCCAGATTTGCGGAAACGAAAGATCCGGCTACGGGCTTGCCTTTCAGCAGCGCGCCCCTGTTCGGAAGATGGGTTGCGCAATTCGAGCAAACGCCGACGATCGCTTTTTCGGCGCCGGAATCTATCAATAGCTCCGTATTGGATGGCGCCAGTGAAACAATTGCGGGAGCCTTTTTGAGAGTGTTCGCTGCTGGGGCGGAAACACTGAAAATCAGCACCAGAAGTGCCGTGACGCCGCAAGAAGCTGCATTCTTCATGGCTGCATCCACGCCATCACTGCCCGCACTCTCGCCTCATTGTCTGTGTCCGCGATTGTCAGCGTTTTTTCCCAGAGATTCCAGTCGTAAAGCGTCATGCGAATAATGCGGTCCATCTGCTTCTGGTAATCGGGCTCGGTCCAGCGAAAACCATCATCGGAAGCGGGAAACATCGGCGGAACATAAATGATATGCGTATATGTATCCGCCTGGCTGCGAGCTTTATTGTAGATGTGCTCGGTGTCGTAAGTCATTGCCGTATTTTGGTTCCATCTTTGCCAGAGCGCCCAGCAATCGATTGCTGAGCGATCCGATACAAAGTTTCCCAAACGAGTCTCTTCTTCTATCTGGCGGTCGAGAACTTTCTTCTTGAAGCCTTCCTGATCGGGGATGCTGCCGATCTTGTCGTATCCCATATCCAGGCACAGAGTTCGCGCCAATTCAGGAATTACGGGTACAGAAAGCAAGGGAGCCAGCAGCTCCACTAAAGTGGTTTTGCCGACTCCGCTTGCGCCAGTTATGACAACCCTAGTTGTTGACTTTGGGTTTGTTGCCATCCTCCAGCATCACCTTTCTGTCGCGCTTGAGCGCTTCTGTGAGATCCAGTCCGGTCAGTCCTTTTACAAGGTGCACGCTTTGAGCGGCCATGTTGAGGATGTCGGAGCTGATTTTGCTTGCGCCTGTCGAATCTCCACCGGTTGAGACAACAGTCATCTGGCCGATCTTGGAGAGCGGTGACGAAGCGGCGGCTACGATATCGGGCAGCCTTTCGATCATCATGCTGGACAAGGCAGCGTCATTGTATTGCTTAAAGGCTTCGGCTTTCTTGAGCATTGCTTCAGCTTCGGCTTGACCTTTAGCCTGGATGACGCGGGCTGCTGCCAGACCGTGGGATTGCTCGGCTTCAGCCTGGGCAAGACCCATCGCTCTTGTCGCTTCAGCGTCGGCGATTGCTTTCAATCTGGTCGCTTCTGCTTGACCGGCGGCTTGCAGTTTTGCTGTTTGCGCGTCGGCTTCCGCCATCATTTTGCGCTTTTCGACTTCGGCTTGAGCCAGGAGGCGAACGCGGGTTTGCTCGGCTTCTGCGGGTTTTGTGATTTCCGTTTCGAGCAAGACCTGGCGCTTTTGCACTTCAACTTGTTGCAGTTCGACTTCCTTTTGCGCTTCAACGATCTTGATTTTCTGAGTTTCTTCAATCAGTTTCTGTTGAGTTTGCGCCTTAACAATCTCGTACTGCATGTCGGATTGCGCTTTGGTTGTCGCAATTTCTTGTTGATACTTGGCTTGTGCAAGTTGGAAGTTCTTCGAAGCTTCAGCTACTTTCGTGTCGGCGATAAGTTTTGCTTTGGCGCCTTCTTCTGCAGCTTGTGCTTGAGCGATTGTTGAATCTCTCGAAGCGGCGGCTTGCGCAATCGTGGTTTCTTTGCTGGCATTGGCTACACCGATGTCGGCTTCGCGTTTGGCTTCAGCAGTACGCTTGCGACCAAGAGCTTCCAGGTAACCGACGTTGTCTCTCAACTCTTTCAAGGTGAAGGAAACAACTGTGAGACCCATTTTTGCCAAGTCAGCCAGAGACACTTCCTGCACTTTTTGAGCGAACGAGTCGAAGCTCTGGATCAACTCTTCTACTTCCATTGTGCCGAGGATGGCGCGCAAGTGACCGACGAGGGTTTCATGCGCAATCTGCGAAATTTCGGTGTCGTCTTTGTCGAGGAATTGCTCGGCGGCGGTTGCGATCGATGCCGGGTCGCCTTTTACCTTTACTTGAGCGACACCGTCTACGAATACCGGCACGCCGTTCTTCGTGATGATGGGAGCCAGTGACTTGATCTCGATCGTCATCACTTCAAGGCTCAAGAACGATCTTTGTTGAATAACCGGGAAAACGGTCGTACCGCCGCCCACTACGATCTTGAACTTGCGATCTTCTTCACCTGACCACATACCTGAGATGATCATTGCCTGGTTAGGGCCGCACTTTTGATAGAAACTGGAGACCATCCAGACAAAAAAGCCGAGCAAGATGACTCCAGCGCCAACCAAGCCGGCAATACCAATCTCCATACCCATTTGTGTTTCTCCTTGATTTTGCCGCTTGTTTTTTATTAGCGGCCATACTCGAATATTGCCCCGGTGCTGCCGGTTCTAACTAAAGAAAACCTGAAATAGTGGTGCCGGATGTGGTGGCACGCTCAAAGGAAAATTTTATCTTTGCGCAAGATGCGGCGCCATTTAGTGCGCTGATGCTCTTAATCAAATCGTAAGCTCCTGCCAGGGATCGACGAAGACCACTCCGTCGCGCACGTCAGAGATCAATACCTTGCTTCCGCGCTTATACTCGCCTTCCGCGGCGATCATTTTGGCAGGCATGTTATAGCGCTTGGAGCCGAGCACGTAAGTAATCTCGCCCGTGCGTCCCGGCTGAATCGCCACGCACACTTCAGCAGCATGCCCGATGCATTCTTCAACTCGCGAAGTCGTAGAGACGTGCGATTGTTTTATAAACCATCTGAGCAGCATCATCACCAAATTGCGCATGATCAAGCCGACGGCAATGGCCGGCACCAAACTCAGTGCCCCGAGCTTGAAAATCATCATGCCTGTCAGTCCGAAGAATGCCAGGAAAATAGCCATCGAAGCCGGGCTGATCCACGACATTATCTTCAGCAAGACAGGTGTTCTTTGACGGTGGTGAGCGGCGACGTTGCCGACTTTTGTTATTTCCTTCAGTTGAGCAGCCGCATCATCGGCGCCGTGTCCGTGATCGCCAGGGCCCTGTCCGTGCGCAACCGAATGCGAACCCGTGTCGTGACCGAAAGCGTGTTGATGACCGATGGCGCCATGGCCGCCGGTGTCGCCGCCGTCGAATCCTCCTCCGTCTCCATCGCCGCCGGCATCCTGACCGAGATGCCCGGAGACCATGCTGATCAGCATGTAGCCGAAGCCGAGCACTGCGCTGACAACGTACAGAGTTCCGAATGTTCCTAAAGATTCCACTTGCAAAACCTACAAGCGTGGGGTTGAAAA
>JADYYD010000532.1 GCA_020853845.1 Candidatus Melainabacteria bacterium
GCAAGCGATAGGCTCATCAAAGTCACCTTATTCATAAATTCTCTCCGTAAAACTCGTCTCCTCTTTATAGACGATACCAAGAGGAAAAGAGTTCAATTTATTGACTGAGTTTTTCCTAAACTCTGGATACAATTTTTGAAAGTCCACCCAGGCAGTGTTTCCAGCCCGCTGAAAGACACCAGCATTAAACGAATGCTATCTATATATAAGACAAAATCCGCTCCGCATGATCGAAACGGCTATTTCACTTTTGCTCCTTCAATCAATTCATATTGAGTGAGAATCGGTGACCAGAAGCCACGTGCCTTCAGCACTATTTCCACGACCTCACGAACAGCGCCGTTGCCGCCCGTTTGTGCAGTTACATAATGCGCATGCTCTTTCACTTCCGGACGCGCGTTAGCAACCGCGCATGCAAGCCCGACGCGATTGAACAGCGGCACATCAGTAAAGTCATCGCCGATGAATGCGACTGCCTCGCCGGGCAGTTGAGAGTCTGCCAAAATTTCTTCATAGGACGGAACCTTCTTCAAATGCCCTTGATAGACATACGTCATCTTGAGCATGCGGGCGCGTTCTGTCGTGGCAAATGAATCACGACCGCTAATGACGCCTGTTTTGATTCCCACAGCATGGCAGAAATGCAGACCCAAACCATCGTGAGAATTGAACCCTTTGAATTCGACCGCTTCACCATTGGCGCCAGGCAAATAGAAAAGGGTGCCGTCAGTCAGCACACCGTCGACATCCATCAAGATAAGTGCGATTTTCTCAGCACGCTTGATTATGTCCGTGCTGAGCAAGTCATAATTCACATCCACGCTATTGCCGTTCATCATCTAGCCTCACGAGATATCTACCAGCCGAGAACCCGGGCTGCTTGAAAACCAACCGCCGGTATAATCTTAGCGCGACGTTCAATGTCCGAGAATCCTTCAGATTATACGGGCGAAGGGTCCTAGCGAGCAGCCTTGGTAACGAATTCGGACATCATTGAAAATTTCTTTTCCGTCGTTGACCCGCTCAAGGTCGACGTCAAAAACCCGCAAGAAGGGGTATTTTCCATCGATGTCCATGAAGTCACCGAAGAAATTATTTGCGATGTCCTCGTGGTCGGCGGGGGAACCGGCGGCGTCTCAGCCGCACTGTCGGCGCTCAGAACGGCCGATGACTTGAATTACCGAAATGTTGCGACACCACTGGTGGTGCTGACAGAGGAAACCGATTGGCTGGGCGGGCAAATGACAGCGCAAGGCGTATCGGCGCTGGATGAAAACCACCTTGTCGAAATTAGCGGCGCCTCCAGAAGCTATCAGAAATTCAGAAACGATATTCGCGCACGATACAAAAGCAATTACAAACTCGTGCAGCATGCGCAAGACGAGCCCTGGCTCAATCCCGGTGATTGCTGGGTGAGCTGGCTTGCCTTCGAGCCCAGGTTTGCACTGGAAGAAATCGCCGATTTATTGGCGCCTTTCGAAGAAAGAAAAATGCTTTCGATTCGTCGGCGGTGGCAGGCGATTTATGCAAGAGCAGAAAGACAAGAAGATGGAGATGAGGACTCGACAAGAATCACGTCCGTCGGATTTGTCGATCTGGAATCAAGAAAGTGCATCGAGGTTTACGCAAGGCTTGTAATCGATGCTACCGAGCTCGGCGATTTGCTGCCCATGAGCGGCATCAAATACAGAAGCGGTGCCGAATCGAGAGCGGAAACAGGTGAGCCGCATGCGCCTGAGACCGCGCGACCGGAGAATGTTCAAGACTTCACTTATCCATTTGTTATTGAATTAAAACCGGGCGAAACGCATGTTATAGACAAACCGCCGCATTATGACGAATTCAATTCACAAGGAAAGTTTTCTCTGGAAGGCTATCCAATGTTTATCACCAAACTCAAAGGTGAAGGCGACGACCTGCGTATCGAGAAGCTGCCTTTCTGGGAATACAGGCGGTTGATCTCAGCAAAACTTTTTGAGTCGAGCGCATACCCGAATGACCTTTCGATGATCAACTGGAATTCCAACGATTTGCGCCTGCAAAATATCATCGACGTGGATACTCATATACAAGCCGAACGCATGGCATTGGCAAAAGCGCTCAGCCTCGGCTTTCTCTACTGGCTGCAGACGGAAGCGCCGCGCGACGATGGCGGCATTGGATATCCGGAGTTCAAACTGCGCACCGATATTCTGGGAACGAAAGACGGGCTCTCAAAATATCCTTATATAAGAGAATCAAGACGAATAGTGGGTCTTCATACAATCGTGGAAAGCGAAATCGTTGTCGCATCGAATCCGGGCTCACGAGCATGTCTGTTTCACGACACGGTCGGCATCGGCCACTATCCGGTCGACATTCACGGCGAGCAGGATGTGCCCGGCGCGGCGCAACGAACACGGCACTTTCAAATCCCGCTGGGAGCGCTGATTCCGGAAGATTCAAATAATTATTTGCCGGCTTGCAAAAATATAGGCACCACTCATGTCACCAACGGTTCGTATCGTCTGCATCCAATCGAGTGGTCGATTGGCGAAGCGCAAGGCGCGCTGGCAATCGTTTGCTTGAAAGCAGAAATCAAGCCAAACCAAGTTCGCTCAAACAAAGAATACTTGCGGCAATTGCAGGAACTTCTGATTGACAGAGGCGTGCCTCTATTTTGGTTTAATAATATTCCGACAGATCACCCGAACTTCTCAGCAATCCAAAAAGCGGCCGTCTTCGATTCTACCGGCTTCGATGCGCAATCTCTGGCTACTTTGCACCCTTGCCTGAATCACGAATGACGGCGTTGAGCTCATTCTGAATATCCAAACTCTTCGAACTTTTCGCGCCGAAAGCGCGGTCGCTCAGCTCTCTTGCCTTACTGTACATTTTCTCTGAGAACGGAAAATCAAGCATTGCTCTGCTTATTTTGCCCATCTCCCAATAACTTTCATAGGCTTGTGCGGCGAATTCGGTGGAAGACAAGCGGCTGAATATGGCAGTAGCTCGTGCCAGCTTGTTCTTCGCCTCAGTCAGGATGGCAGGATGACCTGAGTCATCTACCGGCACGCTAACACCCTTGGACATCTGTACTTCGTAGTTTTGATGCAAGCCTTTTGCATCCTTGACCAACAACCATGCCATAAGAGAATCGACTTCGCGCGCGTTTTGCCGTGGATTCAATTCTTCAGCATACTTGAGAGCATCGTGATAGTCCTGGTTAATCGCGGCTTCACGCTCTTGTCCATCGGCGACATGACCTTTCTTGCGCTCCTGGGCAAGCAACTCCTGATTGCAAAAAGCGCGCAAAGTAAGTGCTCTCACCAGGAACAGTTTCGCCCTGATGCGCTCCTCAAGTGAAAGTTGTGTATCTAGTGCCATTTTGCACTTGTACACAGCCGCTTCGGCTTTTTGCTTTGCCAGTTGATATTGCTTGCCATCAGCTAAATGGGTGGCAATGATAATTTCTGCCCAGCCGACCTGAAAGCTGTTCGGACTGACTGCCCTTGACCAAATTTCGCGTGCCCGCTCCGCCACCGGCAACATATCCTTCGCAAGAGACACCTGCGCAAGGCAGCAAAGAGAACGCGCCACCTCCACATCGTCTTTCGCCAAAACTTTTTCTCTTATGTCCAGCGACTTTTGAAATGCAGCTCTTGCATTCTTCAAATCGCGGTCAATTTCATAAGCTCTGCCGAGAGATAGATACGCTTTGCCCATAAGTACAGGGCTTTTTGCCTGCGCAGCCAAATCGCAGACTTGCTTGAGAATGCGCATGCCCTGGTCGTTCCGCCCGCGATCGCTAAGTGACATACCGACATCAATGGCGCGATTGTAAACAGCTTCCTGTTCGGCAGGGCTGAGATTCTTGGCGCCATCTAAATCCTTTTGCAGAGTGGCGTTTGAAAGATCTTCTTCCTTCTGCTGATTGCTGATATCAGTTTTGACCTTCTCAAGTTTGTTCTTGAAACCGTTGTCCTTCAATAGTTCGGGATTCAA
>JADYYD010000533.1 GCA_020853845.1 Candidatus Melainabacteria bacterium
TGCTCAACGACATGAACAAGCAAACTAACTTTCTCTTGATCTCAGTAAATCATGAGCTGAAATCAACAAGTTCTAAAGCGGCAAATTCAAACTGTCGTAACAGGCAATTTAATTTGACGCCAGACACTTGCGATACCAGTTCAAGCAAACGGTCTATTGGGTAGACCACGTTGAGATCCTTGCGAATGCCAGTTTTATCAAACTCGCCGCTATGGTGAGAAATAGATAAATCTTTAAGTCTGGCTTCGACCGGTATGGTCCTGTAAGAACAGTCGCTTGCCCAGAAATTTCTACTGAACGCTTTATCGGAATGCAGATGGAGACCAGCTGTTGTAACGATTGCAACGCGACAATCATTTAGGTCTTTCTTTGGCTTAGTCAGAATTGGGGGTGCAAGTTCCGGAAATTTGTAGCTCTCGAAGAAGAGTTTCGACGTTGATTTTAGATCGGTCCACTTCGCCATGGTCAGGTGCTCCACCGTATTTAATTCGAAAAGAACAACAATTCTTTTTCGTTTTGATGTATCTCAAGGCTTGGGGAATAAAGTCTCAGCGCGATGCGTTCTACCTTGCGAGTATCACACTCACTGAAACTTCCTCTGCCCGGAACAGAGGGGGTTTCAGTCTGAGAACGTCGACTCGACCTCATCTGCATCTAGCTCTTTACTGCAATGGACATCAGCTCACGCTCAGGCATCGCACTTACAAGAATTTTGTCGTGCTTGTCGCTGGGGCAATAAACTATTGAAACGTCTTTTAATTGTCCACAACAGAAAATTCGGCCATTCATCGAATGCTTCTTGAGTCCAGTCGCATCAAACAGACCGTGTTTTAGTTGATAACAACTCAGCATTTTCTTCTTGTTGTTTACATAGCACAGGTGGATGGCCGGAAGTTTGTCGATTTGGCAAGCTTCAACTTTCACAAGTTTCCAACCTGGCAAATTAACTGGTCCCAGTGCCAGCGTCTTCTGCAACCTTCTCAATTCATCTTGCGGAGTCTTCACGGGCGCAGCAGCAGTAGCGGTTCGATGATCGGCAACCAAATCGTTAGGAATTAATGTGTCCTTTGGTTTCGGAACGCTTATGAGAAGAAATGCCACAATGGCGACAAGAACGAATGCGGCGACGGCGGACACGATGCGCAATATGCGCCACTCAAACGCAAATCGCCGATTTCCATGGCTTCTACCGACTCGTTCTTGTATACGCGGAACTAGTCCATCAGGAATTTCAATTCTGTTAAGGGCACCGCTGATGGTAGCATGCAGCCTGGTAATTTCAGTCCATTGATTCTGGCATTGCAAGCATGAATCAAGATGGCGCATAACCTCAGAGGTTAAATCGATTGACAGTTCATTGTCGACTAATGGATCTAGATAATGAAGTGATTGTTCGCAATTCATAACTGTTCATCCTCGTTTACGAGGTGCATTTTGGATTTCTGTTGATCGGGCTGAGGCACTCCTGCGCGATCAGATAACATTTCTAGCCGTCCTCTAAGGTACTGCCTTGCTCTCGATAATCGAGACATTACTGTTCCTATCGGAACACCCAATGCTTCGGCTAATTGCTTGTAGCTCATATCATGAATCTCTCGCAGTAGAAATGGTGTGAGCAACCATTCCGGAGTGGTCCTGAGAACTGACAGAACATGGGCATCTATCTCACGTTCTACCAACTGCTCCTCCGGTCCGCGTGTAGCTTGCCCATTGCTTAGCTCAACGTTTTCATCCAGTGGTTCTGTGGGAGCCAGCTTCTGAACATGACGCAGATGGTCTCGAATCGTATTGACCAGAATGTGGGCCAACCAGGCTTCGATATTAGTACCCGGCTGGTATGAGTCGAGAGATTTGAATGCCTTGACATATGTTTCTTGCACGACGTCTTCGGCATCCTGCACGTGGCCCAGTCTGGCGTATGCAAGCCTGTAAAGTTTTGGCGCTAAAGAGTACGCAGCCTCCTCAAACTCTTTTCTTGCTCTTTTGGTATGAAACCGGGTCAACCTGATTGCCTCATCTAGTGGTTCGCCCCTGTGCCCTTCGTTTGTGGAAACGACACGCCGCCGGTTTTTATTCCCGAACGTGCCTGGTCTGGGTGCCTGGGCAACCACCACCCTCTTACAGCCGGGGCTGTCAAGACATTCCGCTATATCGTCTCATTAAGTTAGAAGCGCTGGAATTAGCACTAATGATTAGACGGAACCGACCTGTCGTTTATTCCATGCCTAATCTTTTCTCACGTGCGTGGCGGAGCAGCTCATGGCATCCACGACACCGACCGAATGCATGCGAGCTTAACCTTCTAGTCCTGCTCCGGCACGTGTTGCCAGGTGAGGGAATAATTCTAAATCGTCAATCGTTTCTATTTACGGTCAGCTCGTGAGACGTTATTTTGCTGTTACAGACATCTTGCACGATAAATGGGTTCCGGAGATTGTCTTGCTGCTTCCTATTGCCGGTTTTCTTATCCATAGCCCTTGGTTATGCGAGCGGAGAAGTGCTGTGGAAGACAGGCACGAAACATTCTTCTGTCTGCAATTCAGGCATGGAACCTATTCACATTCACAGTAGGCAAGCGAGAAACTTCCAAACTGCAGAAAATGTGCTTGTGGACCTGTTGTATTCTTTCGACGTCGACGACGGTAGCGCTCATTGCAGCTGCCCGGAGTCGTACTTGATCATTAGCACATGCAGAGATTAGCCAATATGCGATTTCGCCATTCCAGTGACACCATGCAATCAGCCGACAAGATCCTTAAGTGCAGTAGCGAGAGAAAGACAACTGATCAACAGCCATGGATCAGCTACCACCACCGGTCTAAATGGGTACTTGGCACCGTATGCGGTGCTTGCTTAACTCCGAAACGGATAGTCCAAACCAACATGTAACCTTTTCAAAAGTAATGCAGAGCTAGCTCGATGCAGCCGCCGCATTTACCATGTCGTTGAGCTGATTAGTGATCGAGGAGAACGCTGCTGATACAGCGCCGGCAAATCCACTTGTAGTAGACGCAAATGCCAACGCAACAAGTACAGCAACAAAGGCAAGAATTGCGCCATACTCAGTAATCGCTTGACCTTCTTTGCGGCGGAGTCTGCGTTTGCATACTGAGTGCTTTTTACGTAAACGTCTAAGCATATCTTCGTGGAGAAGCTTCGCTAAAGTAACTTATCAACTTTGTCTTTAAGCTGAGATTCAGACAGCAAGCCAATCGTACTGTCCACCAGCTTTCCTTTCTTAAAAATCTTAATCGATGGAATCGACGTAATTCCGTATCGTTCCGCCAATTTTGGATTCTTATCAACGTCTACTTTAAAAACAGAGACTTTTCCTGAGTAAGACTTGGAAATGCTCTCTATGACCGGTGACAATCTCTGACACGGACCACACCAGGTTGCATAAAAATCAACCAAGACTGGTTGTTTCGCCTCAAGCACATCCTTCTTAAAAGTGGCATCGCTTGTGTGGTGAACCACCTGAGCACTGGAAGCAGCGTTGACATCTGAGTTTCCCCCAGCACTCGAAGTGTTCGAAGATCCCTTGTTTGAATACGGACACTGCGCAAACATAGTTGTTGCTGCTGTCAGCAAGATAGTGGTAGTGATAGCAAACGATAGAACCAGTGAGACTCGGCTTCGCATTTTTGGCATCCTCTAATGAACAGCACACTCACTGTAACGATGCACTATTCGAATTTATTCCCGGACCAACAGATTTGTTTTGAAAAATCCTGTGGTGGAGGTTGATAGAAGTAGAAACCTTTTGCCTCTCAGCAAGTTATCGCAGCCTATGGATTTTCATTTGCCACCAACTGAATTTTCGATTTCAGCGTCTTGAGATCGCGAATTGGTGCATCGCAGGTATGTCCGTGACAAATGTACACAGTCGGGCCACCGTCGCCGCACGTTTTCCCTTTGAGTATCTCGGCCTCGTTCTTGCCAATACCACTACTTCGAACGATCGTCATTGCATTTGGCAAATAGTGTCTGTTTATCTCGGCGGACATTTGAGCGGATAAAGGGCTAGGTCTCGGCGAAATCAAAACAATTTGTGAGTTCGAGTTCAAGTACCGATCTAATGCGCACAACATGTAGGCATATCCCATTGGGTTTTCTCTCATTGCCGATTCGCATGAGCCTAACGCTTCTCCAGCCAGCCGCTTAAGTTTCTCTGACTCGGAGAGTTCACTAAGTCTAATCAGATTGACGATCTCGACTGCTGTACCTGACGGTAGAACGCTATCATGCAAGCTTCTTGTCCTTGTTAAAGGTTGACCTTGAGATTCACTGGTGTAGAAGAACGTTCCATTCTTCTTATCGAGAAAGTCGTTCAAAACTATCTGATTTATTTCCTGCGCCTGGGATTGCCAATTCTCGCTTGTATCAATCTCCCCCAGATCAAGTAGCGCCTGAACACTGAATGTGTAATCGTCCAAGCAGCCTGCTTCCTTCGCTTTGCCGCGAGCCCAGATTCGATGCAATCGATTGTTTTTGTACATATTCGATAGCATAAAACGGGCACACCTTCGCGCGGCGGTCAAGTATTTTTCCTGCCCCAGAACCCGGTAGCCGCGAACAAAACTAGACACAGCGAGCGCGTTCCAAGCAGCAATGACCTTCTCATCTCTTCGTGGTTTCTCCTTCCTTTGCCGAATTTGCCGAAGTTTAAGATCCACACTCTCAATCCTGGCGTCAAATTCACTCGCCGATATTCCATATCGCTTAGCAAGGGCACCTATTCGATCAGATCGATGCAACACGTTTAGTCCATTGCTGAAGTTGCCACTACTGGTAACACCATATACTTCCTCGACGAACTGCGCATCTTCTTTTTTAAGATTCTGCCGAATCTCGTTGAGTGTAAAGCCATAATATGCGCCCTCCTCACCTTCGCTATCGGCATCAAGACTGCTGTAGAAGCCTCCTTCAGGCGCACCAAGCTCACGTGTCATGAAATTCAGCGTGTCTTCTGCTGTCCTTGCTAAATCTGAATCTCCAGTCACCAGGTAACCGTTCAAATATACATCTGCCAGTAGCGCATTGTCATAGAGCATTTTTTCGAAATGCGGAATTAGCCACTTTCTGTCGGTCGAATACCGAGAGAATCCGCCGTCTATTTGATCGTGGATTCCCCCTTGTGACATCTTCTCAAGTGTCCTTGTGACGAACGCGTAGCATGCATGCCCTTGTTCACTGTTCTTCTTCCTTCCGGCAGACTCGCGAAGACAAAGCTGCAAGATGCCTGGCGTGGGAAACTTTGGTGCCTGCCCGAGTCCACCCCACATTTGATCGGTTTGGCTCAATATTTTACTTAGAGCTACAGATATTGTTTTAACATCAGCGATTTCAGTCGACCTTTCTTGACTGTCAAATCTCGAAATTATTTCAATCATCTCTTCGCTGGAATGATTGATACTCGCACGATTTCGGACCCATGCATCCTGCACTGTGGTCAGGATTGTTTCAAAACCAGGCATACCCTGCGAACTCTTGGGAGGAAAGTAAGTACCGCCGAAAAATGGCTTACGATCTGGTGTTAGAAAGACCGTCATCGGCCAACCGCCACTCCCGCTGATCGCCTGAACCGCTCGCATATAGACTTCGTCAATGTCGGGTCGCTCTTCTCGATCCACTTTCACACATACAAAACTACTGTTCATCAGTCGCGCAATTGCCTCGTTCTGAAACGATTCCCTCTGCATCACGTGGCACCAGTGACAAGCTGAGTATCCGACAGAGAGAAGAACCGGCTTGTTCTCGCGCTTAGCCCTGTCGAATGCTTCATCGCCCCAAGGATACCAATCTACAGGGTCATGCGCGTGCTCAAGGAGGTAGGGGCTTGATTCATGGATCAGCCGATTGCTTTGCATACTGGCCTTAACTTGATCAGTTCCTTCCGATGGGTTGCCGCAAGAGACGAGCGTTGCGGAAAGCATCCCAAGAACTGCCAGAAACGATAGAAGCAAACCCGATCGACGTCCGGTCCTCATCCTTTCTGAATCCAAAGTAGTGACTGGGTTCTTACTGTTCATTTACCTCGCATTCTGAACTGTAGTTTTCAACCGCATGCGGCTCTCAACCGAGCACAACTCACCCAGTAGTCAAACGTGTATTCCCGCCATGGGTAATAGCCAGACCTGGAGTGCAACAAATGCAGCGATAACGGCGATTGGGGCCGAGAGCAGCCAAGCAATTAGTACCCTTTTGCTAAATAGTCTATTCTTCAAGTTCACCTTGTTTCGTCCTCATACGCTACAATGACACACTCCTATGGGAAACGTACAGCCCGCGATATTTATTCCCGGCCTTAGGAAATTGCCCGACGCGACTGCGTCACAGCAAGTACTACAAGCTCGAAAAGCCGCATGATTTCGATTATTATCCCCACCCTTAACGAAGCTGAGTCGCTGCCAGGCCTTCTGGCGTCTCTATCCCGCTCTAAAGTCGCTCACGAGGTCATCGTATGCGACGGCGGAAGCTCAGATAAGACTGTATCAATCGCGCAGAATTTCAATACAAAGGTACTCACCTCTGCGCCCGGACGAGGAATACAGCTTTCCGCTGGCACATCAATAAGCAACGGGGAACTCATTCTGTTTCTTCACGCAGATACCCGACTTCACAGCGACGCACTTGAACGTCTTGAGACCATATTGATCGAGAAACCGGACATCGTTGGCGGCAACTTTCGTGTCTTTTATGATGACAAGTCGCCCTTCTGTAGATTTGTGGAGTTCCTCTGTCGCTTGATGCGAACTATAGGAATGTATTATGGTGACTCTGGAATCTTTGTGAGGCGTCATGTATATGATGCCATTGGCGGTATCAGACCAATTGAAATCATGGAGGATGTAGACTTCGTTCTAAGGCTAGAAAAAAGCGGTAAGACTTGTTGCATTTCCGATATTCCTTTAACGACTTCAACACGTCGATTCAAACGAAGCTCCCCTCTTTCCCTGATTATAATGTGGGTTCGCATGCACATTCTATTCGCCTGCGGTGTGTCGACACGATACCTCGCTCGGATATATGACGCAAGAAATACGAACAATTCCTAACAACTAACATCCGCTTGTGCAGACGTAACACAGCATCGCTGTAAACCTTTCACTGGAAATTGCGCGCGACTACTACTTCCTCCCGACATATGCTCGACCCAATTTATTTACGTCTGTGCGTTTCAACTTTAAATACTTGCTTTTTGCCAATTCGCTGTATTTCGTTGGGCCAGAAACGGCCTGCCTATACGGAGCCAATGCCGCCTTCACTTGCCCGCGAGCAGCAAGCAGATCGGCAGCGCGAGTCAGTGATGCCGATCTGACATATTGGAACTGCGGAAAACGCGCGGCTATCAGCTGAAGACGGTCGACAGAGACAACCTCGCTGCTGTCTGTTGATGATGCCGACAGAACGAGCAACGTTTTCTCGTCATTGAACTGGTTGGCCAGAATGATGTCGGATTGCTGAATTCCCTTCGTTTCATCACCCGCCGTAATATACAACGTCCGCAGTTCATCTCGTTTGAGCCCGTCGTACACTCCGCGGTGCCCCTCGAACCAGTTTTCAAGATCTCTAATTCTGCTGCCTAATATCTGCGCTTCGTCCACGACGATGCGATCTGAAGCCCCTCACGCATATCCTGGCAAATACGAGCAGGATATGGCAACGATGAAGCAGGCTCCAACTAGGATCAGATACTGTCTACCAATGTTCGGCGTGTTACTCATGACAATCGGTACTCGCTGGATTGATGTCCTCACAATCAATCAACGATTTTGGCATTGCGTTTATTCCCACTCGGCTGGATCACCTGCCGGTCCCGTTATTTCCATACCTTCAAGATCCAGGTGACAAGCATGTAAATTGCAATCAGGCTGCTGACTGTAATTAGTCCAATGCAGTTTGCCTTGCAGCAAATAGGTCTGTCCTTTCGAGATGGGTCCGAATCGTCCGTTGGAGTATTGCACTTCATGGTTTCTTTACCTCTTCCACTCACATCTTGTAAGCAAGATAGTCTTTGCCTCGTGCGTATTGGAGCACAGCATCAACGCTGGCATAATCGAATCTGTTCCTGGTTTGCTCGGCGAGAGCGTTAATCAAAAGTGTCTCGGCCGCCGAAACTTCAAGATAGAAACCCAGACCCGCCTTGTATCGCTCGTTTGCATACTGCTGAGTCTGCTTCGCATGACTCACTTGCTGCTCTGATATTTGATACTTCGTGTACGTTGCTTTAAGTGACTCAAAGGCATCGAAGATTTCTCTAGCTATCTTCAACTCCATCTGATGATGATCTTCTTTTGCTTCTCGCGCGCTTGCTCTTGCCGCAGCAAGATCTGCTTCCAGTTTTCCTCCTGTAAAAAGTGGCGCATATGCGATAACGGCACCCGAACCATAGCGATTCTGGTTGCCTTGTAAAATCGCACTGTCATCAAGATAGCCGCCTCCGCCAATGGCATCAATCTTCGGTAAGAACTCTCTTCGAGCGACAGTGACTCGTTCTTTAGCGGCTTCGATCTTCTTTACCGCAGCGATCAAACAGGGGCGAAATTTCTTCCCTTCCTCAAGCATGCTTGAGACTGACTCTACTGGCGGTGCCGGCTGGCTCGGATCAACGACCTTGTATCTTTTTCCTGGTTCACGCCCCATGCTCTCGTTTAGCGCATTGTAAGCAAGCTCTACCTGTCGCTTGCGCTCCTCCAATGCCTGCATTGCTTGCGCCAGATCTACTTCCGACTGCTGCCAATCGAGCTTTGATTTAAGTCCCGTTTCAAACGTTTCTTTGGTGTATCTAGCAAGTAACGTGCGGTTTGCCACGTCTTGCTCTGCAACTTTTCGTAGTTCTAAAGCCTCTAAGACCTTAAGATATGCCAACTTGGCAATCAAAATGATTTGGGCTCGTTCGATCTGAACATCTTGCAATGACCGCTGCACATCAACCTTGCTAGCCTTCAATCTATGCCAATTTGCTCCAAAGTCAAACAAGGTCATGCGAGCATTAACGTCAAAACCAAAGTTTCCACGAGATGCTGCAACAAAGAGCCCATTAAAGCCGTTTATAACGGTGGGTCCAAGGTTTCCCACTCCGGCTGCCTGAATATATGGAAGCATTCGAGAGCGTTCGCGCTCAATCGATGTTTTCTCTCTGTCATAACGAGCTCGCTGCGCCAAAATCTTTGGCTGCTCCCTGAGAGCGATAGCGACGGCTTGATCGAGCGTCAACATTTCTAAGTCTCTGATTGGTGCTGCTAGATCGGTTGTATCCGTTGTGCCCTGTTCTGCCGCAAAGCAAGAATGAAAGTCGGCAGCTCCAAGAATCAACATTGAAATGAAAACTGTCGGCAGCAGCGATGCTCTCAAAATGTGTGTGCTATTGAATAGCCAGTCAATCACACGCCGACAGGTCATCACTTCGCTCCTCCTGTCGACATATCACTGGTCGCGATTCTCACTGGATCGCCATCAGATATGGTGCTCTGTCCTGGCATCAATACGAAATCTGAAACCGATAATCCTTCTTCTATTTCCGTGTTGATACCATCATCAGCACCAATCTTGGGACGGACTTTCTTGGCTTTATTCTCGCTTGCTATGAATAGGTATGCGCCCTTCTTGTCTGGGTAGAGTGCCTGCGATGGAATCGTAAGAACGTTGTCGTGTCTTTCCAGTTGCAGCGAGACATGGGCAAACATTCCCGGTCTCACTTTTCCTTCCTTGTTATCTATACGAATGTCTACAAGCATGGTTCGAGTGCCGGGATCTTCGGCATATGAAATCCGTTCCACTTTCCCAGTCAGCTTCTCGTCGGGCAGTGCATCGACAACCACAGAAGCTGTTCTTCCAATCGATACGTGCGGAACATCAGGTTCTGGAACATTAATGTATATTCTCAATGTTTCTGGACTCTGAATTTCTACAATCGGCGTTGCTTGAGTAGCGCTATTGGTGGCACCCTGAATAAGAGCGCCAGGGTCTGCGAAACGCTTAGTGATCACTCCAGTAAATGGTGCGCGAATTGAGAGATAACTTTTCAGATTCTCAATCCGGGCCACGTTCTGCTTCTTCTCACCAACTCTTCGTCTCGCAGCAATAACGTCAGCTTGCGCGCTCTCGACCGCAGCCTGAGCAGCGTCCATTCTTGCTTTCTTCGCCTGCTGTTCAGCACCAAGGGTATCGATCTGTTGTTGAGCAACAATGCCAGGCAATCTCTGATCCAACTGTTTCCAGCGACCAAGTGTGACGCCCGATAGATCCGTCTCGGCTTTGAGAGCCGCCAGGTCCGCCTTTGCCCTTTGAACTTGTGATTCAAAATGTACCACCTCTGCTTCCACACGATGAAATTCATCAGTTGCGGAAGCCAATTCCTTAGACATCTCAGGCGAGGAGAGAGAGGCCAACATCTGTCCCTTTTGCACTTTGTCACCGTGATCGACCAGGATATGCTCCAGATAACCAGGGACCTTAGCAAATACTTTTGTGCTCCAGAGAGCTTCAATCGTTCCTGGTATTTGCACGCGACGATATATTGTCTTTGCCTCTGGACGAACCGCGCTGACAAGGATTTCTTTCGCGGGCGGCGCTGAGGATAAATTTTGTTGTTTTGCACAACTAGATAACATCAAGGAAAACGCCATAGAAAGACCAATTATTCGAAAGTTCATTCCCTATCTTCTGCCTCCGTGCCTGCCTCTAGTGAAGCCAATATCGGTTTTCTTCCGGCAAGAAAACGTTTCAGGTAAATATAGAAAGCGGGCACCACTAATAGTGTCATTATTGTCGACACCAACAACCCGCCTATCACGGCTCTTGCAAGTGGGATATTTGCCTCAGCTCCTCTTCCAATGCCGATCGCCATCGGCAACAGTCCAAGTATCGCAGCCAGCGAAGTCATGAGAATCGGGCGAAGCCGTACCCGTCCAGCCTCGACGATAGCCTCTTCTGGAGAATCACCCTGCCTGAGTTTTCGATTTGCAAATTCGACCAAAAGGATACTGTTGGAAACTACGATTCCAACCATGAAGAGCGTTCCAATCATTGATTGCACGTTGATCGTTGTGTCAGTCACAAACAATGCCACCAGAACTCCGCTCAATCCTAGCGGCACTGCAAGCATGATAAGAAACGGATCGACGAACGAGCGAAACTGCGCCACCATCACCAAATAGATGAGAATTACCGCTAACAGCAAGCCGTAAGCAAGACTCTGAAATGACTCCGTCATGCTTGCGAATTCTCCTCGCAAGTAAACGGAATATCCCTTCGGCAGCTCAATTGTTTTCATTTCACGTTCGATTTCGCTAGACACCGAGCCAATGTCACGCCCGTCGACATCCGCAAATACGTCCACTACTCGGACAATATTCATGTGATTGACTTCGAGCGGAGCCAACGTTTTCGTGAAGGTCGCAATATTCCTGAGCAGCACAGGAGCTTTCTGCATCGCACTTGTGATTGGAATATCCTTGAGTGTCTCGAATGAGCGAATTAACTCTTCAGGATACTGAGCGCCCAGAAAATAGTGATTGCCGTTGCTGTTGTCGACCCAGAAGGCAGGTTCAAAATTGATACTCGAATTGAAGCTGGTGACGATATTCTTAACGACGTCTTCCGCAGTGAGCCCTAATGCTGCTGCTTTCAGTCTGTCTATCGACACGTCGATTTGAGGGTAGTCGAGTTTCTGCTGAATTCGTGCATCGGCTACTCCTTCGATCTGCTTGGCTTTCGCGAGTATCTGTTGAGCAATTTGCATTGAGACTTTCAGGTCATTGCCCTCAACCTGCACATTTATCGGCGACGGCAGTCCGAAATTCAAAGCCGCAGTCAACATGCCGCCTGTATCAAAAGAGAATTCGACGCCTGGAAATCGCTGTGGCAGCGAATCTCTGAGCTTACGGACATAGTCAAATATGCTAGAGGAACGCTTGGCTGAAAGTTGTATCAAGACAAATGAGTCTTGGGGCCCCGAGTTTGGTGTGTAAGCAGCGGGCCAGTCGTACAGGATGCCCGTGTTTGAAATCACCATTTCTCTATCAGACTCAGGAATTGCCTTCGTTATATCTTCTTCAACCTGCGCGACGATCTTCTCTGTCTCTTCGATGCGAGTCCCGGAAGGCGCCCGCAGTCTCACCATGAACTGCCCCGAATCACTCTGAGGAAACAACTGTTTGCCAAGCACCGGATATAGTCCGAGAGAGGCTACAAAGGCAGTGAGCGACACAATCAATATCAGTGGTTTGACTCTCAGGCTCGCGCGCAGCAAGTGTTCATAAAGAACCGGAATACGATCGAGAATCCCTAAAGGACCCTTTCTATAGCCGTGCCCACCATCCTCATGAGCGGACAGATCGGCGAGTTGCTTCTTACTAAAAATGTTTGCACAAGCTACCGGCACAACCGTTACAGACATAATGAAAGATGCAGCCATGGAAAACGCTACAGCAAGAGCAAGCGGCACAAACAAAAATTGACCCATCCCGGATAAGAAAATCACAGGAAAGAAAACAACGATCGTTGTAATTGTCGCAAGAAGTACAGGAGCGGCAACTTCCTGAGTGCCTTCAATCGCTGCTTTCATGACTGATTTGCCCATCGTAAGGTGGCGTGCAATGTTTTCCAGCACGACAATAGCATCGTCCACAAGGCGTCCAACAGCTAATGCCAGCCCACCTAGAGTCATTACATTGATTGTGTGCCCGGTGAAGTAGAGTCCGATGAAGGCGGCGAGAACCGATAACGGTATTGATAGCGAAATTACAAGTGTCGATCTAAAACTGCCAAGGAACACCAAAATCATAAGCGCTGCGAGCCCGGCGCCAAGCAATCCTTCCTGTATGAGACTGTGGATTGCTTCTCGAACGTAATGTGACTGGTCCATAATGAGATTCAGTTTGATCTCTTTAGGAATTCGGCTAGCGATGCGCTTCATTGCTGCATTTACGCCGTCCACGACCTCAATGGTGTTTGCTCCTGGTTGTCGGTAAATTGGTATGTATACCTGGCGTTTCCCATTGATGTGAACCACGTTTGTCTGAATTGCGCTGGTATCCTTTGCCACTCCAATATCTTTGACGAGAACATACTTTCCATTAACTTGTTTAATCGGAAATTCGTTGATCTCTGTGACAGTCGGTACAAGTCCGTTTGCATTGATCTGGTAGTCGAGTGTTCCGAACTTTGCATTACCCGTCGGTATAAAAACATTGAATTTGCGCAGCGCTTGAACGACATCCATCGGAGAAAGTCCCCGGCTGACAAGTTTAGCCGGATCTACATAGACAAGAATGCGTCTCAGTTTTCCTCCGTAAACAGCCGGAGCAATTACGCCCTTGATACCACTGAGCATATTTCTTATATTGAAGTATGCAACATCATAAACATCCGACTCTCCCATCGTATCGCTGCTTACAGCAAGCAGTGCTAATGGAGTTGTCGCAGTGGGATCATATGGCATCACCATCGGCGGTATCGTTCCGGGCGGCAAGTAATAGAGATCAGAAATTGCAAGCGAAGAGGTTTGAGATAGTGCCGTATTTGCATCTATGTCTGGTCGAAAAAAATCTCTGACTATGCTTACGCCTGTTATGGATTTGCTTTCTTGCCTGGCGATACCGTTTGCCTGAGATGTCCAGCGCTCAATGCGATTCGTCATATCCTTCTCGACTACTTCCGCCGGCATACCCGGATAGAGCGTGAGAATTTGAACAGCTGGAGTCTTAAAGATGGGAAGAATATCAGCCGGGATTCGCATCACGACTGTTACGCCGATCACCATCACAGCCAGCGCTATTACGACAACTGCGTAGGGTTCTTTGAGTGAAATTCTGGCAAGATTCATGGCTTTTCTTCTTATCTTTTGCGCAAGCGCCTAAACCCCCAGTGCCAGCAACATTAGCTCCTTCTCCGGGAGCGTTCCTATCAGGACATGATCTCGACCATCACTTGGCCAAAAGACTAGAGACAGCCCGTCCATCTTTCCACAACAAACCTGCCG
This sequence comes from Candidatus Melainabacteria bacterium, assembly GCA_020853845.1. GTDB lineage: Bacteria > Cyanobacteriota > Vampirovibrionia > Obscuribacterales > Obscuribacteraceae > QKMZ01. The sequence goes on from JADYYD010000533.1 coordinate 13,988, forward strand.
ACCATCTACCGAATGCGCTGTGAGCCCGAAGGGCTTAATGTTTCCCTGACATGATTGATAACAGATCAACTTCTCCTTTTTGCCGTTGATCTTGGCTTGATAAGTAAGTCGCACAATACATGCGGACTTTGGCAAATGAAGCACTTTGGCTGAAGTCAGTTCCCATCCATGAAAGGATAGCTTGCTTACATTGAACTCGACCTCATCCACCACTTCTTGGAACTCCGTGTCGACATCACCGGTGGTATCACGTTGCGACACTTCCAGGTAATTCGTCGTCAGCTCGCCAACTAATGCGGGCACGTGCTCCCTGGAATGACTTTGAATCTGTCTCGTTTGATCAGGAGATCGCAATTGATAAACGAGTAAACCCGCGATCACAAAGAACACAGCCGCGACCGCAACACGCCCACTTCCGAAAAATCGAAAAATAGAACCTTTCTTCTCCTCGCTCCTCAATCTGCGGTCGAGCCTCTTTATTGCATCGCTGGGAACATGCAATTCGTTTGCAAATTCCTGGAATTGTCGTCTGAGTGACATCAGTTCATCCCAACTATCCTGGCAGTTCGGGCACTGATTGAGATGCTCCATTACAGAGGCCGCTGCTTCCGTGGCAAGCTCGTTGTCCAGAAGTGGATCTAATAAACTTATTACGCGCTCACACTTCATGACTCATCACCTCCCTCTACATAGTTCATAACCGCTGATTCTTCTTCAGGTACATCGCTGCTCCGAATGCTATCCGGCGGAGTCAGGATTTTTCGCAGCAATGCCCGTCCACGTGCTAGGCGCGACATTACCGTTCCCGTCGGAATGGAGAGCATGTCCGCAATCTCCTTGTAAGACGCACCATGTATTTCGCGAAGCAAAAGCGGAGTAAAGAATATGTCAGGCAGTTGCCTTAAAGCCTCAGATAGTTTTGTGTTCAATTCCTTGTTGGCGAACACAACCGCCGGATCTTGTTGCTCAGCCATTGAATCGTCAGTCGCTGCAATGTCACCCTCAGCGACGTCGTCGATTCTAATCACGTCTGCCTGCTTGCTCTCTTTGCGAACATGGTCGCGAATGGTGTTGACCAAGATCTGCATCAACCAGGACTGCGCGCGAGACGGCTCGCGAAGCTCGCCGTATGAATGCAGCGCCTTAATGCAGGCCTCCTGAACTACATCCTCCGCATCTTCAACACTTCCTAGTCGAGCAAGTGCGAAACGAAACATCTGAGGATAGTATTCGCATGCGATCTGCTTAAAACTTCGCTTTTTCTTTCCCACCGGCTGATTCTCAGCGTTTCCAAGATCGCGCCTCCTGACATCAAGGCGTCTGCATCCGCATGTTAGACGAAAATGCAGAGAGGTTTATTCCAGGAAGCGCTCCATGACAACCGCGACTTTGCATTGGCACTTCTGGCTCCAATCTTTCATAAGGGAGGTGGCGCACCTTTGTCGAAATTTTCGAATATCATCCGATCCAACTTGAAAGAATCTGGCTGAATTGCGAACTCACCAGAAAACGGATTGCCAAAAATAAATACCAGTAGAACGTTGAGTGACAGAGTGAGAGAAACAAGGACTGTCATAAGGATTTGCGCCCTGAGATTCCTGACTCCAAAGAAGTAGGTGAACAGCACCGTGAAAATCGCTCCGATAATTAGGACTGTCCACATAAGCGGATTCATTCCGTGACCGGCACTAACGATTCTAGTGCGGCGATTCTGTGTCATGCTGCAAATTTCACTGACAAGCTGCTGATGAAGAGTCTTCTCACTTTCAGTCTCTGGCGTGTATGTCGTAATTTCCTTCCAGAGAGACCAGACGTTCTTGAATGCAGTGACACTGTACTTCCCACTCTGCATAGCCTTCCATTCATCGTTAATTACCGCGTCGGCATACTGATCGCAAAGCGTGCGAATTGTCGCCTTCTTCACACTCGGAATTCCGTTCGAGCACAAATATATGTTGCATAAGCCGCTGGCTTCCTGGTCTACAAGCACTCTCAATTCTTGCGTATGCTCCATTGCATCAACCACTACAAAGCCAAGCAAGACAGCATATAACGTGCCAACCACAGACAGCAGGTAACCGGCCACCTCATGATATGAGGATAGCGCATCCACTCCAACTCGCCTGCGCACAAGGAGCATTCCGCCAACTGACAGCAGCGTAGCTGAGACAACAGCAAATAGACCAAAGATATATGCATTCATGCTAGATTTCTATCCTGAAGATCCTGGAGACGGCTTCATTATATGCCCGCCCAAAGTTTCAACGGAATGATGAGTCGCCGGCCTGACACTGGCAGCCGTTCCGTTTTAACTGAATCTCCATTCTTCTGATTTTCAGATAACTTTTTTCCGACACAACTGACGTTGCGTCATCCACCATGCCGAACATGCGACTACCGACTAGAACGAAAGAGTTTGATTCGTATTACTTTGGCAACCGCCCGTACATGTCACAAGTGCCCGAGACTGACACAACTTCCAGCCGCTTTCCAATGGCAGTCCCCTGACGGGGCGCGCAAGCGCGTCCATTGGGCAACTGAAAGTTGTGTTTTTCAGGAGGCACTAACACGCACAGGAGGTGCCACCGTGAATATTATGCGAAGTGCCGGATTATGCGAAGCAATTCAGGGCACTCCGCTTGTTGAGCGCACCTTAGTATCCGATTGGTTCACATAATCAGAGGCTCGCTAAGAACGCCAGGACTTCATCCGACA
>JADYYD010000534.1 GCA_020853845.1 Candidatus Melainabacteria bacterium
ATCAGCCCGCTCGCCGCCAGAAACTTTCTTCTTGTGACTTTCATCAAGCCGCTCCAACAACTTCGTCGGCGTCGGTCATTTCTCTTTTGTCTGGAGCAATTTTGCCGGAAGATGTTGGGGGCATTGGTATTTGTGAGTCTTTGCCTTTCGCTTTGCGCTTTGAAAAAATCCTCGCCGTTACAGCACCGGCTCCGACGATAAGTGAAATCGGCAGAATGAAAAACCAACCCAGAACAGGAAGCAAGTATGACAGTTCCAGAACCACGCCACCGCGAATGGTGCTCTTCCAGGGTCTTCCTTGATCGGCTGGTGAGGGTAACTTGTTGCCGATCATTGTGGCAAGAGCTGCTACGCCGACGTTTGAATAAAAGAGAAAGAAAGCAAGAAATGAAACCACGGCAATATCGGAAAAAGCCTGGTGTTTATCAACAAAGAGCGCCACACCGAAAACGCAGACCAGGGTCACCGGCAATCCCGAAAAAAACGCTCTCACCCGGCTTGTCTCGAGATAGGACGCCATCACCTCGACGTCCTGAGAATAAAGCCCGCGGCTCAGCAACCACAGCGCCGGAAATGAGAAAAGAACACCTAATACAAGGAGAAACCACATCATCACATCTGCTAGAAGCATGAATTCTCACCTTTAAAAAGGAACGACAAACCTCTGCGCTGCTGAATTTTACTTTTAACCGATTCTAAGCCCAATTTATCATGCCAGAAACACCTCGGGCACGCAAGGCAAACCTGACCCGGTCCAGCTCAGGCTGAAAACCTGGAAGCGTCTACCTGCAGCCAATCCAGAGCGTTGTCGAAAAGCAGTTTGCGTTTCAAGTCAGGTGAGAATTCGGCGACCGACTCGATTAATTCGCCCGGTCTGTCCTCACCCAGGGGAAACGGATAGTCGCTGCCCAGAACCACACGGTTCTCTCCGAATATGGAAACAATCTGGCGCAGCATTTCTTTGTCATGCACCAGAGAGTCGACAAAAAAGCGCCCCAGATATTCTTTTGGAGCCACATTATTATCAATCGCGCACAGGTCTTGGCGAACTTCAAAGCCGTGTTGTATGCGGCCTAAAGTAAAGCCGAAGGAGCCGCCTCCATGCGCAAAAGCGACACGCAGCCGGGGCAGCCGCTCGAAGATGCCGCCGAAGATGAGCGAGCAGATGGCGCGGCAGGTTTCCGCAGGCATGCCGACAAGCCAGGGCAACCAGTATTTTTGCATCTTTTCCTCGCCCATCATTTCCCAGGGATGAACGAAAATTGCCGCGCCCAATTCTTCTGCAGCTTGAAAAACTTGAAATAGAGCCGGATCGCTCAAGTTCCAGTCATTAACATGCGAACCGATTTGCACGCCCTGAAGTTTCAAATCGCGCCTGCAACGCTCGAGTTCTTTCACCGCCAGGTCCGGATCTTGCAAGGGTAAAGTACCCAGGCCTATAAATCGACTCGGGTCAGCGGCGACAGATTGGGCAAGATCGTCATTCAAAAATTGGGCGACAGCCAAACCATCATTGGGTTTCGCCCAGTAGCTGAACATCACCGGAACAGTCGATAAAACCTGCACTCCTACATTCGTTTGATCGCACTCGCGCAAACGTTGTTCAGGCGCCCAACAATTGCTTTCCACTTCGCGAAAAAATTTGCCGTCGTCTTTGAGCATGCGCGCGCGACAGGGCATGTGGTGATCGAGAACGACAAATCCGCCGTATCCGAATTTCTCCTTCCACTTCGGAATCTCGCGCGGCAAAATATGTGTATGTATGTCTATTCTCGGCAGCGCCATGAACCCTTGAATACCCCGCAGTTTTCCTCCAAGACATAATATACAATTGGCTCGCCTGCGTTTCATTGCCCCCATGAGCATAAATCTTCATCGCCTCGGCGTTATTGTCAAAGTCATCGCCAACCAGCCTGGTATTACTCTATCCGGGCTGGTAAAAGCGCTCAAAAAGCAGAAGATCGATGTCACCGAGCGGACTATCGCCAAAGACATACTCATTTTGAAAAATGAGCTCGAATTGCTGCCTAACAAAGAACGCCTGCGCAAAGGCTATGCATTAAGCGAAATCTTTAGCTTGTCCGCTCAAGAAATTGATCTTGTGCTTGATGCCATGCATACATTCGGCGCAAAACTAAGCGATGGGGAAGCATCGGTGATGCGGGAGCGATTGCTGGCTTTCATTCATGAGTCGGGAGCAAGCGCTAAAAAGATCCCGGGGCGCTCGATCAGCCACAGGACTATATACAAGAAAAGCCAGGACCATGCAGCCGTCGAGCGACTTTTGCTGCAGTCCATCCGGCTGAGGCTGCCTGTTGTTTTCACTTACAAAACACCGCGCCTGGAGAAAGCAGAGCGCCTGACCGGATATCCGCTGCTAATGCTGTTTCACGAACGCGGCTGGTATTGCATCATTAAAGATCAAGACGAGCAACGTTATCATCCTCGGCGCCTGGACCGAATTAGTGATTGCGCTGAGCTTTCGCAGGTACTTGCCAATCCATCCCATGAAGAGGACATACGCGAAGCTCAGTTTTTGATCAGTGCCGGTTGGGGCATGTCATTTCCTCGCTCAATGAAAGAGTATAAGGAAACGGAAAACAAGCCGAAGATTGTCGCTCGCTTCGACAGAACCAAAGCCGGATATATACTCGAGGCCGTAGAACGACATCCGCTGGCAAAGGTAGTGCCCGCCAAGGACGGCACCGGCGAGGTGGAATTTCACATCAAATTGCACAATCCGGACGAGTTTCTATTCTGGATAAGATCTTTCGGAGCCAATGCGTGGATTGTCGAACCTCAGTCTTTGCGCCAGAAAGAACGTGCTGAAATAACTCGGATGATGCGCAATTACGAATAGAAAAGGCCGCAAAAGAATCTGACTTAAGTCAGGCCGGTGATGCACCCGTCCGAATCCACATCGATATTGAACGCGGCAGGCTGCTTTGGCAAGCCAGGCAGAGTCAAGATTTCGCCCATAAGTGCCACGACGAATCC
>JADYYD010000535.1 GCA_020853845.1 Candidatus Melainabacteria bacterium
GTAGATTCGAGTTCCAGATCGCGGATCAACCCGATCGGCGCCTGGACACGCTTGAGCGCTTTGGATGCAGCCATGCGAACGCCGCGATTACTGATGGCGTTGCTGAAAACATCAGTAGCCACATCCGGCAGGTGATGCGCCTCGTCTACGATAAGCAGATCGTATTGCGGAAGTATATTTCCCAGAGATGCGGCATCCGCAAGCAGCAGCGCATGATTCACTACCAGGATGTCTGCCTTTTCCGCCCGGCGGCGAGCCTCGAAATAGAAGCAATCGTTGAAACGCGGGCAGCGATTGCGCAAGCAATCATCGGAGTCAGAATTGACTTCCAACCACACATCCATCGTCGGAACGAAGTCCAGCTCGGATATGTCACCGGTGGCGGTATCGTGAACCCAATCGACGAAATCTTCATCGATTGACTGTTCCAAAAGATGATCGTCAAAACGCCGCAGCCCGACATAATTGCCGCGTCCTTTCATAAGAGCGGCTTCGAAATTGAAAGGAAGAATGGCTTTGAGCGCCGGAATATCCTTATTGATATATTGCTCTTGCAAGGCAATCGTGTTGGTCGAAACAACGACTTTCTTGCCGGACAAAATGGCCGGAATCAGCGCCGCAAAACTCTTCCCGATGCCGGTGCCGGCCTCGAAAAGCCCTATCTGCTGGGTCTTGAACGTGCGTTCTATACCATGCGCCAGTTCAATTTGCTGAGGCCTGTGCTCGTAGGTCTCTAATCGCTCGTTGAGAAGAGCAAGAACGTCCTCTGTCGTGAGCGTAGAGCGTGCTGACAATGCCTTCCAATCCTAAAGAACTTGATTATTGAATAGGATTGCTGGTTGTCGATGCTACCTGACTGGTTACGCGATGATATTCCGGAAGGGTGATTTTTTGTCCGAGGCTTAGCACGTTAGCATTGCGCATGCCATTGGCGCGGCAGATCTCATCCAGCAAACGAGGGCTGGCAACCTTGTAATTGCGCAATGCAATCACTGCCAGTGTGTCGCCGCTTTGTACTTCATATGTTGTTGCAAGCGGGACGATTACTTCGCCACCTGCCGGTGCTGCGGCTGTTTGCGCAGCGCCTGCTTGCGGCTTGGCACCGGGCTGTCCTTTGGCTTCAACAATTTGTTTGTCACCGGACTGACCGACGCTTGCCACCACAGACGATACTGCGGAGAAGCCCCATATACCTAACATGGAAACGATGGCACCGCCCATGAATCCAAGCGTCAAATAGAAACTCGGACCTCTTTTGCTGGTGCTGGCTGCACGCTCGAAATCATGGTGCACACCGGGCCAGAGAGCTTCGAGTACGTCTGAATGTTGTTCTTCTGTTTCCACTGCGGGAGTGGATGTACGCTCCCATCTTTCGTAGCTTCCTGACGAAGTGCTATTAGAAGATGGATTTAGTGAGGGCATGGCGTTTGAGACTTCCTTTCTATAAGCGGACTCCTCGCGTACGTACTCGGGGAGCGGCTCGATTTCGATAGTGTCTCTGTCGCGACTGGCTACTGTAGTCATCACATTTGCACCGGAGTTTTTCGACACTGGGATTACCTAAATGACCGACACTGCATCTTATAGGAATTGTGCGCCGGAAGTCAAACTTCTTCACTATGTCTGAAGATTCCCGCCCCTATTGATGTTGCGGAATTTTACAACCTCCCAAATTGCATGCTGACACAGGGAAAAGCGCCTTGGTAGGCTAGACACATTAATTAACTGACAACCTGGCGCAAAAATAGATTAAACGAAGTCCGTGCAGCAGTCTAGGATTTCACAATTGCGAAACCGCCCATGGTGGCAGCGCAACTGCTCCGCTGGTGAGGCTCGACGCGCTCCTGACAACCAGATTGGCGCATATGGGACCGCAAAGGACTGCATATCGCTTTCATATTAACGACCGCTTATGTTCCGCCAAGCTCTTCCTTGACTTCGCAAAAATTTTCATTCAACAGAAAAATCGCTTGACAATAGGGCTTGCAATTTTACTGTGGTGAAACCGTCCGAGGTTGAGTTTGAGCTTGCTCTTGAATGCGAGCTTCCGCCGCGCCAGTGCGGACTTTCGCGTCCGGCTCAGACTTCGGCTGCACCTGCTTGATAGCTTGTTTGTCTCCGGCGACAACCACAGTCGCCAGGTCGGGTCTGAAGACGTTCCTTATAAACCGGTTAATAGATTCACCGTCCGCATTCGTAATTTTCAAAAGCAACTCACCCACAAAGTCACCTTCAGCACGTTCCAAAGCGGCGTCCAGGACGCTCTTTGCGGCTACGGATAAATTTGGCATATAGCGTACGCATATCACTCCGGACAGATACCGTTTTACTTCCTGTATCTCAACTGGTGTCATTCCTTTTTGTACGAATGCTTTCAATTCCGTATTAATTGAATTCACTTCTCTGGCAACCGCGTCCGGCTCAGTAGGCACAATCAGCGACCAGGAAGTCAGCCCGCCCAACGACTGAAATCTGGAATTGATTTCTTCAGTCGACATGCTCGTCGCTAAAACAGCCTCATCCGTATCTCGCTTAATCAGTCGAGAAAAAATTGGATGGTTTGTCAGCGCACAGTCGGCTATTGCCAGGTTGCAGAAATCCCTGTCGCCAGGCGCGGTTTTAACCAGCTTTCCGATGCACACCATTGTCTGCGATCGATCTGTTGTTGGGACTGAAACCTTTAGAGAGCGGCGAGATGATGGCACCACATCCGGTTCTGAAGCCAGGCGGGCGTTTGATTGCCAATTTTCGAAAACAGCTTCCGCAGACTTGATTGCCTGCTCGCCGTCAAAGTCTCCAGCGAGCACTATCATCGTGCTTGCAGGGCTTACAGTGCTTGTGTAATAGTCCTTGATCTCGCTCTGTTTCAACGCCTCGATTACTTTTGCTTTCTCAGAGGGGTCCGTAGGACAGTGGGGAGAATTCGGAGCCAGCAAACTGCGCATCAAAGCGCGATTTACACGAGCGGCAACGGTTTCGTCTGTTCTGCGCAAGCCGGCGACAGCATCTTGCTTCGCCTTTTCCATGTCGCTATCGGCCAGCGCCGGCGATGCCAACGACTCGGCGACGATGCCGAGTTGCTGGACCATGTCTTTGGCAAGGCAGCGAGTCTGGAAAGTAATCTGCTCGAGACCGGGCTCGAATTTAAGCATCGCCTGCGGTGGCAAACCTAAATCTTCCTGCACCGATTGCAATTGCGCCCGGGTAGCGTGCTGCGTACCGTAATTCAGCGCGTTGGCCAGCACCATCGCAAGACCGGGCTTGGTCATGGGCTCGTAAGCTTCACCTGCGCGAATTGCACCATAGATTTGTACGATTGGGCACAAACGACTTTCAAACGCGATGACGGTCAATCCGTTCTTCAAAACTTTGCGCGAGTAGTGTCCTGTGTGCAGAATACTTCCCACTGGAGGGCGCGGAGAGGCTACTGTGCGCACACTGGTCGGTCGAGCCGCCGGTGACGATGCCGTTGCAGGTTTCGAAGCCTCCGCCTTCACCGGTTCGGA
>JADYYD010000536.1 GCA_020853845.1 Candidatus Melainabacteria bacterium
GAGACATAACCGCGACAGAGGATGCAAAAGCAGTGAGCGCCGACAGCAAGACCGACAGAATTCTGGTGGCTGATGAAATCAGTCAGGAAGGCATCGACGTAATGTCGCAGGCTCTTTCAGTGGACTATCTTCCCAAAATTACAGCGGAAGAATTGCTGAAAGTCATTCCCGAGTACGAGGGACTGCTGGTTCGCAGCCGAACGGTTGTAACACCGGAAGTGATAAAGGCGGGGAAAAACCTCAAAGTGATAGGACGCGCCGGTGTCGGCGTCGACAATATCGACATCGGGGCGGCCACCGAAGCCGGCGTGCTGGTCGTCAACTCGCCTGAAGGCAACACAGCCTCGGCAGCGGAGCACACAGTCGCTCTCATGATGGCGCTGGCGAGAAACGTTGCGCCCGCGGATCGCTCTATGAAAGAAGGAAAGTGGGAGCGCAGCAAATTCACGGGCACGGAGTTATTTAATAAAACGCTCGGGGTCGTCGGTCTGGGCAAAGTCGGACAGCGAGTCGCTCAAACAGCGCAGGCGCTCGGGATGAAAGTGATTGTTTTCGATCCTCTGATCAGCCAGGACCGCGCCGCGCAATTGCATATGCAAAGCGTGTCGCTGGAAGAAATCTGGCGCCGCTCCGACTTCATCACCATCCACACGCCAAAGACTCGCGAAACGGCCAATTTAATCAGCGGTACGGTTCTATCGCGCGTCAAGCCGGGAGTGCGCATCATCAATGCCGCGCGCGGCGGAATCATCGACGAGCACGCACTTGCTAAAGCCATAAAAGACGGGCGAGTTGCAGGCGCTGCGCTTGATGTTTTCGACGACGAGCCGCCCAAAGATTCGCCGCTGTATGAGCTAGGCGACAAGGTCGTTTTGACCCCGCATCTCGGCGCATCGACAATCGAAGCGCAATTCAATGTCGCAATTGATCTGGCAGAGCAGATGCGGGATTACCTCACCACCGGACTGGCGAAGAGCCCGGTCAACTTGCCTTTCATGCGGCCGGAAATTTTGAAGAGTCTCGGTCGTTATGTCTGGCTATCGGAAGCGATGGGTGCCATTGCCGGCGAGTTGAGCCAGGGCACAGTAAAAGAATTGGAAACAATCGCATACGGCGGTCTGGCGGCAAAAGACACGTCACCACTTACGGTGACGGCACTGCGCGGCATGCTCTTCACCAAAATGGAAGGCGTGACCTACGTCAACGCATCTCTCATTGCCAGGCAGCACGGCATTCAAGTTCGCGAAAGCAAATTCGAGGAAACAAGCCAATTCGGAGAAGAACTCTCGATCATCCTCTCCACCGAATCCGGTATCACCTCATTGTCGGGAACGATACTGGCACACGACGAACCTATCATCACGCGCATCAACGATTATCCGATCAACCTCACTCCGGCGCGCTACATGCTGTTCACAATGCACCGCGACCAACCGGGTATGGTCGCCAAAGTCGCAGGCATCCTTGGAAAACACGACATCAACATCAGCACGATGTCGGTTGCCAGAAAAGGGGCGCGCGAAGACGCCGTTATGGTCATGACACTCGATGATCCCGTCGAGAATGAGCTTATTACGGAGCTTGTCGAAGTGGCAGGTATTCACATGGCTCGATTCGTGTCGCTGATTCCACAGAGCCGCCGATGAGAAAAGCGACCGTTGCCGGGCTTTTGATTCTTCTTACGGGACTGCTTCCGCTTGGCGCATACGCTCAGCTCACTGAGTCCACAATGACGCCAATCAGATTGCCGGTCAACGTCAATAAGCCGACCAGTGTTGAGAAAGACTCGACACTGGAAGCGATTTTGAAACCGCAGGAGTTGACGACTTCGCCGGTGCAACCGATTTCGCTGGCCGGCATAAAAATTCCCGGCGTCAATCCCAACACCATCGCCATGCTGGGAATGAATCATTTCGTCGTAATCAACAACACGACTTTCGAGACGATGGGCGAGCTTTATCGCGACAACAGGTTGAAGGGCAAACCCAACTTCGTCACGCTGGACAGCATCGTCCATCCCTATTTTGCTACAACAAATGCGCTTATCGCAGCCGTCGTAGAAGAGCATGCGATGCCGGACTTGAAACAGATCATGACGGTGATGCTCAAGACTTCCGTCGAAGATTACAGACACTGTGAAGACATCGAAGTCAAAGACGATATTCAGCGCAATCTCGCTTTCATCATTATTGCCTTGCGCTTGTTGGAACCGTCGATAAAACTTCCCGACATGGGAGGCGCAACGGATCTTTCGAACGAAGAAATGAGAAACATCGAATCCGGCTTCAAGACTCGCTCGGTTATATTCGACCGCGAGGAGAACTTCCAAGCGCTTGCGCCTATCGGCTGGTTTGCAAAACGTGAAAAACTGAGTAACTTTTACCGATGCGCGCAGTGGATTTCCAGAATGGATTTTCCACTGACTGATGTGACCGTGGACACCGAGACCGGCAGCGGCAACCTTTTCCGCCGCTCGGTTCTGCTCTATCGCGCACTCGACCGCGCGGTCGTCGATGGAAAACCGGCATCTGAAATGTGGCAGCGTTTGGTTTCGGTTTGGGAGCTTTTTGCGACAAGTTCAATCCGCCACAGGCAAAAGACTTTGCTTTATACCGATTTCAAAGCAGTGGTGCCGAGCGGCAATCAGGATTTGAAGTCAACGCTCAACAATCTCGCCAGTCCATTTTTCCGCACAAAACTTTTGCTTTCTGTAAGAAAACAAAAACCGGTCGGTTTGGGTGCTACTTCGATATTTGAGCTTGCCGATCCGAGTGGCTCCGGTGAGCAGCAAGTCGCCTACCGACTGATGCCGCTGATTGAAGACCCGGAGATGCCGTGGTTGCGCGCTCGCGCATCGCACTATGCCGATGAAGAAACGAGCACCGTGTGGTGCCCGCTTTCACTCTTGATCTTGCACGCGCGTGGTGCGCAGGCGGCGACGAACATTTTGTACAACGGTCTTTCTACGTTGCAGCCGGATCTAAATAAGCTGATTCCCGAACTCGAACGCATGGTGGCAAAGCCAAAAGGAGCGCAACCGTCCATAGTGGCATGGGAACGGTCGTGGCAGATCTTGAGCGGGTATTTCAAACAGTTTCCCGGCGAAGCTCAAGCGCCGCTGAAAACTGACTTATGGCTGTCTCGCCATCTGGAAAGCGCTTTTGCAGGCTGGGTTGATTCGCACCTGGC
>JADYYD010000537.1 GCA_020853845.1 Candidatus Melainabacteria bacterium
CCGAATTGAACTTTTTGTCTGCTCGACTCGTATTCAAAAGAAAGAGGAGCAGCAAATGGTATTTACGGATGTATCTGAGGCATCTTTTGCACAGGCACGGGTGGCCCTGCGCAAGTTAGATGCTCAATACGGATCCGAGGCGGGATACATGCAATCAGTTTTAGAAGATCTTGCAAGCCGAGAGACAATAATTTGCAATCAATGCTTCTTCGAAAACAAAATCGAATATACAGAAGAAAGAATGCAGCTTTGTTCAAAGTGCAGAAAGGAGATTTGGCACACTGCTGAAACCTTCTATCACAAGGTTCGGCTATTTCGCCCTCGAGTTGTTATCCGGGAAATTTTCCAACAAGGGATCACAATCAGCGTTAATCAAGCTGCAGAATTGCTGGACGTTGCAAATGGCACTGCCGCCCTCGTGTTTAAACAATTGGGAATTGTCGTCAGTCGCCTGAATTCAAGCAATGGCGTTCAGGTTCCAACGCAATTCTGCACATCTGTTGTATCCAGACGGAGCACAGAGACACCCGCTAGAGAACCTCCAGTTGCCGAAGAATTCGAATTAAGAAGGAAACTGCAAGAGGACAGCAAAGCATCTGAAGTCGTGCCTGAAGTCAATCTTGATTTAAATGAGCCACAACAAAAGTTGCTCGAATCACTTTCTCATGAGCCTATTTTGTTCGAAGAACTTTCCAGAAAAACAAATCTTGAGCCGGCTGAATTGACTAGTCAACTTATGTTTTTCGAACTCAATGGGATTGCCGAATCCTGCCCAGGCAATAAATATAAATTGGCTGATTCACTTAATTTGGCAGGGGCGTTCACTGATCCTTCTCAGTTAGCAAAAGCACAGTCTATTGCAAAAACATTCGCATACTTCATCAAGGATTACTTTCAGGGCGTAAGCAGAAAGTATTTGCAAATTTATGCATCCATTCACAGGCTATCAGTGGACAGGAAGTCCTTCCCGCCTAATTCGTTGCGCAAGCTGTGTGCTGCGCATAGTCATATCTCATATGAAGACATCCTTGCTTATGTGACACCACCAGCGGTATTACTTGTAGCGCCGCATCACAACACGTCATAAATTCGCCATCAATACCAATCAGCAACTCGCAGAAAATTTATGCTTTCAAGGTCTCTGTTTCGCCGTATTTAAGATAGACCCAGATTGCCGCCGCCACGATTATGATGAGAAGCGTAGACACTGCGCAGCCGAACGCCCAATCGCGCACGGCGAGAAATTGATTTTGAATCAAGTTGCCTATGAACATCGTTTTGCCGCCGCCCAGAAGGTCCGGCGTCACATAGTCGCCTAATGCCGGCACAAAAACCATAATGCTGCCGGCGATTAATCCGCGTGAACTCAAGGGTACCGTCACTTTGAAAAAGGTCTGCAAAGGACTGGCACCGAGATCGGCAGCAGCTTCTATCAGCTTCAAGTCAAGCTTTTCCAGCGCGGCGTATACAGGCAATACCATGTACGGAAGATAGTTGTAGACCATTCCCAAAAGCACGGCATAGGGTGAATAAAGAATAATTGGTGGATTGGAAATTCCGCAGCTGATAAGAAAGTCGCTCAGAATGCCGGTCGGACGCAAAATTGTGATCCAGGCATAGATGCGCAACAAAAACGACGTCCAGAGCGGAAGCACGAAGAGTGTCATCAGCAGTCCCTTGTACTTCGCTGGGACGGCAAATGCCAGCCACGTAGCCGTCAGCGTTCCGAGGATGAGACAAATGATAGTGGTTCCGGCGGCCAGGGAAGCCGAACGCATCAATGTGAGCAAATACGGTCCGCTGAAGAAGCGCAGATAATTTTCCATACTTAAATTGGTCAGCGCCACTCGTCCCAATTCATCACGATGGCCAACGCTGAAAACAAGCAGAATCACAAGCGGCACGACCATAAAAATAGTCAGCCACAAACCCGCAGGCAGCAGTATCAGGCGCCCCTTCATAAAATCGTGCCAGCTTTATATTTAGCCATGTTTCCGCGCTAAGTCTCCCTACACGAGGCAAGGCCTGTTATCTTACCTTATATGTGCTATAGCCACTGAAAAGCGATGGTGGAGGGAGCGGAGGATACAGTTTATGACGCAGGGCAAAGAGCGCCTATTTCTCAGGCAATGGATCGGCGAGAAAGTTTCCGTTGTAACGCGTGAACAGTGGAAGTATTCCGGCTTGCTCACGAACATAGTTTTTGACGGCACCAGGTTGATGTACATAACGCTGGATGACAAGCAGTGCCTCAACTTTGACCATATTGTAGAAATCAGTCTCCAAGGCGAATAATGCCATGTCTTTGAGAGTGATTTTTCTAGGAACGCCTGAATTTGCCGTTCCCACCTTGAATGAGTTGATTGCATTCCCCAAAACTGAGGTTGTCGGCGTTGTTTGTCAGCCTGACAGACCGGCGGGTCGCGGCAATAAAATGCACCTGCCTCCGGTCAAGGAAGTTGCGCTCAAACACAACATTCAGGTTCTGCAGCCGGTGAAGCTGGCCAAGGATGCGGATGTCGTTGCCAAAATGCGCGAACTCGATCCTGACCTGATTGTGATGGTGGCATTCGGTCAGATCTTGAAAAAAGAAGTTTTGGACATGCCTCGCAAAGGTGTGATGAACCTGCATGGTTCGCTGCTTCCGAAACTGCGCGGTGCTGCTCCGATTAACTGGTCGATTTTAAATGGCGATACTGTGGCCGGTATCACGACAATGTTCAGTGATCCCGGGGTTGACACCGGTCCGATGCTGCTCAAAGCTGAAGTGCCAATCACCGACGACATGACTTCGGTGGATTTGGCTCAAGCTCTGTCTACCGTGGGCTCCAAGCTGGTTATCGAAACGATTGAAAAATTGATCGATGGAACACTTACCAGTCTGGTTCAGGACGACAGCCAGCATACATATGCACCGATGCTGACCAAGGATATGGCGGTGATCAACTGGCAGTGGGACGCTCGCACAATTCACAATCGCGTGCGCGGTCTGCAACCATGGCCTGGTACTGTCGGTTCTTTTAAAGGCAGTCAGATAAAAATATGGAAAACCAAATTGCTTGCCGATAAAAAGTATCCCTGCAAACCTGGCACACTTTTTCTCGATGCCAATCACTTGCTTGTCGCCTGCGGAGAATCAGGCGATGAACGACTGGAGTTGACAGAAGTTCAACCGGCCAACAAAAACAGAATGCAGGCACAAGCATGGGCGAATGGCGTTCACTTAAAAAGTGGACAGGAGTTTTTTGATTGATGTCTGACGACAACAGCGACGCATCGAAACAAATTAATTTGCAAGAAAATTCGAAGCGCATGCGTACTCGGATCGGTCCTAAGAAGGCGGCGCGCATTGCCGCCGGAGAAGATCGAAAGAAGGGCGGCAAGTCATCTTCAGCGAGCGAGGATCCGAAAAAAAGCTCAAAGAAAGGCCAAACCAGGACTGACAAGACCGGCCGGGCGATTAAGTCGGCTCAGAAAGGCATAGCATCAAGAAAGTTGGCGCTGGAAACTCTTTTGAAAATCGAAAAAGACGGCGCTTATGCAAATCTCTGCCTCAAGGCCGCATTTGAAAAAAGTGCACTGAGCGAACAGGATCGCGCTTTTGTAACGGCGCTTGTTCAGGGGGTTTTGCGCAATCAGTCCATGATCGATCATGAACTGACAAAAGTCAGCAAAGAGCCCCTTGCAAAAATGCCTTCTTTGCTTCGCAATTTGCTAAGAATGGCCGTCTTTCAATTGAGCAACATGAGTGAAACTCCCGAGCACGCTGTTTTGGACACATCCAATCAACTGGCACGGGCTCTCGGTCACGAAGGACTGGTGCGGTATACAAACGGAGTGTTGCGCGGTTATTTGCGCGGCAGGCAGGCGGAAGACAATAAAGTTTTTGAGATCGATATAGATGATGCCAATTCGCTCGGCATCAAATATTCTCTGCCTGTTTGGTTGATTGAAAGGTGGAAGGCGTATTATGGAAAGAAAGTCATGCTTGATTTGCTCGAATGGAGCAAGAAGGAGCCGCCGCTTACTGTAAGAGTGTCTGAAGTAAACGTCGAGCCGCAGACTATGCTCGATATCATGAACAAAAATGGTTTTGCGG
>JADYYD010000538.1 GCA_020853845.1 Candidatus Melainabacteria bacterium
TAGATGCAATCGGTGAAAGAATCAACCTTCTGTTCAATGAGCAAGCAGAGAATCGTCCGCCGACGCCAATCAGCGAAGAGATAAGAGGAACCGTTGCTCCCGAAGCGCCTGCCAGTCCGATGGAAACGGATGTTAACGCCTGCCTATCCTCTATTGGGCGGCTTGCCGACGTTCGCTACGCGACGAACAGCCCGGGAACGATAAACAACCTGGGCAGATTTCTGCTTACGGACGACACAACAGAGTCTATTCAGAGCTGTATAGACAAAGGTCAAAGACAAAGTCATGCACGAGTATTTACTCTGGACGCGGCCATGCAACTCGAAGCATTGCTCGAGCCGATAATCCGCAGCCCGGGCGTGGTCGGATATTTAATTCTGGGCTACGACGGTCTGGTAATCGGCAACAAGCTTCCTCACGACATAGATGTGGAATTGCTCTCCGGTTGCGCCCTGGTCATCTACATGAACTCGCATTCCATAATGAAGGTTATGGGACACACGAAGTTGAAGCAAATGGTGTGCAAGAATCCCGCCGGCAACATGATCCTTGCTGATTTTGGAAAAGGCTTTCTGGTCACGCTCACCGGCGAAAGCGATGCCGCAATGCTGGCACGGCTTTCCGAAACGATTGAGTCCGTTTGCTGCAACTGAGCTGGAGGAACATAAATTGCTTTCCGGCGTCGAAAACACTGTTGGCTTTGCGATAACTCGCTCGCCCAGAGTTTCCATCCCGGGAGACATCCTCCATGAGACTTGCTGCCCTTGCTGCCATGGCGTGCCTCTTTCTGACCGCTAATACCGCACTTGGACAGGCAAATTACCGGATTGAACGGGCTCAGCCCAGCGACCCTGTTTTCTCGGTTTCCGACGATCGCGATATCGGCGTCGGCCCCGGCAGCGTGAGCAGTTTCAGATTGCCGCCCGCACAATCACAAACCCCCTCCGCTCAAGGAGGTTGGGTGAGCGAATTCGCCGATGATCCGGATGCTAAAAAAATCCTTGATGCGGCGGCGTTTGCCAATCGCGTGCTGCAATCCGTGAGAACGCGCCCTAATCCGCCTGTTTTCGCGCAGCAGCAAAACTTCGCAGCACCTTTAAGAGGAGGTTTGCTGGCACCAGCCGAGGTGGCACGTTTAAGAGGGCGTCAGGTAACGATCGTTATGGATCGATCCGGCTCGATGAAGACGCAAGACTGCGCCGTGCCCATGTCTTTCGGGGCGTTTTCGCCGAGAACACTGAGCCGCTGGGATTGGTGTTTGAACCAGACAGTTGACCTGGCAAGACAAACCGCGCAAGTCTTGCCACAAGGTTTGACCATGGTCTTTTTCAGCGGTTCTGATTCGGTTTATCACAATGTTCGAGCCAATATGATCCCCAATCTTTTCATGCAAAATTCTCCGGACGGCGGGACCAATCTGGTCGGCGCGTTGAAGCGCCAGCTCGACGATTATTTCCGCTCCCAATCGATGGGCAACAATCAGCCGCTTGTGCTTGCCGTCGTCACAGACGGAGATCCGGACAGCCCGCGCGCTCTCAAAGATCTGATTATCAACGCCACTCACAAGATGACTTCGGCGAATCAAATTACACTGACATTTCTGCAGGTCGGCAATGACTCTAAAGGCAGTAATTTATTGGATGAATTGGACCGAGAACTGACCATGAAAGGTGCCAGTTTCGACATTGTAAATGTAACGCCGTTCAGACAGGTGATGGCGCAGGGATTGGCAAGAAGCCTGGTCACGGCCGTTCAAGCCCCGCCTATAGCGCGCAGATTCTAGGATTTCCCATTGCATTCCTTCACCTCGTAAACGTACTGCTGTTAAACTGTGGGCGTGAAGTAAAACTGCTTGATGGAATCTCAAATGACCCTTTCGCCTAACCAAAATTTCCGGCGGTGCATCAAAAGTCGAATCGCTGGAGTTCTTGCTTTAGCGGCTCTGCTCATGCCTGCCTGCCTGCCGCCTTCAATGGCGGCACCAACCGAAAAGCAGGACACTTTTCATGAAGTACATCATCACGTTGTGCATCGCAGATTCAAACTGGCCGCCGAAAAAGCCCGAGTGATGGCAGTATCCGGACATCCCAAGGCGCAGACTGTGCTGGGGCTGCTCTACCAGCATGGATTGGGGGTAGAGCGTGATATCAAAACAGCCATCTACTGGCTGGAAAAGGCGGCTGAGCAAGATTTGAAAGAAGCGGAAAGTTATCTCGGCCATCTTTATCTCGAAGGCAAATTCGTCGAGAAAGATCTGGAGAAAGCGGAAAAATGGTTGCTGAAGGCGGCGCAGCACGGAGAAAAAGAAGCTCAGTTGCATCTGGGCCTGGTGTATTTGGACGACAAGTCAGCCAAGAAAAACGTTAGAAGCGCTGAGATTTGGTTGAGGGCGGCAGCTCTTCAAGGCTCGGATGAAGCAAAACAAGAACTCGAAAAAATTCCCGGAGTGAAGCTCCTGGAAAAACGCACGAAAGAATCCGAAAGAGCTTATGGAGAAGGGCTTTACAGTATCAAGGACTCATGGGCCGGCTATGGCGACATCGTGAAATCAGTCAGTGCGGCATCATCCGGCGCCAACAGCCCCTGAATGTTGAAATATTCGTCAGCTACCGGACAAAATCTACACTGAGCCGATCAGAACCGAGAAGCTTGTCGCGTTTCCGTCTCCCCCAAATGGGTGATTTGTTATGGCGAAATAGCTTCTATCGGACGTTGCCGGTTATCGACCATACCTTTCCGGGAACAGCCAAGCTGTTAGGCCATAAATATTACTAGATCTTCTTTGATGAAAGGTCCGAACGAAAAGAAAAGCGGATTGCCCCGCAGTTTGTCCATGGAGACACAACTGACGACGGGTTTCGGCATTTTTCTGGGCCTGGCGACCTTTATGTTCGGTGCTTTTTTCTTCATATCGTCGAGTTCGGTGGACACCGCGATCAAGCTGCAGAAGCGCTATACGTATTTGCAGGACTTGCGGGCAACACGAGAAGCAATAACTCGCACGGAATCGCTTACGCGTGCTTACTTGCTCGATCCCAAACCTGCATATTCCAGCCAGTTCAACACGACGGCCACCAGCATTCCCCAGCACCTGCAGAATCTTTTCGCCAACGTGCCGGACTGGTACGAACGCCGCAACTTGTCGCGCTTGAGTGACGTGAGCGTTAAGCGCATCACGCAGCTTTTGGACATCATTCACGAACGCTCGAAGGGAATGGATGGGGCGCTGAAAAAAATGAGGAGCTATGACTCCTCCAATGATGGTGACATTCTTCGATCTTTGATCGACATGCTGGAAATCAATCAGCAAGAGCTCCTCGCCAACCAGATTGCCGAGTCGCAAACATTCTTCTCGCAAACGGCCTGGGGGTTTGGACTGCTCGGAGTTTTTGTCTTCAGTGGTTTTTTCTATCTGGTCAGACGCATGTACTCAGGCATCAGCTATCGCCGTCTCATTGAAGACGAGGCTGCTCGCAGAGCGACGGAGCTGAGTGAACTGAACGAAAAATTGGTGGAATCGGAACGCATCAAGAGCGAGTTCGTCGCCACCGTCTCTCACGAGCTGAGAACGCCGCTTACACTGATTCTCGCGCCTGTCGAATCAATTCTTGCCGGCGATGCCGGCAAATTGAGCGAAGAGCAAACCGAGCATCTGAAGACGATGCACAATAATACCGTCAGGCTGCTCCAGTTGATAACCGGACTGCTCGATTTTTCAAGACTGGAAGCAGGAAAGATCGAATTGCGCCCAGAGCCGACCGATGTAGTGGCGCTTACCAAATCCATCCTGGCAGACTTCACGCCGGCGCTCAAGCAGAAGCAACTCACACTTGTCTCGAACCTTCCGGAGAACCCCAGCTTGATCGAAATGGACCGCTATCTGTATGAGCGGATTCTTTTCAATCTGGTTTCGAACGCCGTCAAATTCACGCAGACAAATGGCATCATCACTGTTGGTCTGCAGAAAGAAGCACAAGAAGAAGATCGCTGGCTAATCACAGTCAAAGATACCGGCATAGGTATTCCGGAAGCGGATGTCGGTCGCGTGTTTCAGCGTTTTCGCCAGGCCGAGGCACCATCTACAAGACGCTTTGAAGGCGCAGGACTGGGACTTGCTCTGGTCGTTGAATTTGCGCGTTTGCTGGGTGGCGATGTTTCAGTCGAAAGCAAACTTGGCGTGGGCAGCCAGTTCTCAGTCACCTTCACCGGCAAGGAAGCAGGCAAAGTAAAACAGAAAGAAGCAGTGACAACCAGAAAAACACTGGTTCCTCAATACGGCTCCAGCGGCATGAACAGGCAATCGAAGGAAAGCGACAAACCGACTGTTCTCATTGCCGAAGACAACACCGAACTTTCCGCTTACATTGCCTCCGTGCTCGAATCTTTTTGTCGCATCATCATCGCCAAAGATGGTGAAGAAGCTCTCGAGATGATGAGAGCCTGCATTCCCGACCTGGTCATCAGCGACATCATGATGCCCGAAAAAGATGGGTTGACTTTGTGCCGTGAAATAAAAGCAGATCCGATTCTCAAAAGCACTCCTGTGGTTCTCTTGACCGCGCTTACAAATAGAGATTCGCTTATCAAAGGCTGGGAATCAGGAGCGGACGAATATCTTTTCAAACCATTCCATCCAAAGGAATTGACGACCAGAATCAAGGGAATCTTGAATGGCGTGGCAGAACGCAGGCGCGCTGAGATGCTCGCCTTGCAGCAACAGAAAGCACAGCAAACTCACGATTTCATGTCCACTCTGGCTCACGATATGCAAGTGCCGTTGCTCGGTTCAAGCCGCGTATTCGAGATGCTTTTGGATGGAAAACTCGGCGAGGTGCCGGATGAAATTCGCACGCTGATTGAGCAAATTCAAGAAAGAAACAAATTCCTTCTTAAAATGACAGAGTGCCTGCTGGAAATCTACCGCTACGAATCAGGCGGCAAAGACCTGGAACTCAGCGATGTGGAAAGCACGAAAATTTTGGACGAAGTCGTTGCCGATTACTCGAAAGCGGCGCAAGAAAAACAAATGAAAATCGTTTGCGCGCAGGAAGAAGATCTGCAATTGGTGCGAGCGGACAGCAAGGCATTCAAAGTTTTGCTGTCGCACCTGATTGACAATGCCATCAAATACGGTGCCACAGAGAGCGAAATTCAGATCAAGCAAGAAGTAGATGGTGACGATTTGATCATTTCCGTCAGCAACACCGGCAGCCACATCGAGGAGGAATCGCAAAAAATCCTCTTCGACAAATTCTGGCGCGGGCAACCTGGCAAAAGATTTGTCGCCAACACCGGACTGGGGCTGTATCTGTGCAAACGCATAGTCGATGCGCACGGTGGGTCTATTCAATGCCAAAGTCAATGCCGAAGCGATGAAAGTAAAACAACAACCTTCACCGTCGCCCTGCCGCTCAAAAAACAAGACAAGGTTTCAACCGCCGGCGAGAAGTCCGAGCAGCAAATCTGAGACCGGGCTTATCTTGAGAAGGCGGATCGGTCAAATCCAGGCATATTGAGGGGCGAAAACTTTGCGCTTGTTTGCAAACCATGGCATCCTAA
>JADYYD010000539.1 GCA_020853845.1 Candidatus Melainabacteria bacterium
AAATGGCGTAGAATTCAATTAGATGAGGCGCTGTAAAGAAAACTAAATCGAGAGCCAGGTCTAACCGGCTGACGAGCGCCCAAAAAAATAAGCAAAGAAGATCAAACGGTCATCTAACGGAAACCCAACGACAATCAGGTCTAACCGCTTGGCTAGAGCACGTTTCAGGAGAAAGCCTGGATACACGATACCGACCACGAGAGTGTCTGTAATCGTGATTTCACCGGATCGAAAGATATTGCTGGTGCGCCACCGCAAAGGCAATCGGCAGTATTGGGTCTTGCCTGGTGGGCGATTGGAATATGGCGAAACCTTCGAAGAGTGCGCCGTTCGGGAGATCAAGGAAGAGACCGGTCTGGACGTGGAAGTGGTGCGATTCCTTTTCCTGTCGGAAGCCATCGCGCCCGACCGCTCCCGCCATATTGTCAATGTTTATTTAAAAGCAAAAGAGATTGGCGGCACTCTCAAGGTCGGCAACGAGCCTGTGCTGGCTGGTGTCGACTATATCGCCATCGACGAGCTGGAGAATGTGACGCTCTTTCCCCCTGTCGCCGAGCACATTTTGAAGAATCTCTCACAAGGGGATCCCGACGGCATGGAATATCTTGGCAATCTCTGGGTCTAGGCGTCATCTGACTTGTTGGTCTGTAACGCTGGGCGCAACCAGGCGTCGCTCCTGCGCAGCTCATGTAGTAAAATATCGCCTCTATATGTCAGGGCCGACGTTCTGGTCGATGCGGACAGCATCCAGCGCAAGGGCTCAGAAGACTGCGCTTTATGAGTTTCGTCTCAACTGTCGCTTCACCGCCTGGAGGGAAAAATGGCACAGCAACGTGGAATGAAGCGAGCCGAAAAAGTTCTCGCTCGCAAGCAAAAGAAAAGAGTTCAAGCTAAGGCAGCCAACATTCGCCGCGTAGAAAGACGCGCCGAAGTCGGTGAAAAAGAAGAAGCGAAGACTGAAGGTTAATCGCAGCTTTTCATTTGAAGTTTTGAATGAAGTTTTGAAAACCGTCCTTGCGGGCGGTTTTTTATTGCTTGCTTTTGCAAACGAGAAACTGCGGTCGATTCACACGAATTACATATGATCGCCAAAAGAAAACGTAATTCCGTTGACGACGATTTCGCTTCCCTGACGGGCGCCCTCGTGAAGCAGCGCGTCGACCACGCCCATGGCGCGCAGAACGTTGAACATATGAGCAAGCGACTCCGGCTCTTTCAAATTGGTCACCTCGACAATTTTTTCGACGCGATGACCGGTGATGAAAAAGACACCTTTCTTGCGCATCACTTCGAATGTATCGCTCGGTCTTTCCGAGGCGGCCTCGTCGCTGATGATAAGCTCGGGATCGACCATTTGCACTGCCGGTTTGATCTCGTCCAGCTTCTTGGCCATCAGGGCAATCAATTCTCTTGTGCCGACTTGCCCTTGCGCCGATATAAGATGAACGCCCAGAAGTTTGTCTTCCTTTCCTTTGTATTGTTTTTTCAAAAACTTCTCGACCCTTTGTTTGAGGGCGTCAGCTTCATTCGCATCCATCAAGTCAGTTTTATTCAGTGCCACCAGGCGCGGTAGCTCTTTCAGTTTGTCGCTGAAGAGATCGAGTTCGTTGAGGATTGTTTTTATGTCTTCCTCGATCGTCTCGGACTGGCTGTCCACCATGTGCACGAGCAGGCGCGTGCGTTCGATATGACGCAGAAAATCGTGACCGAGACCGACACCGCGCGATGCACCTTCCACCAAGCCGGGGATGTCTGCCACCACGAAAGCTTTGCCGTTGCTGTCGTAGGCGACGCCCAGATTGGGCTCCAGGGTGGTGAAAGGATAATTGGCGATTTTTGGTCTGGCTTTTGAAACGACTGATAAAAGTGTCGACTTGCCGGCATTGGGCAAACCGATTAAACCGACATCCGCAAGCAGTTTCAATTCCAGCTCGAGCTTGCGGTCTACTCCGCGCTCTCCGGGTTCGCAATAATACGGCGCCCGCCGGGTGGAGGTCGCCATCATGGTGTTGCCGCGCCCGCCGCGACCGCCTTCGGCGACCAGGGCTTTCTGCCCGGGGGCGATTAAGTCGGCGACCACGTGCCCGTCCGTCTGGTCTTTTACCAAAGTTCCGACCGGTACGCGGATAACGAGATCCTTGCCCTGTTTGCCGTGCTGGTTTTTCGAGCGACCCCTTTCACCGTGGTCGGCTTCGAAATTCGCCTTAAAACGAAACTCTACGAGCGTGGTCAGGTCGTTTGTCGCCTCTATATAGACATGACCCCCTCGCCCGCCGTTGCCCCCGGCAGGACCCCCCAGGGGCTCGTATTTCTCTCTGCGCCAGGCAATGACTCCGTTGCCGCCATCGCCGGAACGGACGCTTATTTGTACGTGATCTATAAATTGGCTCATTAGTTGTAAGTATCAGTGACAGATAACCTATCAGAGATCTCTGCTGAGATCATGATCCTTATGATTATCAGATCTAGATCTTTTAAAGTAATAGATATACTGAGATCAGTTAAAGATTGTCTTTCAAGTGGCAGATTGAAAAGTGAACCTGCTAATCAGGTGTAAACACATAAGGGAAGTCTTGAGTCGCCGATAAATCGGCCCGATGAATCGGAAATATCAAAGTCTCAGGCTTAGTGGTGAGGAGGAACATCCATTGGAAGAGCGTATCACCGTTCATGAAAAGGCTCGAGGCGAGACGATTAACGTCTACATCGGCGAGTATCGCGGTACCAGATATCTGCACATCCGCGAATGGTATCTCGACAAAGATCAAGAAGAGAAGCCGACCAAAAAAGGCGTGGCACTGCCGGTAGAGAAGTGTGAAGCATTGAAAGATGCGATTGCGCAGATTGGACCTTCCGACGGCTCCCTGGATGAAAGAGTTACCGTGCACGAAAAGGCACGCGGCGAGTCGATCAACGTATACGTAGGCGAGTATCGCGGCACCAGATATTTGCATATTCGCGAATGGTATTTGGACAAGGATCAAGAAGAAAAGCCGACCAAGAAAGGCGTTGCCATTCCTATGGAAAAGGTAGACGCGCTCACCGACGCCATCGATCAGTTGGTGCCGACTGAGAAGGCTGAGAAAGCCGAAAAAGCAGAGAAGAAAAAGAAGTAGACGGCGGCTTTTTAGGAATCCCCCAATTTGACTCATTCGCAAAGACCTTATTCATTCATAAGGGGCTTGCAAGGGATTTCACTTTCCCTGGCTCTCGTTTCGTCGTCGATATTTAGCGCTGCTTATTGCGCCGAGCTTTCTCTCACCTCCTCCTCCACAAAGCAAGGGCAACCGGTAGAAGTTACTTATACGACCGAAACCGCCGAAGAAAATCCGACATTCACTTTCGCGCATGAGACCTATAAATTATTTCCCGCATCATCCGCATCAAAGGATGGCGCGGGTGACGGCCGTCATATATACAAGGCAATACTTTCTCCTTCTTTGGAACTTGATCCGGGCACATACACGTTGAAAAACGAAAGCGGCTCGGTGAAATTGAAGGTTCTTGATGGGAAGTTCTACACGCAATACCTATCTTTGCCGCCCTCGAAAAACAATTTCAAAATGTCGCCCGGCGAAGAAGAAACCGTGGCCGCTGCAAAAGCTACTCTTTCCGCCGACCGTCTCTGGTCGGGTAATTTCGTTCGACCCTCCAAAGCAAGAGTCTCGTCTGCGTTCGGCAATCGTCGAGTGGTGAACGGCAAACTGCTCAAAGACTATTTCCACTCCGGTCTGGACTTTGCGGGATATCAGGGATCACCGGTGGTGGCATGCGCTCCAGGCAAAGTGGTGATGGCTAAAACCGGTTACAGGCTGCATGGAAATTGCATCGCCGTCGATCATGGGCAGGGAGTAGTCTCTTTCTACATCCATTTGAAGAAACTGAATGTGGCGCCGGGACAAGAAGTGAAAGCCGGCGAATTGATCGGTCAGATTGGTCAGACAGGTCGTGCCAACGGCCCGCATCTGCATTTCAGCATCTATGTGAACAAAGCGGCCAGCAATCCCAATTACTGGTTTGCAAACGCTATTAAATAGGTTGGCGAAAGCCGAAGTTTTTTCGCTGCTTTATCGCTGTCTTTTTCGCTGTCTTTTTTTCGCGATGAAACATAATCAGATATAAAAAGAGCCACCCGAAGGCGGCTCTTTACTGATTCCGTGGGATGTCTTACGTAGCTTTAGATGGTCGCTGCTTTGTTCCAGAATGCGTCCTTGATCGCTTTGGATGAAGTCGATTCGGAATTGATTACCACCGAGGATGGTGCGAACAAGAACACACCTTCTCCGATGCGCTGTTGGTGACCGTCGATCGCATGGCAAGCGCCGGAGAGGAAATCGACCACGCGCTGGGAGTTTTCGTTGTCCAGCATGTGGAGATTGAGCAAGACGGATTTGCGTCCGCGCAGATGCTCAACGATGTCGATCGACTCTTCGAATTGGCGCGGCTCGATGACCAGCACTTCGCTGGCTGCCTGTGCGCTCGGGTGTGTAACAACTTGATTGCCGTAATTGCTGGAAGGCTGTCTGACCGGCGGTTTTACCGCGTCTACAGGCGCCTTGTCCAGTGCAAGCTGACCGTTGGTCGCATAAATTTCGTCAGATGACTCGAAGAGGTCTTCGAAATCTTCTCTGTCGTAGTTGTCCGCCGGTCCGAACCAGAAACTTTTTAGCTTTGTAACTATGCTCACTGCGTCCCTCCTTACCCTCTCGCCAAAAACCTTTGCTTACTTACCTTCCCTTATCCAAAATCCGCTTGCAGCGGGGTTCAAACTTGAAATATGGCTCTGCCCAGACGGACCATGGTTGATCCTGCTTCCACAGCTTCCAGCCAGTCAGCCGACATACCCATCGAAAGTTCTTTCAATTCGATGGAGTGCTTTTGCGCGAGTTCATCACGCAGATTTCTCAAACCGTTGAAGCATTGGAACCATGTGTCACGGTCTTCAATCAGGGGCGAGATGGTCATCAATCCTTCGATTCGGATGTTGCTCAGTTTAAGCAAATCGGCCATCTCTTTCTTCAACGTCTCTGGGGTGTAACCAGATTTAGTATCATCAGCCAATATCTTAACTTGTATTAGTGCGGATTGCACCATATTTTTTTTGGCCGCTTCCAAAGAAATTTCGGTGGCCAGTCGAAGCGAATCTACCGAGTGGATAAGCTGGAAATATCCAACCGCCTTCTTCACCTTGTTGGTCTGCAGATGACCGATAAAGTGCCAGTTGCAATTGGTGGCAATTTTCTCGGGCAGCTTGCTGCGCCGATCGATAGCATCCTGGATTCTGTTTTCACCAAATTCGGTGACACCATTCTCGAATGCTTCTTCGATTTGCGTAAGCGAGGCACTCTTCGCTACTGCGATCAGGGTGACTTTGTTGCCGCCCATGGCACCTCGGATACGAGCTAGGTTGCTAGCCACACTCATGCCTTCCACGTTTAAAAACGCCTACTATTAAGCCTCGCAACATGCCTCTTTGTCAAGTCAAACAGCGAATTTTTCTGGAAATTCTGCTCATCGTAAAGGAGTGTTTTGATACCACAATCGCACCATTTTCAAGAGCAGTGATGAGACTGCAAACCCTCTATTTATAAGCGTTTTCAGAATCAGATATAGCGAAGATATTGCCGCCGCATATGCGCATGATGGTAGTATCTCCAGTGGTGCGCATTATGGGTGGTATCACTAGTATTTTTCGATTGACGTTTGGCTATTTATGCATGCGCATCGCACTGATAACCGCTGTTGCTGCCACAGCGGCCGTTTCCGATCGCAAAATCAATTTTCCCAAAGACGCAGAGATTAGACCTGCTTTAGCTGCGGCATCCAGCTCGGCATCAGTAAATCCGCCTTCGGGACCAAGGCACACGGATATGTTTTTCGGCAGATCACCCTTTTCTAGTTCACCGGCTAAATGTATGGACAGGTGAGGGCATTCCTTGCGCTCAGCCAATATATAGTGAAGACTGCTTTCTGTATTTTTTTGTTCCGCGATCAATTTCAAGTAGTCGTCCAATTTTTTTGGTGCAACCACCTCTGGTATCGCGAATCGTTCCGATTGTTCCGACGCTTCTTTGACGATCGAATGCCAGCGATCTAATTTGCCGTGCCGCACTTGCTTGACATGGCTGCCCTTATAATCTTTCTTCTTGCCATCTTCGGCGGTTTCCCCCGACTCGTTCGACTTCTGCACGGTTCGTTGAGTAATCAAAGGAATTATCGTCGTGGCGCCTAATTCAGTCAGTTTTTCCAAAGCCCACTCGAATCGGCTTGGCTTTATAAGCGGCAGTGCGACTGTCAAACTGGATCTGCCCGCGTCCCTGTCGGTCTCTTTGCGCTCGATGAAAAGCGCTACGGAATCACGGTCTTGATTTTCGATGCGGCAATGAAACAGGTCGCCTGAGCCGTTAAGCAAGATTACCGGCGCTCCTTTGCCAAGGCGCAACACTCTTGCAATCTGATGGACCAGCTTGGGATCGCCAATCATCGCCAAAGAGACGTTTTCGTTTATGTTGCTTGAATCTATGAAAAACCTTGGTATTTGCATCTATTTGATATAATTTTCGCCTACTTGCATAGCATAAGTCCTAATTCAGTACTTATGAAGACTACTGGCAGTTTTGCATTTGACCGCTGATCACTATCCACTGAGAACAAAGATCCGCAACTTATGGATTTGAAAGAATGGTTTGCTTCTCGCAAGAAGCAAAAAGAAATCGAAGCAGTTAAGCCCCTTGCCGCTAGCGAGGACATCTGCCTTCTCTGGAAACAATGCTTCCAGTGCCGCGAACTCTTGTACACGAACGCATTGCGAGAAAATTTCAATGTTTGCCCGAAGTGCCAGTATCACTTCCGCATCGGCGCCATGGACCGCATCGAGCAATTGTTCGATGAAGGCAGTTTCCATGAGCTGGATGCTAATTTAGAATCCGCAGATCCGCTCAAGTTTTTCGACACCGATTCTTATGTGAAAAGGCAGAAAGAAGCTTCTCGCAAATCCGGTTTGAGAGAGGCTATCGTCACCGGTGAAGGCGAAATCGAAGGCGAGAAAGCTTGTCTTGGCGTCATGGACTTCGGTCACTTCGGCGGTTCGATGGGTTCGGTCGTCGGTGAAAAGGTCGCTCGCCTCACTGAGTATGCGACCGAAAAGCGATTGCCTCTCATTCTCGTGTCTTCCTCGGGCGGCGCCCGCATGCAGGAAGGCATCTTCTCTCTCATGCAGCTTGCGAAGACAAGCTCTGCGCTGAAGAGTTTTTCGGATGCCGGATTGCTCTACATATCTATCCTGTCAGAGCCCACATACGGTGGCGTCACCGCGAGTTTTGCCATGCTCGGCGACATCAATATCGCGGAGCCGGGAGCGCGCATCGGCTTTGCCGGCCGCCGCGTCATCGAGCAGACGATTCGCCAAAAACTGCCTGCCGACTTCCAGACAGCCGAGTATCTGCTCAAGCACGGACAGGTCGACATGGTTGTTGAAAGAGGCAAACTGAAGAGCAAACTTGCCTTCCTCATAAAGTTTCACTCTCACAGCAATGCCAAAGCTCAGAAAGCTCCTCCTCGCCCCAAGGCGGCAACCAGATAGAGTTTCATCCATCGAAAGATTTAGCCAAGAACTTAGAGGTGTACGTTGACTGAGAAAAAGACGATTCCCCTGGAATTCGAAAAGCCCCTTGAAGTGCTCGCACAGCAGATAGAGGCTTTAGAAAAACAGATCATCGAACATCCGGAATTGGAAGGCGACATCGATCACCTGAAGAAGCAATACGAGAATTTGCGCCGCTCTCTCTACTCTAACTTGAGCGCCAGCGATCACCTGGCCATTGCCAGACACGCGCAAAGACCCTATACAAGGGATTACTTCGACCGCTGGGATCCGAATTGGGTGGAATTGCACGGCGACCGCAAAGGCATGGACGATGCGGCTATGGTCACCGGTTTGATTGACATTGGCGATTTCAAAATTATCGGTGTCGGCACGCAGAAGGGACGTTCGCTGCGTGACAAGCAACAATGCAACTTTGGCATGCCTCAACCGGAAGGTTACAGAAAGGCTCTGCGCCTGTTTAAACACGCCGAAAAATTCGGTCTGCCCGTTGTCACCCTCATCGATACTCCCGGCGCTTACCCGGGCATGGCCGCCGAGGAGCACAATCAGGCAGAAGCGATTGCATTCAATTTATTCGAGCTGGCCGGGCTGAAGGTGCCGGTTATTGCTGTCGTCACAGGCGAAGGCGGCTCGGGTGGAGCGCTGGCAATTGGCGTCGCCAATCGTGTCATGATGCTCGAACATTCGGTTTATTCAGTGATTTCTCCTGAAGGTTGCGCTTCCATTCTCTGGCGCTCCGCCGACAAAGACAAAGATGCCGCGCGGGCAATGAAGATCACTGCCAAAGAAATTCTCGACCTGGGCGTCATCGACGAAGTGATAAGCGAACCTCTGGGTGGTGCTCATCACGATTACGACGTGGCCGCCGCCAATTTGAAAAAGGCGATCATCAAACAATTGGAAAAACTGGTGCCCATGGCAGGCGATGAAGTGCGCGCCGATCGGCAGAAGAAATTCCGCGACATCGGAGCTTTCCACGAGGCTACTGCGTAGCTCGCGGCTCAGTCCCCATTCTTAGCTACTTTTTTTTTACGTTCTCTTGCTGCGAACGCCTGTACTGTTTCAGGAGTTTCTTTATCTCGCGTGCATCGGATGTCTTCGGCGGGATCTTGTTCAAGAGCGCAATCGCTTCGGAATAGCGCTCGTCGCCGGCGTAGCTTTTCGCTACTTTTAAATAGAGGCTGTTGATTTTGTCGCTCTGCTGTTTCGTCAGTTTGCCTTTGGCATCTTTTTTTATGAAATCGATGATCGGCAGCGCTTCGTCTTCTTTTCCGTTCTTGACCAGATTCTCCGCATCCGCGATGGTTTGCGGCTTGCGCACTGGCGTGACCTTGCTCGTCATGGCGCCGTTGGCATAAATCAGCGCCACCGTGACTAGTACCACGCCCACAAGCACCGGCACGCCGATGCGCATAATTTGAGCGAAGTTGATGCCGCCGCCGCTCGCTCTTTTGTAGACGGCTTGTGAAGTTTGTTTTTGCTGAGACGCTGCTGTGGTCTTGATCTTGCTGACGCTCAATTCGCTGTATTCACCCGATGAGCGCTGCTGCAATTCTTCCAGTGCGCGCGTCGCCAGGTCTTTTGTATTAGGTTGTTTTGGAGAAATGAATTCTCGACTGTCTTTGTTGTGTTCTGCGGTCATATGGCGCGAAGCCTGACCGCCGATGTCTTCACTGGCTGCCAGCGGGCCGGGCTGGAGCACCGGCAGTGGTTGCGAAACGGCAAGCGGATTGGCCGTCGGTTGTTTGGCTGCCTCAGTAATTGCCGATGCCAGATCGTCCATGTCCTGAAAACGATCGTCAGGGCTCTTCGAAAGCGCTTTTGCCACCACGCGCTCCAGCATTTCCGGAAATTGCAAGTCCGGACGCACTTTGTTTAGAGGCGTGGGCGGGTCGGTCAAATGCATGGCCATG
The DNA here is from genome assembly GCA_020853845.1 of Candidatus Melainabacteria bacterium. Lineage (GTDB taxonomy): Bacteria > Cyanobacteriota > Vampirovibrionia > Obscuribacterales > Obscuribacteraceae > QKMZ01. Next base: position 9,520 of record JADYYD010000539.1, read on the forward strand.
ACTTTGGCCAATTCATCAGACATGAATGGAACGGTGCCGGTGAGTGTCTCATAGATAACAATGCCGACTGAATAGATGTCGCTTCTGTGGTCGACTTTACTCGATGTGCATTGCTCTGGACTCATGTAAGTCGGGCTGCCGCAAACGGTTCCTGTGCGCGTGATTTTTGCCACGTCGGATTCTTCTTGCACCAGTCGCGCAATACCGAAGTCCACAACGATGGGGAACATCTTTTGTCCGCTGCGCTCTACCAAAACCATGTTTTCCGGCTTGACGTCGCGGTGAACAACGCCCTGGCGATGCGCTTCTGCTAGCGCCGCACAAACTTGCGACAGTATGGGAATCGCTTCTTCCATAGGCAGGTAGCCGCGATCGGCAATCATCTCGGAAAGAGGCGTGCCGCGCAGCAAGTCCATCGCGATGTACGGGCGCCCGGTCTTAGGCAGAACACCGAAGTCGTAGATGGTGATGATATTGGGGTGGCTGAGGCGGCTCGATGCCTTTGCTTCCTGCCTGAACCGCTTGATAAATTCTTCGTCGGAAACTAGATAATCGTGAAGCACCTTGATGGCTACTTCGCGTCCGATAAGTTCCTGAATGGCTTTGTAAACAGTACCTGCCGAACCTTGTCCGATTACGGACTCAATGCGATAACGACCTTCGACAACCAGACCCAGAAGCGGATCTTCGCCGACGGTGACCATAGACGAGCCGTCGCGCGGGCAAATATCTTGACCGTCCGTTGCTGTCTGGAAATTGCAGATCAGACAAAGCTTCATGCTTAGGTCCGAAAGGGGGATACCGGGTTTGGGGGTGCCATGGTAAAGGGGCGCGAGCGCCAATTTGATGGGCACAAGGGACACAGCCCTTATATTACTTTTAATTACCACAGATACTGCCTTGCAAACCTAATATGCCAATTCGTCTTAATATCAAGACTTGTCTTTTCGGATTATCAGAAGGCGCGTTTTAGACGTAAAAAAATCCGCGCGCGATTTACCAGGCATTATTGGAAAACAAGTTGGCAAACACTATGCAACCGGCGCAGCCGAATCAAGCGAATACAGAGTCAGTCGAAACAAAGCCCGAAGGCAATGAAAAGAAGAAAGGTCGAGCGGCGTTGCTCTTGATTTTCTTCACTGTTTTTATCGATCTGGTCGGCTTCGGTCTCATCATTCCTGTCTTGCCAACGTACGCGCAGCAAATGCACGCTTCCGAGTGGGAAGTCGGCTGCCTTATCGCCTGCTATTCAGTGATGCAGTTTCTCTTCACACCCTTTTGGGGGAGACTGTCCGACAAAGTAGGCAGACGCCCGATTCTTCTTATCAGCCTGGCTGCATCCGCGCTTGGTTACTTGCTCTGGGGTTTCTCATCGTCGCTCTGGATGCTGTTTCTCGCTCGCGCTGTCGCCGGCGCGGGCAACGCCAACATTGCAGTGGCGCAGGCTTATGTAAGCGACGTCACCACTGCGGAGAACCGCGCCAAAGGCATGGGTCTGGTCGGTGCGGCTTTCGGATTGGGATTTGTTCTTGGACCGGCAATCGGCGGCTTCTGCGTCGGCATGGGCTTGCAAACAATAGGTTTCATCGCAGCCGGACTGAGCCTGCTCGATTTGGTTCTCACGTTCTTCATGCTCCCCGAGCCGCCCACCCGCAGCAACGCTGCCAGTGAGCGTTTCACCAAAGACAAAAATTTCTACCTCAACACAGTCAAAGATCCGAAGCTGAGCACCTCGCTTTTGATCTTCTTCATTTCCACGTTTGCTTTTGCGAACATGGAAGCGACAATTGTCATGCTGACGCACAAGCAATTTCACTTCACCGCCGAGCAAAATAGCTGGATGTTCACTTACATCGGTTTGCTCATCGTCTTTGTGCAAGGCGGAATGATTCACCGCTTGACCAAGAAGTACGGCGAGAAAAAGTTGATCGGCATCGGCAGCATCATGGTGGCTATCGGTTTGATACTCACCCCCATTACAGCCAATCTCTGGGTTTTGGGCGCAGCGCTTTTCTTCCTGGCGATTGGTTCCGGTTTGAACAATCCCGCCAATCAGAGCATGTTGTCAAAACTGGCTCCGGCTGAGCGAACCGGCGGAGTGCTGGGGGTCGGTCAATCGCTGTCCACTCTGGGACGAATCGCCGGACCGGTTGTCGGCGGTTTTGCTTTTCAGTATCTTGGCATGTCCAGCCCGTACTACATCGGCGCGGTAGCAATGGTGGTGGCATTTATTTTGAGCCTGAAATTGCCGGATGCAGCAGCCTGAGAACCCGGACGGCGAGTGACTTTGCACGGGCGATTGAGTTTTGTTCAATTGGATCCGTGGAAAAACCCAGCCGGTTTTGGCTTTGACATTTATTAAAACGTGTTATAGTCTGTGTTAGACGTATTTGATGTCCGGCCTGCCGCCGAGCATCAAGTAATCGGTGTGTCGCCCGTATCGAGTCCGTATCGAGTTCGTATCAAAGGATCAGTCGACCTTAGATCCCTGGAAGCGGGAACAATTCTCAAGACCACCGGTCTCAAGTATGAAAGGCTTTTTGAGCTAGCTGCTGAATCGAAAGATTGACCTTCAAAATCTGTAGTCATCCCAAGAATTCAAATCAGGCAGTGGGCTCGCGGAAACCGAGTTAGACACTGATTAGGCACTAAAAGAATAAATTTTGGGCAAATTGCTTCGCAGATTTTGAAACCAAGATTTTTAGGACAAGTAAGAAGAAGATGGAAAGAGAATATAAAACCAGCGCCAGTTCGGCCAGCAAGAATTTTCAAGAAGTTCAGAAGCGCTACAAACAAGAATTGAACCGCTACCAGAAGCAAATCGAGAAGTCGAAAAGAAAAGTCGAAACCGCGCGAAAATAATCGAGCAATCGGCCCGCAGTCGAAATTTCGTCCCGATTGGGTTTAAATAGACGTCATTCAGAATCAGATCGTAATTAAGATCGTAATTAAGATCGGAAAGGCCGGACGTCGATTTCATGTGGCAAGAACAAACACAAGAACAAGTTACGCAGCACTATAATGCCCGCCGTCTCTGGCAAGACCCGCGGATTGAAGCGAAGTTGCTTCCTTATACATTGCTGTCCACGCAAGCGCACCTGCGCATGCTGGGCGATTGCCATTTGATCGATCCCGATGCGGCGTCCGCTTTGTGCGATTCGGTTGCCGGTTTGCGAGAACAGGTAAGCAATGGGCAGAACTTTCTCGAGAAAGACGATGAAGATATTCTGTTTGCTGTCCAGCGGCACATTGAAGAAACAGTGGGATCGCACACTGATGCCGTGAGACTGTTTCTCAATCCACGCGAACAACTGGCGATCGACATGCGCCTCTGGATGCGAGATGCGTTGCGGGAAATCGGCACGCGAATCACCGAACTGCGGCGCACCATTCTTGCCATTGCAGAAGAACAAATCGAGGTCATGCTGCCGACTTATGTGCACTTCAAGAAATCTCGATCGATTGCGCTTTCTGATTTCTGGCTGACATACGAATCGCGCTTTGCACGCGATTTCAAACGTCTGGATGAAATCCGGAAAAAATTGGAAACGATTCCGCTTACAGAAACCGTGCAACTTTCATCCGGCAAAGTGATCGAGAAAGAGAGGGTGGGACAGTATCTCGGCTTCTATACGATTGTCGAGAATAATCTTGATGCCACTACCGATCGTGACTATCTTCTGGAATTTTCGGCTTTCGCTTCCATCCTCTGCGTGCACGTCTCACAGCTCGCTTCCGATTTGATGACCTGGTCAACCCAGGAATTCGGCTTCGTGCGCCAGACCAGGCCGTTTTATTTCCAGCATCATGAAGTTTCGCAGAAGAAAAACCAGGAGATATTAGGCGTTCTTAGATCGCGCCCTTCTGCCGTCTTCGGTCGCATGCAAGAATCGTTCGCCACCATGAAAGGGCTTTCGGTCAATTACAGTCAGGACTTTGAAGAGTGCGTTCCTTCAGTGATGGATTCGGCCGACCACACTAACTTCTTAATTGAATTGCTCATTGCTTATCTTCCCAATCTCGAATTCGACATCGATGCGCTCAAAGATGCATCCAACCCCGTTATCATCTCCGGTGAATCAGCAATCGAATTTCTCGTGGCCAGACAAGTCGACCGGAAAAAAGCGGAGAAAGCGGTCGAGGATTTGATTCATTATTGCAAGGAAAGGCATAAACAGCCGTCCGACATGACTATGAATGAGTGGTCGCAATTCTCGATGGCGTTTGATTCCGGCATCTATGATGCAATTGCCAATTCGGAGATGGAACAGGCGTCATCGCACAATAGCGAATACCTGCATCTGGATGTGAGGCGCAAAGTGATGGAAAATATACAAAGCGCTCACTTGCTTATAGAAGATGACATGACCACGCTCAGCGCTCCCGATTTGCACTTGTAAGCAAATAGCTGAAGTGAATTTCACCGTTTGAGAAGACCGAACCTGCGCTGGTTTGCCACTTTCCAGAAGAGTGCATGGGTTCTCTAGGTAAACAAGCGCTCCCCTTTGCCTGTAAACTATTGGGGTTTATCCGGTTCTACTCTTGTGGGAGGGCTTGCTGATGCAGGTCAGGATTAGTTGAAGGCCATGCTTTTGGCGGCAGGTGTCGGTTCGCGCCTGGAGCCTTTGACTAGCCAAATTCCCAAGCCGCTCGTGCCGATTGCCAATGTGCCGGTAATGGAGCACATCTTGCGTTTGCTGAAGGCGCACGGCATCACTGAAGTTTGTGCAAACTTGCACTACCTGCCGGAGAAAATCACTGAATATTTTGGCACCGGCGAAAAGCTGGAGATGAAGCTGACTTTCCGCTACGAAGAAAAACTTTCAGGCGACGCCGGCGGCGTAAGGGCGATGAAAGAATTTCTCAAGGATGACACTTTCCTTGTCGTCATGGGCGATTTGCTGACTGATGCCGATCTCACCGCGATCATAAGAGAGCACAAAGAGAAAAAAGCGCTTGCTTCGATCGCCATCAAGAAAGTAGACGATGTAACCAGATTCGGTATTGTCGTTCAGGACAAAAATGGCTTCATCACTGGGTTTCAAGAAAAGCCGAAAGTGGAAGACGCACTTTCCGATCTGGCATCGACCGGTATTTATGTACTGGAGCCCGAAGTTTTCGACCACATTCCTGAGACCGGTGAATTCGGCTTCGGGCGCCAACTTTTCCCGCAACTCGTGGAAAAGGGTCTGCCTGTTCTGGGTGTGGAGATGGCCAAAGGAACCTATTGGTCTGATGTCGGCGCTATTCCGCAATATCTGGAAGCTAATTTCGATGCGCTTAAAGGCAATGTGAAACTGCAGATAGACACTGCATCGGCAAACAGCAAGACGCCCGCTCACGCGCGTTTCTTCGGCGAAGATCTGGACATTGATACGGCAGCAAAATGCATTGGATTGCTAATGACCGGCAAAAATTGCCGCATTGGACCGAAAACATTGCTTACTGGATATGTGATTCTGGGCGACAACTGTGTTATCGAAGAAAGTGCTGCGTTGGCTGATTGCGTTGTTTGGAATAATTCCACAATCGGAAAGAACTGCCAGCTCAACAATACGGTCATCGCTTCCGACACTGCTGTCGAGCCGAATTCGACGCTCGACAGAGCTGCACTGGTAGCGCCGCAACCGGTTGTGAAAAACCTCGCATCCAACGGCGTCAAGTAATTTTTGCAGTCAAAACAATTTGCGCGTGCCAATCATGACACACGCAAATCAAGCTTATGAATTGTTATTTCAATTAACTGAAATAGCGACTATGCTGCATTTTGCTCGGTTTGAGCAGCCTTCCAAATTTCCATCCACAACCAATAATGGAATGGATTTATCTCGTTGGCGTCAGTTGGTCCGTCCGGCTGCAGCAACGAAAGCCAGGTGTGGGGATTTGGAAAGCGCTTCGCAAGAGAGTAGCAGTCCGCCATCCAGAGAACTTGTTCTGTAGAATCCTGAGTGACCATAGCGGTTTTCCCCGTAGATGCGAGCCAACTGGAAATTTTTTCCAATTGTTTTCCTTGGCGCTGAACCTCGTGTTGAAGCTCGTTGCGCACAGGTTGCATCTCCTGATGCCCCTGCAATTAAGTAATACCCACTTCGCACAACAGCAAAACGCGGTTCATTTTGTCATTACACTACAAAATCGGCGTGGGATAACACTTTCGAGTGATGGCAGCTCGATGCGTTAGCTGGGTACTAGCCTGGCGGCCAGCTCATTGCCCGCCCACCCAAAATATGAATGTGCAAGTGATGCACTGTTTGTCCACCGTCATCTCCGGTGTTCACTACCAATCGAAAACCGCCGTCAAGCTGCTCTTTCTGCGCGATTTCGCCGGCCTGGGAAAATAGATGTCCCATCAGCGAAGTATCTTTTACTTCCAATATGTTTTTTGCATGTCGGCGCGGCACCACCAAAATATGCGTCGGCGCTTGTGCATTGATATCGCGAAAGGCCACGAAATGCTCGTCTTGCGCAACTAATTTTGCAGGAATTTCGCCGGCAACTATTTTGCAAAAAATGCAGTTTGGTTCTCTGTTGTCGCTCACTTATCAAATTTCTCCAAATTTCCTGATGCCAACTATAGGCGAAGTCAGGTGGAATTTTGTAACCACTGGAAAAGTAAAAGTCCAAATCCAACATAAAATAGCAATTTAAGGCTTCAGTTTATGGTAAATACCTGTAACTAAACCGGGCATAATGCCAGGACTGGGTGTATCCCTATATAGAGCTTTGGGCGCGCATTCGAAAGGGAGTATTTCATGACCACCGAGACCAACCTTCTGCCGCGTATGGTTCAGATGCAGAAGGCATTGTTGTCGTCTTTGCGATTGAAAGACGTGCTGGATTCAGCCGTTTTGCAGTTCGCCGAACTACTGGGCGGCGCCAAAGTGGCGATATTTCTCTCGGACAATGAAAGTTTGGCGCTTAAACTGATGGCCGCCAAAGGCTATTCGGACGCCTCTCTCGAGCAAATGAAGATTTTGCCCTTCTCGGCCGAGAGCTTGCTCAAATACGTCGTCCAGAAACGGACACCCATAGGTGTTCAAAATATCCAACAGGCGCCCGAAATCAGCAATCAGATTATGCGCCGCGAAGGCAGCAACGGTCAGATCGCCTTGCCTCTTATTTCAGCCAACCTGCTGGTTGGTGGGGTTTTGATTGAAGTGCACAATCAGACCTTCCTCAGCTACATCGATTTTCTCAAGGACATCGCCGATATCGTGGCGCTGGCCATCGCCAATTCCATTCTTTTTGGACGCAGCGAATATGAGCGCGAACGTTTGAGCACGCTCTACAAGACGTCCTGCGCGCTTTCCGGCAGCGTGCTTGAAGTGGGCGACGTGCTCCAGATTGCCGCCGACACGGCGCTTATCCTTGGCAACACCACCACCTGCGCCATTTTGCTTCTTGATTCCAATAAGCAGAACTTCCACCTGGCAGCCTTCAAAGGGCTGGATGGCAGCAGCCTGGGCGATTTCGAGATGGGAACGCAAGGCACGATTGCCGGCAATTGCGTGCGCAGCGGCAAGACCGAATACATTGGAGACGGCGCCCGTGAGCCTTACGGTATGCCAAGAGCGATGGGCGGCTCGCCTTTCATGTCGGTCGTAGCTTTGCCGATGATTTACGACGGTCAGGCAATGGGTGTTCTGGAGGTCTTCTCGACCGATTCCAGAGCCTTCCACCGCGAGCAAATCGACTTGCTCGAGTCGCTGACCAACCAGGTCGCCACCGCCATGCATGTGGCTCTGACGCACGAGTCGACCGCTTCGCAGTCGATTCTGGACGCGCACACAGGGCTCTACAATCGCCGCCATTTCGAGGAATCGCTCTCAAAGGAGACCGAGAGGGCAGGCCGGCACAAGCATGAGTTTGCCCTCTTGCTCATCGATCTCGATCACTTCGCTCAGGTCAACGACCATCTCGGTCAGGACAAGGGCGATGAAGCCATCAAGCATGTCGCCAAAGTAATTAAGAACGCGCTCAGAGACATCGATATCGCCTGCCGTTACGGTGGCGAGGAGTTCGCGGTCATTTTGCCCGAAACACCCCGCACAAGCGCCTCGGAAGTCGCCGAGCGTCTGCGTCAGACTATCCGCAACTCCACTGCTCCTGGCGTAGGCACGATCACTGTTTCAATCGGCGTAGCCACGTATCCGGGCAATTCCGAAAATGCGCAAGAACTGACTAAGTGCGCCGAGCAGTCCCTGGACATTGCGAAATTCGAGGGGCGCGACCGGGTCAAGGAAGCGGAAACCGGCAAGTACGTTGCCGCAGGACCGATTCCCTGGGAAGAAATAGCCACTCAAGCCAGAATGTCGGTGGTCAATGAGCGCCAATCGCGCTTGCAGAGCCGCCTGACTGTCGCACCGGAGTACGCTTCCTGGATGACCAAACAACCGCAACTGGTGAAAAAGAAAGGCTCCAGTCAGGAATAGATCTTATAGTTTTGTACTGGGTGATCCTGGTGGCTTAGCGGCGTTTGTGCCGGTGCAGCGCGCCCGGAGGCGGAAATGCCGGCGCTTGACGGCCGCGCAGAAAAGATTAAGAAAAGAGCAAAACCAGCCGGGGCCTTTCTTGGCGTAGTTACACTTCCAAGTATCAAGGGTGTATGCGCTTCTCCTCGGGGAGTGCGTGACAACCCTTTGAGCACACTAAGTGAGTGGTTACTCGCGATTAGGAGGATATACCATTGGCTACTGCATCTCAATTGAAGGTTCAATTGAAACCGCTGGCAGACCGCGTTGTGGTCAAAAAGCTCGAAGCTGAAGAAAAGACAGCGGGTGGAATAGTCCTGCCTGACACAGCTAAAGAAAAGCCCCAGCAAGGTGAAATCCTGGCTGTTGGCGCTGGCGCTCTGGACGAAAAGGGCGGTCGTAAACCGATGGAAGTAAAAGTCGGTGACAAGGTTCTTTTCGCTAAGTACTCGGGCACCGAAGTCAAAATCGATGGCGTCGAATACTTGATTCTTGCTGAGCGCGACATCCTCGCAGTAGTCGGCTAATCGCCGACTCGCGAACTTTAGTTCTCACGTCAAGCATCAACAACTTTCCAAACTTTTCCAATAGGAGAGGAATTCCAAAAATGGCAAAGCAAATCGTATACGCGGAACAAGCACGTCGCGCTCTGGAGCGTGGTGTTGACCAAGTCGCTAATACAGTAAAGATCACGCTCGGTCCTTCCGGCCGCAACGTAGTTCTCGAAAAGAAATTCGGTTCGCCGCAAATCATCAACGATGGCGTTTCGATCGCTAAAGAAATCGAACTGGAAGATCATCTGGAAAACGCCGGCGCTCAATTGGTGCGCGAAGTTTGCTCCAGAACCAACGACAACGCCGGCGATGGCACCACCACCGCAGCAGTCTTGGCTCAAGCGATGATCAAAGAAGGTCTCAAGAACGTAGCTGCCGGCGCCAACCCGATGGTTCTCCGTCGCGGTATCCACAAAGCTGCCGATGCCGCCGTCGAAGAAATCAAAAAGATCGCCAAGCCGGTTGAATCCAAGAAAGAAATCACTCAAGTTGCCACCATCTCGGCAGGCAACGATGAGCCGATCGGCGCAATCATCGCTGATGCAATGGACAAAGTAGGCAAAGACGGCGTTATCACCGTCGAAGAATCCAAATCCCTCACCACCGAACTCGAAGTGGTCGAAGGTATGCAATTCGACAAAGGATACGTTTCCGCCTACTTCGTGACCGACCCCGAGAAGATGGAAGCCGTCATGGACGAGCCCTTCATCCTCTGCGTCGACAAGAAAGTAAACCTGCTCGCCGACCTCGTTCCGGTTCTGGAAAAGGTTGCTCGCTCGGGACGTCCTTTCGTTCTGGTAGCAGAAGACATCGAAGGTGAAGCGTTGGCAACTCTGGTTGTTAACCACCTGCGCAAAGTCCTTCCTTGCTGCGCAGTCAAGGCTCCTGGCTTCGGCGATCGCAGAAAAGAAATGCTCAAAGACATCGCCATCTTGACCGGCGGTCAAGTTGTTTCTGAAGAAGCAGGCACCAAGCTCGAGAACGTAACTATCGAGATGCTCGGCAAAGCCCGTCAAGTCAGAGTCAACAAAGACAAGACCACCATCGTTGCAGGCAACGAAAACAAGGCCGAAGTCGACAAGCGCATTTCCGTCATCAAGCGTCAAATCGAAGAGTCGGATTCCGAGTTTGACAAAGAGAAGCTCCAAGAGCGTCTCGCCAAGCTCTCCGGCGGCGTAGCCGTAATCAAAGTCGGCGCTGCTACCGAAACCGAACTCAAAGACAGAAAGCTCCGTTTTGAAGATGCTCTCAACGCCACGCGCGCAGCCGTCGAAGAAGGCTACGTACCGGGCGGCGGAACCACCCTTCTCAACGTCGCTAAGAAGCTCGAAAAGATGAAAGATCAGTATCATGGTGATGAACTCACCGGCTTCTCGATCGTCGTCAAAGCTTTCGAAGCTCCTGTTCGCCAAATCGCTGACAACGCCGGTCTGTCCGGTGATGTTGTCGTCGACAAAGTGAAAGAGCAAAAAGAAGGCTTCGGCTTCAACGCAATGAACTTCGAATACGTAGACATGGTCAAGACCGGTATCATCGATCCGGCTAAAGTAGAGCGCTGCGCCGTACAAAACGCCGCTTCCGTTTCTGCCATGTTCCTCACCACCGAAGCACTCGTTGTTGATGTTCCGGAAGAAAAGAAATCCATGGGCATGCCGCAAGGTGCCGGAATGGGTGACTTCTAAACATTCTGAGAATTAGAAGAGGGGAAAGGGAGATCTTCGGATCTCCCTTTTTCTTTGCGCACAGTGGTTTATGCGCACAAAAGAAAGAGGAGCGGTACTTCGCTCCTCTTTCCCGATATGCCAATACGGTGTGTTGGCTATGCCTGACTTTCTGACAATCTCGAACTCAGCGCCTCCAATCTGTTGTGCGTGATGTCCTTTCCCGAGATTTGAGGATAGATATTCGTCGCTTTGCGCGTGCGGTCCATGACGTTCTTTTGATAAACACCTTCCTCATCGGGCGGGGGGAGGTTGAGACTCTTGATCGCCTTCAATTTCGTCGACGATTGTTTGGCTGACTCCAGCCGTAGGTTTTCTCTTTCGAAATCACCGAACATGTTCATCAAGCCAGCGAACCAAACTCGCAAGAATTCCATATCAACCGTCTCCCCTTATCAATCTTGCTACCATCCTCGGGCAGACAAATGAAAGTTGTGTGAAAACGCGCCAGGCGCACGGTGTGGCACTTCCGCCCGCACAACCCGACAATTTGGGCATAAAATAGGCACTCACTTTTACTATCTGACTGAGGTTCCGATTGATGTCGGATTTTCGGAAGGTTTGCCCAGAATGCAATAAGACTTTCCAGGACGACGACGCACTGGAAATTTTGACTGAGTGCCCGGATGACGGCGCAGTTCTTATTTTCGATGCGGTAGATCCGATAGTCGGAACTCACCTGGCCGACCGCTATTTAGTGGAAGGTTTCATCGGTCGAGGGGCGACCAGTACTGTATATAGAGCGAAAGACTGCGAAAAAATCCCGGAGGCAGGCAGTTCTTCTCAAGGCTCGAGCAATGGAAAACATCTCGAATCTGGTGAGGTTGCCGTCAAGGTTTTGCATCCTCACCTTTCTGCTGACGTTGCGGTGATAAAGCGACTCAGCCAGGAGGCAAAATCTCTTCGCGAATTTAAGCACAAGAATGTAGTGCAAGTTTTGTCGCTTGGAATGACAAAGCAGGGGCAGCCTTTCCTTGTCATGGAATTAGTGCGTGGTGAAAGCCTCCTGGACCACATGCGCCGAAAAGGTGCGCTTGATAGCA
>JADYYD010000540.1 GCA_020853845.1 Candidatus Melainabacteria bacterium
TGGAAAACGAAACGCACAAGATCAATTTGTGGGCTGCGAAAATTGCTCGCAACGCGCGTGAGGTCAGCGGTCAGCCGGTATTCGTAGCCGGCTCGGTCGGTCCTACCGGAAAATTGCTGGCGCCTATCGGCGATGTCACAAAAGACGATCTGAAATCTGCATTTACAGAACAGATGGAGGCGCTTCTGGCTGGTGGTGTGGATTTGTTTCTCATCGAAACAATGTCATCGCTGGAAGAAACAGCGATTGCAGTGAGAGCGGCCCGAGCAGTTTCAAAACTCCCTGTCGTTGCACAATTGAGTTTCTCCCCTGATGGTCACACGCTTCTGGGCGTCACACCCGAAGATGTGATCAAACTTTTTGTAGATCTCGGCGAAGACGCGCCGGACGTGATTGGTATCAATTGTGGTGCCGGTCCCGGACCAGTGTTCGATTCGCTCTTGCGCCTTTCGCACTCGTTGAAAGAAAGAGGCGTAGACACCTCGAAGATCAGCTACTCTTGCCTGCCCAACGCCGGTCAGCCCAGCTTGAGCGGCGGCAGATATAAATTTATGTCCGGACCGGACTTTTGCGCATCATATGTTGAACCCTATGTGCGCGCCGGCGCGCGATTGATCGGCGGATGCTGCGGTACCACACCGCAGCACATAAAAGCAATGCGCGCAGAACTCGACAAATACATCGCCTCGCAAAAAGCGGCATCGATGGCGACTGCGGCGGAATTGCCTGCGCTCAAGCCGGAAGCATTGATTTCAACGCAAGACAAGGCAAGACCTTCAGATACAAAGAAAGAAACACCCACGGTCAAAAGCGAATTGCCCGCACTGGCAGCCCGATTGGCGGCAGCGAAAGAAAACCCGAAAAACGGTGATTTCTATGTCAGTGTGGAATTGGATCCGCCCAAAGGGGCAATCGCAAGAAAGATCCTGCAAGCAGCCGAGACCCTCAAAGAAGCAGGCGCCGACGCCATTAACGTCGGCGACAGCCCAATGGCACGAGTGCGCATGTCATCACTTGCTACATGCCAATTGATTTCTCAAAACGTAAAAATCGAAACCATCATTCACTTCACAACTCGTGACCGCAATTTGATGGGCATACAAGCAGACTTGCTCGGATGCCAGGCGCTGGGCATTCACAACGTCATCGCGCTGACCGGAGACCCACCCGCGCTGGGCAACTACGTGCATGCAACCGCAGTGTATGACGTTGACTCGGTCGGCTTGATCAAAATAATCAGCCAGCTCAATCAAGGATTGGACATCGCAGGCAATTCGATTGGAACACCGACCAGTCTTTCAATCGCCTGCGCATTGAACCCGACTCACGAAAATCGCGCCCAGGAATTAGATCGCTTCGGCAAGAAAATCGAGGCGGGTGCCCACTTTGCGATGACTCAGCCTCTCTATCAACTGAGCGATCTCACCGACTTTCTGGACGAATTCGGCGAGTGCAAAATTCCAATCTTGGTCGGCATTATGCCGTTGCATAGTTTTAAACATGCAGAATATCTGCACAACGAAGTCCCTGGAATCACCATTCCGGAGAAGGTGCGCAAAGCCATGGAGAAGGCGGGCGATCAAGGCGCCGCTGTTGGTCTGGAACTTGCAGAAGAGCTTCTTGAAGAATTGCGCCCGCTTTGCCAGGGGACTTACGTCGTCCCGTCATTCGGCAGATACGACGACATGTGCCAGTTCGTCAAACGCATCAAACTCAAATCGCAAGCGAAAGCCGGCGCAAAGAGCTAATCGAGTCGGTATGAAAAACCGGAAGCATCGACAACCCAGTGGTCACCACCAGTGGTGCGAACAGCCGTCATATGAGGATGAATGCATACTATTGCGCCGGTAGAGTATTCCGCAAAGACCAGCTTTCCAGCGTTGTCCGAGTAAAAGCGGCTGCCATCCGGAGCGACCTGCGGAGCCGCCAGCGAAGACAACGGCGCTATGGTATGGCTCTTTACCTGAGACGCATCGAAGATAGAGAGTCCAAAAGCTGATGTTCCGCCGCTGCTATTCATGTTTTACAACTCCATAAAAACGTTCAGGCTGCATTCAAGTGCCGAATTCAATGATTGAATTGTATGGAACGATTTGGAAATGTTTCGGAAGCCTGGAAAAGCTGCTAGCCCGGTCGATTGACCAGGCTAGGCTTCTGCACCAAACTTTGAACACGAACCTATTTTTTATCCGGATTATCTGGTTTGTTTCACGAGCCTAGATGACCTTGTCGAATTTGAAAGCATCGTGCTCGGTGGAAGTGTCGGTTGCCACACTCTGAGTATCGGTCGGATCGTCGATGCGCATTTGAATCATCGCCGCCTTCTCGAAGCGATTGGTTTTCTTAAGCAAACTGACATACAGTTCCAGTGCGTCGATGGTTCGCCTGTGCTGTCTGCCGTATGCTTTCGTGCGTATATTAATCGCTCTTTTGAGCAGAGGCTCTGCCACTGCATAGCGCTCTTGCGCCATGTACACGCGGGCAAGATTCTTCAATTCCGTCGATACCGTATGGTGTTCATCCCCAAATGCGTCCTCACGAATTTGAAGCGCTTCGATAAGCAAAGGCTCCATTTCCTTGTACATTTTGCGGCGGCAGTAGAGGTCCGCCAATTTGGTCAACGCATCAGCGACAGAGACATTCTTGTTGCCGACCATCTGGCGCAACAACGTGATTTCGGACTTCGCTTCCGCAATCATCGAATCAGTGACTTTGATTTTCTCGCTTTTGCCGCTCAGGTCCGTGTGTGAGAGACCGACCTCTTCATAATCGCTGGTGGCGGACGCGGGCTTAGAATTCTCTTTGCTCGACTTCATTTTGGCAAAATAGGCATCGACCGAGGGAATGCCGCCCATTGAAAGTGTAAGAGGCGTGTCCTGCAGTGTGCGTCGCGCTTGAGGAGGGATGGTTCCACCACGGCGTGCGGCGGCGGCTTCTTTCTCTTTCTTCTTCAAGCTGATTTCGTACAACTTCTGACCGACCGCGGCAGCGCCGGCGCGATGCGGGGCGGCGGCAACCTCGAGAATACTGAGCGCGCGTTCGTAGATAGATTCAGCTTTCAATAGATCTCCGCTCTCTAAGTAAAGCGCGGCAAGCCGCTGAAGCGTAATCGCCACTTCAGGGTTATTCGAGCCCAAGGCTTGCTCTTGTATCGCCAGGAATCTTTCGACATCTTCGATGCTGTTCACTTTCATATTGTCACCGGCTTTGAATCCACACTCCATTTATCAAAAGCGCCATTAAAAATAGGCGGCGCCAAGAGCACCATGCGCGGTGCTCTCGCATCTGAGCTGCAAGCTAAATGATTTATTTGGCTACCAGGTCACTCACCAGAGAAATCCTCTGGCAGGAGGACCCGATATCATTCTCCCCCCAATTTCGGGTTGTTTCATTCCCCCATACTTATAAATATGTACGGGGTAGAGGATACAAAAGGAAGGGATTGAAACAGCAAGAGTGCCAGCCTGTTGGGGTTAGAGCCCAAATTTAGACCGGTTTTGGCTCACTGGGCTGATTGCCTCTCTTTTTTGCTGCCGACTCTTGCCCTCTAA
>JADYYD010000541.1 GCA_020853845.1 Candidatus Melainabacteria bacterium
AATGGCAGCACCTCTACGAGGAACGCCAGCGAATATTTCGAGGCATCCAGATGGGAGAACTTTTCCGGAATTTCCAGTTTGTCGTAAATGTAATAGGCCTCGCCGTCGAACAGCCCGCGGTCAAGGAAGACCGGTCCTTCGACGCAGTCCAGCTCTTTTTCCGCGGCACACTGGCGTCTCAGAACTTCGTTTTGAAACGAACAGCGGTCGACCCAGGGCAGAAAGACGCCCTCTTTGATGATTTCGGTGGCGAATTCATGCACGATTGGAAAGCCACGCTCGGCAACGCCTGAAACGATGGTCGTTTTGCCCACCGATGGTCCGCCGGTTATGACTATTCGCATGCAGTGCCTCGCGTCTTTCGTGTTTCCAATTTGCGCTTGTCGCGCGTCCTGCGTTCCCGTCGGTCCCTATAACTGACTTCAGCCTGCGGCAGGAGGTCGCAAGTAATCAAGAAGTCCTTGTTCAACAATAAGTAATTGAAAAGTCTTGCGCAAGCTAAATAAAACCAAGGTTGGGCGGTTTTCCCCAACCCTTGCGGCGTTTTTAACCTGAGTTCGCCTACTGGACCTTACGAAGCTGGTAGACCCAGTAGATGAGAAGCGCTTGCAGCGGCAATCTCGCCCAGAGGACGGCTGTCGGCACTTTGCCGAAATCGATGTGATTGACCGCCATGTTGATATTGGCGGGAAAAACCATGATCAGCAAAAAGATCAAGAAATATGACGCAAAACGCCGGGTCTTGCGGAAGAAGAGCATCGTCCCGCCAACGATTTCCATGACTCCGCTGATGTATACCGCCCAATCCGGAAACGGGACAAAGTCAGGGACGATGCGGGTAAAGGTAGACGTGCTCGTGAAGTGCAGAATGCCTATGCCGATGAAGAGCAGGCAACACACGGTCAAAGAGATGTTTTGTGATGTCTTTGGCATGTGCTCGACAAGAAATTCAACGGCAGAAGTTAATGGCAGTCATTCTTCGAAGTTCAGGTTGTCCGGTTTCGTTGTGGCTTCCGCTCCAGAAACATACTTTCCTGTTAGTGGAACTTCCGGACCGACTTGCTCGAAGGTGACGTCATCGAGCCAGACTTGCCCTTTTCCAATCAACATTAGTCCAAAGGCGATGTCGGTTGAGTTCGGGCGCAGTTGCACGACAAGCTCATACTTCGTCCAATCGGTATTTCCTCTAATTGGGCGATCATCCATGTTGTCGAAGCAACCGGCAGCTTGAGCTTCGCCCTTGGCTCCGTCCGGGTCGATTCGCAGCCAGAGCTGACCCGTCCCTGATTTAAGCTTTGTTTTGACCCAAGCCGACATTCTAAGGCGTTTGCCTACATAATCTGTGGCTTTGATCATCTGCATCAAATTGCCGAAAGGTTTGGGATTTGCAACCACAGACCTGAGAGTGCCGCAACTTTTGCCGCTATGGTTCTCATTTCGATCTGTGAAGGTTTCATAGTTACTTTCTTCGGTTGCGCAATAGAGCCAACCTTTCGGAGTTTGGCTTTGCACCTGGGATTTGTCCTCAGCAGAGGGTTTACTTGCTCCATTGGCCAAAGGAGCAAAAGCCATTACAGCAATGGTGCTAACCGCGACTGATTTCAGCATTGAAAATTTCTTCATAGAACCAACTCCACTACATCCTGATTTCTGCGACCTTAATCCGCGTCTTTGGCTTCGCCGGCTATTTTCGTGGCTGTGATCTTGCTCAAACGCTCTTTGATTGCCGGCAGCGCCGAGGTTGCAGCCGCCTCGCCTGCTTCGATTGCGTTGCGAGCGTCTTTTGATTTTGTGCTCAAGAGGCTGATGTTGTTGACCACAGGGTGGATGA
The DNA here is from genome assembly GCA_020853845.1 of Candidatus Melainabacteria bacterium. GTDB lineage: Bacteria > Cyanobacteriota > Vampirovibrionia > Obscuribacterales > Obscuribacteraceae > QKMZ01. The sequence continues at coordinate 1,832 of JADYYD010000541.1, forward strand.
CGATGTCGGCGGCGGCGACCTGGTCTTCGTCTACTTTGGCGAGGACCATATTGATGACGCGCTTGCCGACGCTGCCTATGCGGCGAAATTCCTTTTGATCTAAGTTGGTGAAAGTTTCGTCCACATTGACCGCGACGACGATGTCGGCACCCAGTTCGCGAGCTTGTTTGGCGGGCAGATTGGCTTGCAATCCGCCGTCTATCAGCAGCAATCCGTTCATTTCTACCGGGCGGCGCAAGATAGGGATGGCCGACGATGCCTGAATTGCCATCCCCAGATTACCTTTGCTGATTGCATATGGTTTTGCATCGAGCAAATTGGACGCGACAGCGACAAAGGGAATCGGCAGTGCATCTAGCTCGCGGTCGCACTCCGGTACGCAATTGTTCAAATATTTGCGGAACTTGCCACCCTTATATAGCCCTTCATAAGGGCGATAGCCGAAAATGTGCGGCACGAAAAATATCGGCACGAGAGCCACTCTCAGCGGAATCGGCACTGTCTGATAGGCTTTCAGAAGGGAGCGGTCTAACATTCTGCGCTCGATTTCATCGGTTTTTACACCGGCTGCGTACAAACCTCCGACGATTGCCCCAATGCTGGTTCCGACAATGCCATCGATAGGAATTCGTTCTCGCTCCAGCACTCTAAGTACGCCGATGTGTGCGCAACCGCGGGTGCCACCGCCTCCAAGGGCGAGAATTACGCGAGCGCGCCTGGTGTTCTTCTCAGCCTTCAGCACCGTATTTAGTGGCGCGTCGGAGGTTGGATGCGCCGGCAGCGGCTGCGGAAACAGCAAGCCGGTAGCAAGAACAGCCGTCAAAACAGCTTTCAACTTGCTTGCCTTATTAAGTTGCATTTCAATTTTGTATTTGAATTGGCTAAATTTCGGCATGAGCGGCTGCCCGGTCGGTGTTGGTCGAACGATTGTCAGTATAACCGCCAGGCAATAATCGGCTGGCAAACGATGCGGTTTGTTGCGGCATAAGATATTATTCAGATGTGGGCCTGTTGCCCATTCCGGAGCCCTTCGCCGGAAACAGCCAGGATGCGCGCGCGCGTCTTGAGAACTACGTGTTATAACTGTGCGAATCAAGCTTTAAATAGCAGCTTAGGCACTAATTTTGGCAAGACGAGGAATTCATTTTGATTTTGGGCATCTTTAGCGACCCGGTCGTTTCGACTATTTTGGTGATTGCCGCCTGGGCGGTATTTTGGCATCACTGGCACGGAGTGGGCATAACGTTGGGCTACCACCGTTTGCTGACCCACAAGGCGCTTGTCGTGCCGAAATGGCTCGAGTACTACATTTGCTCCGGCGCTTATTTCGCGCTGATGGGGGCGCCGATCGTCTGGGTCGGTGTGCACCGCCAGCACCATCAAAAGTCCGATACACCGCTTGATCCACATTCGCCCAGAGACGGAATTCGTCACGCACTTTACCGTTGGATGTTCTACACAAACCGTGTTCAGTCCAATGAAGAGCTGCAAAAGCAATCGCATGATCTGATGCAAGATCCGCTCTATAGAAAGTTGGGTTGCGATCACGGCTCCTATCATGCGATGCTGAATTTGGGTCTGTGTGTCGCTTTCCGCGTCGTTCTCTTCTTCGTTTTCGGATGGCAGTGCGTGGTCGGCAACTTAATTGCGACCTTCACCATTTTTTGGAGCACGCAATTCGTAAATGCTTTCTG
>JADYYD010000542.1 GCA_020853845.1 Candidatus Melainabacteria bacterium
CCTAGGGGTAGAGCTGGACGCCGGTTTTGTGAAGGTGAACTTGCATCAGAAAACCACCGCGTCAAACGTATGGGCATGCGGGGACGTTTGCAGGGGTTATCAATTTACACACTATGCGGATCATCAAGCTCGAGTGGCAATCATGAACGCATGCTTGCGTTTGCCGATAAAACGAGAGATGAGGGTTGTTCCCTGGTGCACTTTTTCAGAGCCGGAAATTGCAAGTGTGGGGCTTCGCGAAAGTGAGGCTATGTCACAGTTTGGACAAGAGAGCGTTGCAGTTTTAAAGTATGAACTTGATGATTTCGATAGAGCCATTCTCGATGATGCTGCAAGCGGTTTCATCAAAATTTGCATTTTGAGAAATGGTACTATCGTGGGCGCTTCTGTCGTTGGAGAGCGAGCCGGAGAACTCATACACGAGTTCTCCATTGCCATGAAAAAGCGCATGAAGATACAGGATCTTGCTGGCATGATGCATGTGTATCCGACTATGAGCGCAGCAATTGGTAATTGTTCGTCGCAGTACTATAAGACGATGGCCTCGACAGGCACTTTGTCAAAACTTCTGCGTATCTGGGTGAACATGGTGAAATGACGGCTTTGCACGAGGACTGAAGTCTACTTGGAGTTGCCCCTTATGAAAGACGACAACGATTTTGTTCAATTTATAGTCGACCAGCGCGAGAAACTCGGGCTTCCAGAGAGGAATCCGGCCACTGTATTCGTTCAGAACCTGAGCGGGAATATCAATCGAGTACGCAGAGTCCGCTTCGCTTACGATGACGATCGAAATTTCAGTTTCGTCGTGAAGCACGTTCCAGAAGGTGGGAAATTAGAGCGCTACCCTGAAGTTTCTTTTCCCATTGACCGTCTCCGATTTGAAACTATCTGGAATCAGACCTGTCGCGAGAGAGTCAGAGACGGGGAAGTAAGACCACCTGAATTGCTCTATCACGATGAGGAGTTCGAAACACTGGTTTTTGAGGATCTTGGAAAACTTCCATCTGTTGCGACAGTCCTGCGTACTGCTGATGCTCCTGGGTTGCTTCTGGAAATGCTTGCTAGATTCCTGGGAACGTTTCACGGAAGTACAACCGATCTGAAGAGCATCGACAACCCCTCGGCTGCTCATAATCGTCCATTCGTCCTCACCTTTCCATTAGAGCAACCAGAGCTCATTAAGCAACTTTGGCGTCGACGAAGCAATGATGTGATACCAAGCGAACAAGAGAATGACTTGCTAGCGCATCAGCAGTGGTTTCTTAAGACATATGGAACACAAGTGCTTCCGACGCTAAGAAACATGGAGAAGTCGTTTAAGAATTGCTATCCGCAGTGTTTAACTCACGGAGATCTACACGGAGAGAGCTTTCTTATTTTGCCGGAAGGTGGTGTTGCAGTTCTCGATGCCGAGCTTTGTGACTCAGGTACACCGGCGTTTGATGTTGGTACTGTATTGGCGCATGTTGTTGCTGCACGAATGTCCTCATGTGAAACCGATCTGCAAAGTGTCGTTGTGCTTTTGGAGGACTTTCTGAACGCCTATGAGCTTGCTTTGCTGCACTCATTAGTATTGGGAGGAAAAACGCTTAAAGCCCTTCGAGCCGATTGTTTGCGTTATACGGGTGCGGAGCTTATCAGGCGTTCGATTGGAGCGGCGCCATTTCCTGGGATACCACCAATTGCGCATTCGACTGTTCGTGCATTGTTGGCATTTGCTGCGACTCTAATTTGCCACGGGAATGTCTCGATTGCAATTGATAGAGTCGCAAAAGTTGGATATCGATGATGGAAGCTACGAACGGACGAGAACAAACAAAACCAGTCAGGACAATTATCGATACGGATGTATCTATCGGAATTCCAGAGCGAGATGTCGACGATGGACTTGCGCTGGTCATGGCACGCAACGCAAAGCAGCTGGCAATCAGCGCGATTACGCTCACTTACGGAAATAGCACGCTTAAGAATGTCAGTGATGCCATGGGACGACTTAATGAATTTCTCCAATTTCCTGAGGATGGTATTAAATGTGGTGCCTCGTCCGCAAAAGACATCGGGAAACGAACGGCTGCTGTGCAATCGATAATAGCAGCACTTGAAAAACATAAGCACACGGTATTAGCACTTGGACCACTCACGAATATTGCGACAGTGCTGACTCTCAGACCAGATCTCGCTACACAAATTGATCGCGTAGTCGTCGTAGCGGGACGCCGCCCGGGCTTTAAGTTTCTAACGGGTAACTATCCGTTATCCCATCCCGATCTCAATTTCGAAAAAGACCCTGCTGCTTTTGACGTTCTCCTTGGCTCAGGAATTTCATTGATGTTTGCGCCGTTCGAGCTGTCAAGCAAGATATGGATAACTGAGAAAATTCTGAACCGAGTAAAAAGTGTCGGAACACCAACAGGCAGTTTTCTTTACAAGAGCTGCATGCCTTGGCTTGAATTCTGGCAACAACGCTTCAGCACGGAGTTTCATCCGATCATCGGCTTTAATCCATTCGATTGTCTTGCGGTGGCATGCGTAGCCGATGCCGATCTGATCACTAGCGAAAGGTGTATGGCGTCTGTCGAAGAAAATAATTACGATGCCACGGAAAAGAAGGTTCAGGGTACTGGGCGCGCGAATAAACCATACTTGCATGTACGCTCAGAGGCTGGTGGTCCTCATTTGTATGCCTTCGAAATAGTTCGAGAGGAATTCTTGAACAGATTATTGGCGCGTTTAATTTAGAGTAACCAGCATGGACGAAGACAAGGGAAAAGATTCATTTTCACCGATGGCCGCGGTCGTAGCGTTTGCTAAAAATCCGGCCATCGAGCCAGTAAAAACCAGGTTGGCATTTTCTGTAGGTGATAAAAAGGCAAAGGCGATTTTCGATGCGCTCTTTACCGACTGCCTTTCTAGCTTGCAACGTCTGATTAATGTAAGGCGATATATCGCTTGTTCGCCCAGCTCTAGACATCGATATTTTGAGGAGTTGGCTAAAGATTATGGTTTAGGTCTGATCGACCAGCAGGGGGACAATCTTGGTGAGCGAATGCTGCACTGTGTAAATGCGTTCAGTAGTCGACACAGACCAGTTGTAATTGTGGGCACAGACACACCAATATTGCCGATTGAAGACCTGAATCGTGCGCTAACCGAATCTAGCGAGTGGGATGTTTTGCTCGGTCCAACATTTGACGGCGGATACTATTTGATTTCAATGTCGAAAGCTTTGCCAGATGTCTTTGCGCACGTGGAGTGGAGCACCAACCAGGTGCTTGAACGAACACGTGATAATTGCGCGGCTGGCAAACTGAGGTTGAGGGAACTACCGCCTGCGCTGGATGTCGACGATATTGGAAGTCTCTTGCATCTTATGAGACTGTTGGACGAGTTGCCTGGCGAGGGGCAGGCGACCAGGTCCATCCTGTCGATTCTCGGCATTCAATAGATGCACCGAGAAAGCGCTCGGGCGGATTAAGTCCTGTCTTTCGTTTATGAAGCGCCGCCACAACCACAGAATTAATCAAGGAGAAGGGAATAAAACTTTCACCTACAACGTTTACCGGTTCATGGAAGGTGCGATTTCAAATACTCAACTTCGAGAGAATGGATGTGAACCTATCTCAACGGATCTCCAAATTGGCGACAGCTGAAATTCCAACAAGGGCAGTCATCGGCTCTCTTGCCGTTTTCTTTGTTACTCTCGTTGTTGGTCTCGCGTGCTTTGCATTTAACATGTTCGAGACTGCCATCAACTTCGGACCTGCACCCACGTGACATAGCAATCAGGGTTGCCCGGTCGGGCAGCGCTAGTTTCGCGCCGCATACAGTGCCCGGACCAGCCGGACCATGCTGGAATATTTCTTGATTGTATTTCGTTAACTAGCAAAGACTAGTTGACGGGGACTTCAGATTTGTTTGAAATGTACGAGGCTGCTGGAATTGACACGGCAGCAGAACCACAGGCAAAAGGGAAAGGGGAAAGCTGGCGGAACTGCCTGAGTCGGCCCAGTCCACAAACACTTGCGTTCCTGCTCACTCTCATTGGAATCGGACTCAGAATAGCCATTTATTTAGAGAACCGGCCGTTTTGGACTGATGAAGCGCAGTTGGCACTGAACTTAACAGATCGGACCTTTGCTGGATTGATAGGACGACTCGACTATTGTCAGGCGGCCCCTGTTGGATTTCTGTTAATGGAAAAGGCGATGTTGACAGCATTCGGAGATTCCGAATATGTCCTTAGATTCATTCCGTTGCTTGCTGGCGTTCTTTCGCAAGTGTTCTTTTTGCAGCTCGCGAAGAAACTCTTGCAACCAGGTGCTGTGCCAATTGCGGTCGCACTATTTGCGCTATCCGAAGCTCTCTTGCGATACAGCAGCGAGCTGAAACCATACTCGCTGGACGTTCTCGTGAGTATTCTCTTGATGCTCTCCGGCTTCATGATACTTGATCCTTCTAGTCGAAGAAAGGGACTAGTTTTGCTTTTCGTAGGAGCAATTGTTTCACCCTGGGTTTCATACGCGTCTCTGCTGACAATGATAGCTGTGTTGGGAGCGGCCCTCCTGAAATACCGCAGGGAGCGAGGACGTCAGACTTTAGCTTGTTTGTTGATGTGCGGGTTTATCTGGGTATTGTCGTCAGTCCTCATGTATATCCTCTCCCTGCAACCCCTGATGAATAGCACTTGTAAGGATGCACTTATGGACTTCCGCGCGGCAATTCCACATAATGCAACGGCAGTTGTGTGGATTTATCGAAAGTTTCAGGAATTGTTACTGTACCCATTCGGTCTATCTGTCACCGGTGGTGGTATCGGAGTACTCTGCGCTGTGGCTGGAGGCGTGTCCTTCGCCTCGCAGCGGAGGATGCACTTCTTTGTCTTGACGGTTCCGTTTGCACTCTCCATGGTGGGATCATGGCTCTGTATTTATCCTTTGTTTGGACGATTCCTATTGTTTGCTGTCCCAGCTTTTCAGTTACTTGTCGCAGAGGGAGCACTTAGCTTGTGTCGCAGACTGACACCAGGATCGGTGGCACTGGCAGCCACTGTAATTCTGAGCTTGTTTTTGCCGCGACTGGATTGGATCTCGCTCTCAAGTAATTCGTTGACAGTCAACAGAATAGACGTTAGAGGTGTGATAAAGCATGTCATAGCCAATAGAAAATGCGGCGACAGAATCTATGTGTACTACGGTGGTTACTTTCCGGCAGTGTACTATGGAAGGCGCGCCGGGCTTGTTCGAGAGGAATTTCAAGTAGGAGTTCCAGGGTATTGGTGGAATCGAGAACTGAGAGAAGCACTTCTGGCTGAATGGAGACGGTCGAACGCTAACAGGACACTGCCTGCGGAAAGGGTCTTCGAGTTGTATGGAAGTGGAAACTTCTCCGCGCAATGGTCACTGTACGAAGAAGACATCGGTAGCCTCTCCGAAAATGCGCGGGTCTGGATAATCTTCTCGCATACAGTTTGGTTGGGAAGTGATGAGGAGCGCGTTTTCTTGTATTTTCTTGATAAACGCGGTAAGCGACTTCAGGAATTCAAGCAATCAGGTGCATCTGCATACCTTTATGATCTTCGATGCAGTGGGAAGGTCGGAGGTCGGAGCCGATGATGAGAAGTAACAAAGTACTGTCGGATAAAATAGCTCGCAGAGGAAATAAAAGCATGAATGAGAGCGAACTTGCTATTCGTCCAAAGGGGCAGCGACTTTCTGTAGTGGTCTCAGGACGGTTCGCTCCCACTCGGCGATCGATTCAAGGACGCCCTTCTTAAATGCTTCTGGATCTTTCTTGATTTGTCTGAATTTTTGTTTTGGAATCTCCACCTCTGAGAGGTAATTGCCTCCCCAAAGGATCATTTCGACGAGCATCGGCAGAAGTGCTTTGCCTTTTCCTGTCAGGTAGTAAATCTTGCGCGACTTATTAGTTGGATATGCGATCTCGTCGATTATACCGGCGCAACTGAGTCGCTTTAGTCTGTCTGCAAGAACATTCGTAGCAATCGACTCTGGGCTCGCCATGAAGTCTTTGTATTCATGCTTCCCAAGGAGGAGTAGATCGCGCACCACCAGTAGTGTCCAACGATCTCCAACGATATCGAGCACGTTAGTTATTGGACAGCAGGATCTTGGTGAATCTTTTGACGTTGAGGACATAAAGTAATTTGAAGGCACTTGCTTTTTGCAAGTGGCCGGAGTAAATTGTCTGAGCACTTGCAACTCGCAAGTGCCTAAATCATATCAACAAACCGAGGAATACAAATGAGTCAAGCATTAGAAGTTGTCAAAAGAGTCTCGGAAGCTTGGGAGGAAAAGGACACGAAGACTTATCGTTCCTTGCTTCATAACGATTACAAATTTCGTGGACCGATGATGGAGATGTGCAGTGCTGACGAGGCAGTAGCCTTCGCGCAAAATTGTCCATTCAGTTGCAGTAGCGAAAACGCAACGTATGTCGCGGAAGGAAACAAAGTGGTCAAAATATTTGACTGGGACGTGACCAGTCCCGTTAAGTTTCAACTTCGGATGGTAGAGTTCTCGATCGTGGAGGATGGAAAGATCCGCTCGGTGGAGTTGTTCTACGATACAGCGAAATTTCCAAAGGAAGCAATTGAAGTGTTGGGTCAAAAGATGGCTGCTAATGCCGTATAGCGTCGATCTGGAGAAGCGGCTGGACAGAATTTTGTCCAGCCGTTCCGGCTTCTTAAAGAAGAAAATGTTTGGTGGTATTTGCTTTTTCCTAAATGGAAACATGTGCGTCGGCGTACACAAAGACTTCCTCATCTTGCGCGTGGGGAAGGAGAGCTCTGAAAAACTGCTTGTGGAGCCGAATGTGCGTGTCATGGACATTACGCACAAACCAATGAAGGGGTGGGTAATGGTATCACCTGATGGATGTGATTCCGACGATCAGTTGCAGCTATTCGTAGAAACTGCTGCCAAATTCGTGCAATCACTTCCGGTTAAGACATGATCTGATCTCGCAGACCCACACCTCAACTCATCTGCGTTTCACGGGGCGAGCAACATCATGTTGCTTACTGATATTTAAAAGGTCCGCATGCCGGAAGCAGCTTACGACATGATCATTGACCATGCCGGTTGCCTGCATGTGTGCATAACAAATGGTTGAGCCTACGAACTTAAATCCGCGCCGCTTCAATTCCTTGCTCATGTGGTCTGCTTCATTCGTGCGTGCAGGAATCTCTTTGAGTTCCTTCCAGTGATTAACAATGGAACGCCCCTCGGTAAACTGCCAGATGAAGCGATCTAGCGTTCCGAATTCTTCCTGAACGGCAAGAACCGCTTGAGCATTCTTTATGGCAGATGCGATCTTCAATCTATTGCGAACAATTCCATCGTTAGCCAGGAGCTGGCCGATTTTTCTGTTACCATAGGCGGCCACGACTTCAGCATCAAAATTGTCAAACGCTTCCTTGTATGCCTGGCGTTTTTTCAATATGGTCTCCCAGCTGAGCCCGGCCTGAGCTCCTTCCAGAATCAGGAATTCGAATAGGGTTCTGTCATCATGTACTGGCACGCCCCATTCATGATCGTGGTATTCGATCATAAGTTCGGACTTCGCCCATTCGCATCGTGCCAAGTTAGAATCTCCTCGCAAACCTGTTCCAATAGTACATTGTCTTGTAGTGGTTAGGTTCGTCAAAATTCAAGCCGCTGTTCTTGGCGCCCGGGGTGGAGGCGCGCGGCTTGGTTTGGGGTGGGTGGGCTGGAGCCACGCGCAAGGCGGGAAATACAATTATGCGGCCGCATGTAACGGCGTTTGGTGTTTTCTCGCGTTTATACTGGTAACGTGATGTCCGTTTGAGGCCTTTGGGCGTGTCAGACAAAGTGAAACCATCCGAGCAGGTAAAAGAGGGCGGGCAGAAGGCAAACGACCGCCTGGAGAAGCCGCCTGACGCCCTGGACGTCCGTAACGCCCCCAACGACGCACTAGACGCCGCCCTCGCGCAGAACCAATGCCGAACAAAGGGCATGACCGAGCTTGCCTACAAAGACGGATTCGTAGACAGCCCGGATAAACGCAGCTTTGAGCTGCTGGTAGCTATAGACCCGAAAACAGGCAAAGAACTAACAATAGACAAAAACAGCCCAAAGGCAAAAAAGGACATCAGCCTAGATCCTCACCCGACCCGCATTACGCCTGCCATGACAGCGGAAGCGGAGGCGGTCATCCGGGCAAAGAAAGAAGCGCCAGACAAGCCCGCTACAAAGAAAAGCAAGGGAAAAGAAGCTATTGCGGACACGGGCACGCTCAAGGCAATAACCGAAGATCCAACACTACCAAAGGACAGCCGAGATCTCGCCGGATTCTATCAACAGATGCGTACAGCTTCAAAAGCCCGTGGCCACAGCACAAATGAAATTGACAAGG
>JADYYD010000543.1 GCA_020853845.1 Candidatus Melainabacteria bacterium
AAAGCGTTCGGCTTTCGCGAAACGCGGCTGAGTTCTACCCTCTGACGTTACGCCCTCAAGCGCTTGATCTCGCGTTCCATGTTCGCATGCGCTTTCTTCTGCAGCTCGGCGCGAACCGACGGCGTGTAGAAGAGATGCTTGCGTTCGAGGAATTTCTTGAGCACGTGCGCGCGACCTTTGTTGTAGGTCGAGGGCTCCATCCAGTCGTATTCCAGAGCGATGTCGGCCGCGTAGCGACCGTATTCGCCCGCCGACGAAGCGAGAATCGCCAGGTCGGCATCGAGGAACAGGCGCGAGTCTTTGGCGAGCCGCCCGGAGAGCGGTCGGTGACCCTTGGTGGCGTTGATCAGAGCGGCGGCGTCCTCGGCAAGGCGCACATCAAGCCCGAGGCTTGCCATGTCCGCCATCGCCAGAAGGGCGCTGCGCTCTTCGTTGTCCTTCGCTTGCACGTCGTAAATCGCATCGTGATAGAACGCCGCCAGGCGCAGCAGCGTGCTTGCCGAGCCGCCTGAGAAGCGGTCCAGCAACGTCAGCGTTTTGACGATGTGGCGAAGATTGTGGTAGTAGCGTCCACGCTCACCGTAGAGTCTGACGAGGTTTTCCCAGATGGGCCGCCAACGCGCTTCCGGCACGTTCAGCTCACGCATCAGTTTTACCCAGCGCCGTTTGGCGAGAGCAATCTGGCGCGACGAGCTTTGCGTGGGGGTTTTGTTCGCGTCGGTGGCCAACAGGTAGATGCCTTTGAGGGTCAGGTTCGGGTCGCAGATGTCGAAGACCTTTTGATGGATGCTACCATGTTCGTTCACGGATCTGCTCCAGCCGCCCGTGCCCACGAAGAGGGTCGGACCGGTGAGATTGCGGTCGGCGATTGCCAACCACTCACGCACGAGCCCGATATGACCGGCGAAAACGCCGTTGCGCATGTGGGTGTCGGTGTCGTAGCCCAACTGCAACGTCTGGCCTTCCATCTTCAGCAGCGGCAGAAGCGCGGTGCGATGATGGAGGTTTTCCAGCGTGATGTGCAGGCCGGGAGCGATCCAGCCGCCTTTGACGTGACCGGAGCCGGAGACGACGAGCATCGTGGTCGCGGTGCCCATGCCGATTACGGCTACCGGCGTTCGACCTTTGCCGTACAGGTGCCAGGCGGCAACTGCGTCGGCGACACGGTCGGCGCCCATGGATTCGTCCATGCCGGTGAGCAATTTCTGCGTCACCGCGCTTACCGAAATGACGTCGCGGCCGCTGCCGGCAAGAACAGCCTTGAGCTCTTGCTCGGCTGCCGGAACGACGGACGAGATGGCGACAGGACACGAGGTCTTGCCGAGAATGGCGGAAGCCGACTCTTTGACCTCGGCGGTTGGATGCCGCCAGGTCTCAGTCACCTTTCCGTCACGAAACAGAGCATATTTGACATTGGAGTTGCCAACGTCGATTACAAGCATTTCCTTCATGATATTTCTCCGCGGCGAGAAGCCGTTGCAGGCGTCAAGCCGCATTCCGAGAGGAAAGAAGAGAGTCAGTTGCCTAAGCAGCCGAAGAGCGCAAGAGAAGTGTCACCCTCCCTTGCGCCTTCCAACCGCTAGCGTGCTTTAGTTGCCGCGTTTGACGCAGCAGTCAGCGAGCCTGATGCTCAGTCCTTCTTGCCGGTCACCGCCGCGATGAAGCGCAGCAGGTAGAGCAGGAAGTTGATGAAGTCCAGGTAGATCTCCATCGTGGCCGTGATGGCGTTGAACCAGGTGTTCTCCGCCTTCGAAATCCGGAAGAAGTCGAAGATGAAGAAGCCCGCGAAAACCGCCATGCCGATCAGGCAGTAGACGATTTCCACGCCGGTCGAGAACGCCACGAAGATGTTGACGATGCCGACGACAATGAGAGCCAACAGCGCGAACATCAGGTACTTGCCCATGTTCGTGAAGTCGCGGCCCGAGAGCGCGCCGATTGCACCGCAGGCAGCCATGACGCCGCCCGTGCCGAGGAAGGAGAGGAACACCGTTTGCCATCCGAGAACGGCAACGTAGTGGTTGATCGTCGGTCCGAGGAAAAGACCGCTGATGAACGTCCAGATGGCGAGAGCGACGAGGCCCGCCTGCGTGCTCTTCTTGGCCGCGAAGGGCACAGCGAAGGCACCGACCAGGAACGCGATTGCCAGGGCGATGATGGCACCGATAGAGGTGATGCCGGCGCCGAGGAAAGTGCCGAGAGCGCTGATGCACATGCTGATGGTCATCAGCAAGGAGACCTTGCTGAAGAGCCCGCCCTTGGACAGACTGACTGTTCCGTTGTTCATGTTTGACTCCAGAGAAATTTTTCGGCTGAGCGACACTGGCAAACACGTTGCAGCAGAGGCTGACGAACGCGTTGCAAGCACCGCAGATGACACCATTCCAAGCAACAGAAGGAATTTCTGCAGTCGAATGATGTTGCTTCACCGCTTCCTTTCAGGAAGACGTTTTAGACCGGAAGTATGCGCTATACAGTTTTTCGGGCGAAGACGTGTTCCAAGAGAAAGAAGTGGATGAAAGAGCAAAAAGACACTATGTTTTTCATAAAGTTGAATACAAGATCGCATCCCAATGACAACCATGAAATCGTGTTCACACTGCCGCAATTTCAAAAGTTTCCCACCGCGCGTTGCTTGCGTTTCAAACAAAAATCTCTTCTGGTCGGATGCTTGCTGAGAAAAAACTTCGCTAGCGCTAACCTCGCGGAAGAGGCAAAAAGATAGCCGCGCTTCTCATTTGTCCTTTGCAAGAGCATTGCGAATGATCGGCTCCCAGGCATCCTGACCGGCTTTGTTCATGTGCAGGCGATCGAAGCCGAAGAGATTGCCCTTCAGCTTGCCCTTGCCGTCGTACATGACCGGGCGGATATCGACGAACTTGAACTTGTTGCTGCGGCGAGCCTCGGCGCTTACGAGCGCGTTGGTTTCGTCGTAGCGCTTCTGAAGCTTCACGCGCACCGGTCCCGGACTCATCGACACGAAGTAGATCTTCGTGGCGGGCAGCTTCTTGTGGACGATGCGTTCGAACTCGAGAAAGTCCTCGTATATGTTCTTAGCGGAATCACCCTCGGCGAGATCGTTGGTGCCGGCATAGAAAACAATGCGGCTCGGCTTGTACGGAATCACGATGCGCTCGGCATAGTGGTTGATCTCGTCGATGGTCGCTCCACCGAAAGCGCGATTGACGGCGTGCAGGTCTTGAAATTCCGTTTCCAGATTTCCCCACAACCGAAAGGTCGAGCTGCCGATGAAAAGCGTCTCGCCCCGCTTGACCGGACGCGCTTTGTCCCTGGCTTCATACGCCTTGATCTCGGACTCGTAGCGGGTGAGCGTGTCACGCCCGCTTGGCAGGTCGGGAAAAATGCTTTGAGAGAAAACGGGCAAGAGCGCAACGCACAGGCTCGAAATGAGCATGGCGGCGCCTTTCAATGGGAAACGCAACATCAGCAGTTTTTCCACCTCCTGTTTTCATTGGCATACAAACAAGTCTAGATTAGCAAACCTGCAAGTTTGTAAAATCATCAGCCCGTGGCGAAACCGGCTGTGGCTGACACTTTCAGAGCCGGAACCGGGCGGAACTTCCCAAAGATCCGCTCGTCTAATTTCCCAACGAGAGAAAAGAGGAGAGGTGTAACCCACGCACACCTCTCCTCGACTTTTTGGAATTCGAGAGTCTTACCGCGCCGTGGGTGTTATACCGCGGCAAAACTCCACTCGCCACCTTGCTTGATTTCGAGCACACGGTTGTGATGCTTGAGCACGGCGGGGCGATGCGCGACCGAGACGACCGTGATACCGCGCGCGGTGACCAGGTCATAGAGGCGCGCTTCATTTTCGGCGTCCAGATTGCTTGTCGCTTCATCGAGAATCGCCAGCTTAGGCGCCACGATGAGCATACGCAAGAAGGCGATGCGCTGCTGTTCGCCGAGCGAAAGCGTATCCGCCCACGGATGAACTTCATCCATGCCGTAGCGGTCGACATGCTCGCCCAGATTCACCAGGCGCATCAGTTCAATCAATTCCTCATCCGACGGCGGTTCGCCGCGTCCCGGATAAGTGAGCTGATCGCGCAGATTGCCCAGCGGCATGTAAGGCGTCTGCGGCAAGAACAAGACGTCTTGCGCAGCCGGCACGTCAATCCGCCCGCGCCCCTGAGTCCACAGACCGGCGACGGCTTTGAGCAGCGAGCTCTTGCCGACACCGGAGGGACCGCTGATGAAAAGCCGGTCGCCCGACTCGATGCGGAACGAAATGCCTTCCATCAAGCGACGCTTGCGGTCGGGCGTCAGCACGGTCAGATCCCGCACTTCCACACCATCCGCCGCATCCCGACCGCGTTCGATTTCGCATTGTTCTTCGGGATCGCACGATCGATCGTGGAGCCGGTCCAGAATTTCGTTGAACGAAGCCAGACGCTGAGCACTTGCCGCCAGTTCTGCAATCAGCATGAACTGGCCGACAAACACGGACAAAGCGCCCAGCACACGCCCGAACGAAGTGCCCGCCTGAAAGACTGCGCCGACATCCACCGCGCCACTGAAAAAGAGCGGCGCCGTCAGCACCATCGGCACGACGATGATGAAATAGTCGTAGCCGACGCGGAAAAGCGTCAGGTTGCGCTGCCAGCTCAGGACGTTGTTCCAGTTGGACAACACCAGGCGGAAGCGCTCCGAGACACCTTTGTGCTCGCGATCGGCTCCGCGGTAGCTGGCAATGGAAGTGGCGTGCTCACGGTTGTACATGAGGTTGCGCCGGAAGTCGGCTTCCAGTTTTTCCTGTTCGAAATTCAGCCCGATCAGGCGTTTTCCAAAACGCAGCATGATGAACGTGCCGAATGCGGCGTAGCAAACAGCAACTCCCACAAGCGTCGGCGAGATCAGCCAGAGGATGGTGATGAAGGCGCAAAACGCCAAAGCGCTGTCGATAAGCGCCAGAGAAATCGTCATCACCTTGTCGCAAACCAGTGACACGTCCTGTTGAAGACGCTGGTCCGGGTTATCGACTCTGGGGTCGCTGTTGATTTTGTGGAAGTGATCGTTGTCGTAGTACTTGGCCAGAAGATGCCTGGTGAGCCAGTCCCGCCAGGCCATGTGCAACTTGCCTTTGACCCAGCCGAATAGCCCGACGAGCGGGATGCCCACGACGAACGTGAGCGCGTACTTGATGATGTTGTGCCAGAACTCGAGAGATTCTTTCTCCTGCAGCGACGTGAGCACGGCGCGTTCGGCATAACTGATCTGAACATTCAAGATGTTGATGCCGACAAGCATTGCCAGCACCAGCGACAACCAGCCCCAGGCGACCCATTTGCGGTCACCGAGCCAGAACAGTTTCACGAGCGAAAACGCTCGTTTTATCGTATTTCCATGTGTATTCATGCTCCTCTCCCAAAACTAGAACTAGAGAAGATTTGCAAGCTGCCGGGACAGACATTGCCCCGACAGCATTTACATTTGCATTTATCAAATCTGCCGGAATTCGCCGTCTCAGTCAGCTTCAAGCGAGTTCGACGACGATATCGGCAGGCAGATGTCCGACCGGGATTTCAAGGACGCCGGGACGCCCGTTGATGCTGACGCCGTGATTCCAGTACGGCAGAGCCAAAACGACTTTGTTCTTCACGTCGCCTTCGATGCGGATGAAGAGCCGGTATCCGCTTCTGTAAGCGGAAAAGCTGATCTTGCCGAATTCGGTGGGCATGTCGACGATCTTCGTCCGGCCCGGATGATGCATCCAGTCAAAACGCCAGCCGCCGCCAATCACCAGCGCACCGTCCTCACGCTCGTATGCGATCATCGACCGCACCGAACGAACGAAATCGGAGCCTACCCACGTGTGCGGCATGTCGCCGATGAAGGCGGGCTTGAGCGGGTCGTTGAAAACGCACTCAGCCCAGTGACGCCATCCCTGCGGGCGGCGATGCGGCATGAAGAATTCCAGCATCTTGTGCGCCCGCTCGCGGTGACCGAGGCGAATGAATGCGCCGATGCCGCGGGTTTCGTAGGGCGTATAACCGTCCCACTTGCCATACGGCGCCATGCGCGAGTAGAAGAAAGTCCAGTATTCCTGGAACGTCCTGTCCAGATCGCCGCGCAGCTCGGTCGCAAGAAGACCGGGGTCGAGCGCGATTGTCGTCGAGCAGGCGTCTTTGTCGCCGCGGTCGGCGGCACCGACTATGGTGTCAAAGCCGTATTTGGCTTGGCATGCTTCGATCGACGCGAAGAAGTCGGCGCGGAAGCGTTCGGCAATGCGCTCGAATTCCCTCGTCAGTTTGTGCTCGGCGCCGTGGAACTCGCGGGCGAGAAAAGCCGCATCGCGCAAGCCTTTCAGGCACCAGAAGTCATCCCAGTAGCTGTACGCGGGTTTATCCGAATAACCCTCGTGTGAAATCGAGGGCGGCAGAAGTCCGCGCAGGTGGCGGTTCTCCTCTTTGTCAAACTCGCTCGTGCGCGTTTGCTCCAGCAGGCTCTCGATGTATCCGACAGCGCGCAGAACACGCTGGAACATATTGCAGAGCATCGCCTTGTCGCCCGTGTACCGGTAGTACTCGGCGACCAGATAGATGAACTCGCCGCAACTGTCGTGCTCGGGCGTTGGATC
>JADYYD010000544.1 GCA_020853845.1 Candidatus Melainabacteria bacterium
CAGACCAAGCCTCCCGCCGGTGCAAAGCCTTCCGGCAAGAAGCAGTAAGCGGTTACTTCTTGTTCGCCAGTTCAGCTCGCTCGACAAGAGTCGTTGCTTCACGTTTGTGCTTTTCTTGATCGCAACCAGCCAGGATTTTCCTGGCGCAATCTACAACTTCCTTGCCGTTGGTGCCTTTGTGAGTCTCTTCAATCAGGACTGCTCTTTCCAGCGCTCTGTGCGCTTCCTCGATCTTGCCTTTGGCAAGATAAGATTTGGCGGCAAGAATGAAATGTTCCGAATATTTTTTTGCAGAAGCGCCGTCCAGATCTTCAACGTCGAGTGAAGTGTGAAAGGATGATTTTATTTTGCTGCCTTTTCCTTCATAAGCTGCAGCTTCTTCAATCCGCTTGGTGTCAGCCTCGGCGATATTCATTTTGATTTTGGCTGCATGGCTTGCTCGACCGGTTTGATCATACACTTTAAGCAGGGCAAGCTCTGACTTGATGTAGCGGTCACCTTGATCGCCGAAATTCTTTGCCTGCTCTGCTGCATTTTTGTAGTGCTGCTCTGCATCTTGCCACGCTTTGTTTTTAAAAGCCTGATCGCCTTGAGCCAATTCGAATTGCCACAACAACTTCTCGTAGACGGGGCCACGGTCTTCCTCCGGTCCCGGCCAGGCAAGAAGCAGCGCGCAAGTGAGCAAGCCGCCCGCCAGCAATGCGTACAAGCCGTAGATATATTGCTTGAGTCGCTTGCGTTCGCGGTCTTGTTTTTCAGTCAAGCTGATGGCATCAAGAACAAGCGATTGAAGATTTTTCTTCTCTTCGGCTTGCTGTTGTTGTCTGACCAGCTCCTCGTCGACTTCCGGGACGGATTCACCGCCTTTAGCATTGGCATCAAACGGATTGGGCTCATAAGCCACCGCTTTTGGCTGCGATTCGATATAGAGTCGCGAACGTTTCGCCGCCTCGAGCAGTCCTTTCTTCAACTCTTCAACTGTCTGTTGCCTTTCAAATGGATTTTTGCTCAAGGCTTTGATGACTTGAGCGTCTATCAGTTCAGGGATCGTCAAATCAGGTGCGATGCCGCGCAATGATAGTGTCGGCTCGCTCACTTGTTTATTGAGAGTTTCCAGACTGGTAGCACCAATATGCGGCGGCGCACCGGTCAGGCATTCATACATCACGCAACCGAACGAGTAGATGTCGGAGCGCGCATCGACCTTACCGCCCGTGCACTGCTCCGGGCTCATATAGAGCGGACTTCCGAAAACCTCTCCATCTTTTGTCAGTCTTTGATCTTGATTGTCTTCGCCCAGCATTTTGGCTATGCCGAAGTCCAATATTTTGACGACGTCTCTTGCGTCGTTTTCCTGAATGATCAAAATATTGGCTGTCTTCATATCTCGATGGACGATGCCTTTCTTGTGCAAGACGCTCAATCCATCGCAAATTTGAAGGAATATATTGATGCCTCTTTCAGGCGTCAGATTTGCTGTTGTTTGCAAAATGTCCGCAAGACTTTCGCCTTCCAGATATTCCGTGATCAAATATGGTTTTGCGTTTTCCCAAACACCGAAGTCGAAAACTTGAACGATATTGTGATGTTTCAAACTGCTGAGCGTTTTTGCTTCTTTGGTGAAACGCTCCATGTGCAGCGGGTCGGCGACCAATTGGGAATTGAGAATTTTGATGGCGACGAAATTGTCCATCAATGTATGGCGAGCTTTGTAGACGGTGCTCATGCCGCCGCGCCCTATGACCGCGAGAATTTCATACTTTTCTGCGAACGTCGTTCCCAAAAACGGATCAGCCAGAACCATCGTCAATGTCCCACCGTCCACAGGACATTGCGCTGTGCCGGTCGGGTATGTCGCCTGACACTTTAAGCAGACAAGAGTCATTCCTTGTTGAGCTGGCTGCTCTTTTGCTGAATCCACGCGAAGTCCTCGCTGCTAGCCACTTTCATGCCTCGATCATATCCTCTTTTGCTTTCCGGCAACGAGATTAGAGGGCGCTCAGTCTTGAAGGTTAAGCAGCGATAAGAAAAACTAGCTTGGCTCCCAGGTGCCATTCTTCATGTCTTTGCCGAGGCGGAAACCATGAATGAGATTGGCTCTGGTCAGTTGGTAGATTTCGTGCAAAGCATCTGTGTCCTCAATACCGTGTTTTGTGGACATGGCATTGACCTGTTGCATTGCTACGGCTGAAAAGTAAACGAAGACCTCATCACGCACCTCTCCTCGCCCCTGGTTGGGCAAGCGCAGGACGGCGCGTCCGAAATCGTTATTGACGGCTTCCACGAGCTCATGAGTGAGCGAGTCGCCGTAAAATGTTTCCGCTTTCTTTCCCATTGATTCCTCTTCTAGATAGAGGTCTTAGCCCTTGCGTGTTTAGAAACTGGGGATAATTCGATCATCTTAAGCTGCGATAAATATGAACGCTCTTAAATAATCGCTTTTGTTATTCACTTCGAGAAAGCTCGAAAGATGGCGATTTTGATCAATTATCGAGGGCATCCAACGCTCTGCGTATTTCTTTGATGTCTTGCCACATCAGCCATTTGGGGCTTCCCACTTCTCGTGATTCGTTTCTCAGGAGATAGGAGGGGTGAAACACGGGCATTACTTTAGCACCGTTTTTGTTGTCAAACCATTTGCCCCGAATACGGCTAATTGGATCCCTAACCTGCAAAACGCCCTGCACGGCGGTCGATCCGGCTAATACGATCAATTTTGGTTTAACAAATTCAATCTGAGCTTCAAGAAATGATCGGCAGGCCTCCATCTCATCTCTGGCGGGTACGCGGTTGCCTGGCGGCCGACACTTCACCATGTTGCATATATAAGTATCTTTTTTGCGATCAATGTTTACGGAAGCAAGAATTTTGTCTAATAGTTGACCCGCGCGTCCAACAAATGGCAGACCTAATTCGTCTTCTCTTTGACCCGGACCTTCGCCGATGATCATCAATTGCGCCTCAGGATTGCCGTCGGCAAAAACGACATTCCGGCGGGTTTTACAAAGCCCGCACGCCTGGCAAACCGCAGCGGCGGCGGCTGCTTGCTCAAGTGATGTGATGACTGAGAAAGAAGAAGTATCTAGCGAAAGCTGGGTCATGTCGTCGCCGGCACCATATTCGGAGTCACAGTACCCGTGCTGACTGCATGTTCAACCAGTGAAATTACCGGTTGCGTCATCGTCAACTCGTCTACTGTAATACCGTTTACGGTGTCGAGCGTATAACCTAGGCAGATTTTAGCTGTCTCGCGAAAGCGTGATGGATCGCCGGTTGTATATATGTGAGAGCGAGAAATTCTCGATTGAGTGCCGGCTTCCACATATGTTCCGGATGTTGAAGATATAGACTGCGCAATTGATTCTGCAAGCAATACGGCAGGGTCGACCAGTTGCACTCTGTCCTGAAGCATGCGCTTGAGAGTGGCATCAACAAAAGGAAAATGAGTGCATCCCAAAATCACGGCTTCGGCTTCATCTTTCAGAAGTTTGTCGCAATATTTTTTCAGCGCCGCATCCATCTCTTTCGATTCGCTCAAGCCGCGTTCGATAAGAGGAACGAGATCGGGGCAAGCTATTTCAGTGACGTGCTTGTGCGAATTTCTCTCGAGAATCGCTTTGGAAAATGCTTTTCGTTTTACAGTCGTGGAAGTGGCGATGACGCCGATGCGATTGAAATTCCGCGAAACATAGTCGGCAGTCACTCCAATCAGGTCGATGACAGGGACATTAACGTTCTTACGAACTTCATCACCGGCCACTGCGGCGCTCGTGTTGCAAGCGATGACAATGGAATCGACTGTCTGGTTGGATATCCAATCGACAATTTGCGCTACGAAATGGGATATCTCACCGGCCGAGCGGTCGCCGTAAGGGCAGCGAGCCGTGTCGCCAACGTAGACGAAAGAGTGAGCGCTGGCGCCCAGGCGAGTCGAGAGCTGGCGAAGTACAGACAAGCCACCCAGCCCGGAATCAAAAAGGCCAATCCGGGCGCCTTTTGTGATCGCGTCCCCGGAGACATCCTGCTGGTTGATTTTGTTAACTGACAAATCCAGTCCCTGATTCCCTTTGAAACTTCCAGA
>JADYYD010000545.1 GCA_020853845.1 Candidatus Melainabacteria bacterium
CCATTGCATCAAACTCGTTTTAGTACCAAAACAATCTTAAGTCTCAAGTAGTTTGCTCAGCGGCAAGATCAAACTGTGCGGGCCAATCAATATTGTACGGCTCGACTATTTTACCAAATGCGCCGAATAGCTTCGCCCTTTAGAGCTGAGATGGAAAGGCGCCAAATATCACTCGGGAACACTGTGTTGGATGTAGCTTTGCAATATTGAGCATGGTGCCGCGCCGCAGAAGCCTGCAAAATAGCTGAGCGACCACTTTACGCCTTCCCATTAGCGGCTGCGAATTTCCTCAGATTCGGCTCGAAGTCTTCGAGAGAAAACGCCTTTTAGACCATTGACTAGTCTTGAGATTGAAATTTTAGGTGGATAGAAAACTAGTAGATGTACGCGATCATCTTCTCCATTGAATTCTTTCAATGTGGCTTCGAAGTCACATGCAAACTTGAGACTCAGTGCCGTCCAAGTCCAATTTTATTTGTATCTCGCATCGACCAATTATATACTATACATATGATTGTACTTTCTGCCTATCGATTCAGACTCGAGCCAAATGGTCAACAAAATGACCGTTTGAGTCAGTTTGCTGGCTGCATGCGTTTAGTCTGGAATAAAAATCTTGAACTGCAAAAAGGGCAATTGGACCAAAAGAAAAAAGTATTCAGCTATGCAGAATCGTGCAAGGCATTGACTCAACTTAAAAGAGAAATTTCGTTTCTTAAAGATGTTCATTCGCAGCCCCTGCAGCAAATTTTGAAAGATCAAGATTTGGCGCTGAAAAATTTTCTTGCTGGGTCAAAAAGTATGCCTCGTTTTAAGAAAAAAGGGCGTCATGATAGTTTCAGATTTCCACAAGGTGTAAAAGTCGATCAGAAAAAAATCTATCTGCCGAAAATTGGCTGGGTGAAGTTTCGCAAGAGTCGCGAAATTGAAGGCACCATCAAGAACGTGACCGTTTCAAGAACCGCCGGCAAATGGCACGTGTCAATTCAAGTTGAACGGGAAATTGAGGAGCCAAAACACCAAAGCGTCTTTGCAGTTGGTATCGATCTCGGCGTAGCACTTTTCGCCACGCTCTCAGATGGACAGGTATTCATGCCGGTTGACAGCTTCAAAGTGTGTCGGAAGAAATTGGCAAAACAGCAAAGCAGCCTGGCACGGAAAGTAAAAGGTTCTGAAAATTGGAAGAAGCAGAAATCAGCAATTCAAAAAACGCATGTGAAAATTGCGAACAAGCGAAAAGACTATCTGCACAAGTTATCGACAAAAATCAGCAAGAGCCACGTTGTAATTTGTCTTGAAGACTTGAAAGTGCAAAATATGACCAGATCCGCAAAGGGAACACAGGACAAGCCAGGCAAGAACGTAGCTGCGAAATCTGGATTAAATAGAAGTATTTTGGACCAGGGATGGTATGAGTTCAAAAGGCAACTGATGTACAAACAGGCATGGCGCGGTGGTCACGTAGTTTTGGTCGACCCTAAATACAGCAGTCAGAAGTGCTCAAATTGCGGCTTCACGAGCGCCGAGAATCGAAGAACACAGGCTAACTTTAATTGCATCGGTTGCAACTATGTTTCAAATGCCGACGTAAATGCGGCAAAAAACATTCTTGCGGCGGGGCGCGCCGTAATCGCCTGTGGAGATATCGGGCAGGATGCTGCCTGAGCCCAGGAATCTCTCGCCCTTCAAGGCGGAGAGAACGTCAACCTGTTCGTCGAAATAACTTTCCTGCGTGAAAAAACGGATTTCGATCTGCGAACGCTTCTTGGGTAGTTATGAGTGAGAGGACGATTCCATTTGTTTATATTACGCCGCCTTCAAGATTAGTGTCAGGCAGTCCCATCTTCTTACGAATAAGCGGAAGAGCTTTTCGCGCCGCAGCTTCGCCGGCTGCGACTGCGCGACCCACGTCTTCATTATTGTCCGAGAATATCGAAATACCGCTCACATCGGGAGCTATCACAATGTCCGCAAACTGCAACTGATGTTCGTCGGTTACCGCAAGCACAATGTCCGCAAGCCTTTCGGTTACTGCGCGATAGTGACGCATTCTCTTTTTCGGTATTTCCCGCAACGGATCGTCCACCAGCACAGCGACCACTACGTCAGCTCCGGTGTCTCGCGCGGCTGATGCCGGCAGATTGGCCCTGATTCCGCCATCAATGCAGAGTTTGTCCCCAATTTTCACAGGTCGAACGATGGGCGCGAGCGTCGAGCTGGCGCGCATGGCAGTTGCTAACTTACCTTCGCTTATGCGGTATGCCTGACCATCCAGTAAATTAGTGACGACAGCAGAAAAAGGGATATTCAAGTCCTCAATATTCTCTTTGCCCTTTGGTATGTGTTTCTCCAAGAATGCCTGATATTTTTTTCCGGACATTACTCCAACCGGCTTTGTGCGAAACGGAGACCACAGCACGGACAGCGGCAAGCGAATCGCTTTGGCACAAAATGTCGGCAAATATGATTTGCGGAAATCTCGAAAGCTACTCTCAGAACCAAGCTCGTCAAACGGCACGCCGGCAGCGTACATACCGCCTACAATCGCGCCCATGGAATTGCCCACGATGTAATCGATCGGAATTTTCTGTTCTTCAAGCACGCGAAGAACGCCTACATGCGCAGCTCCTCTCACTCCTCCGCCACCCAGAGCCAATGCCATGGTTTTGCGATTAACTTTTTGCACTTGAAACCGCCCATCGCCAGTGGCAAAAGGGCGTAGCTTCGGAATGTATCCGAATTCCATAGACTCCGGATTTGCCGGTTTGATTTCTGTAGCCTTCGTCTCTAC
>JADYYD010000546.1 GCA_020853845.1 Candidatus Melainabacteria bacterium
GGAAATGCGCTTAAGACTCATATCTGCTGGAGACCTATACCGAGGTTCGATGCGACACCTATCTATCATATAAGCACAGGTAGGTGACCAACGGCTACCCCAAATTTAGCCGAAGACCATAAAGCGTCACCGGCGCGGGCAATCCGGTTTTACTCCAATATTGCCAGCATTTCCAAAGTCAGGCTGTTCCAGCTCATGAACTGTGGCGCAAAGAGCGGCTCCTTCGTGTCCGCGTGGTAGTTCTCGAAAAGAGTGTTATGCGAGTCGAGTCCCGAGGCCAATGTGGAGACGACGCGTTCAGCGATCTTTTGAGCTTCCGCAGTCATCTTTTCTCTCAGCAAGGCGCGTACTACGAGGGCATTGGGCAAGACCCACATCGGTCCCTGCCAATTCGAACAGATGACGCGCCCGTAAAGTCCACGTTTAGCATTGTTGTACAGGGGTTCCGAGGCGGCAACACTGGAGATGCCCGCAGCCCTGAAGAAATGATCGCTGGACATGATGTTCTTTTCTATGACCAAGTGCATGCGATCTGCATTTGTAGTTCCCATTATCACCGGGCAAAGACCAGTCCATGCGCGCAACTTGCAGTGTTGCTTGGTCTTCGGGTCGTAATTGAAGTACATCGCCGCTTCCTGAGACCAGAGCAACTCGTCGATTTTCCCGCAAAGGGCAGATGCTTTTGCTTCATAAGTTGCGCCCATTTTTTCGTTGCCAGCCAGGCGGCACAGCTTGACCATTGAGCGAAACTCAGCCACCAGGTATGCGTTCAGATCAGCAGCCAGCAGGCGTCCGTCCGGGAAATTGGCAATATCCTCATTCTCGCCTTTGGCCGCCTCAAGCGGATAGAGCAGAGCCAGATTATCGTCAACGCCCGATTCGAGGACATTTCGCCAGGAGTACAAGCCGCTCTCGTGCTTGTTGCCGTCGAAGTATTTGAGAAAACAATCAAGACCTTCAAGATGACGATTGTCTATTTCCGTTTTCGTCTTTGAATTTTCAATTGCAAACAGAAGAGTTTGTGCAAGAAAGGGCTTGCACTGATCGCCGTTGTCCCAAATGCGGCTCGGCGAGACGGTTCTTGGCACATGGCCGTTGCCCTCCTGCAAACTGAGGAAATTGGCCACGACATCGGCCGCCAGTCCTTCTATTCCTGCTTTAATAGATGCCTGTGCAAAAAAGCACGCATCCCAATCATACATTTGCAAATAATGTCCGGTCGTTGAGCGATCGGACACTTCACTTTTGTCGTCGGCTCCGGCTACCACGTCGTAAGACGGCGTCACGAAGCGGTGTTTGAGCATGCCACTTGGCTCGTGCACGCAGCTCTTCGCCTTTTGAAGGAAAAAATCCTTCAACGTCTTCACTTGTGCAGATGTCGAAGCTGTGCGCATTTCGTTCTCCTTTTGCAGGCGCTTTTGCCGTCCGCTCTACCCTGTGCTTTGCAGGCCCAGAGCCACACCATTGATGCTCATCAGCACATAATCCAGCAATTTTTGTCTGTCAGCGTTGGCTTCCTTGCCGTCCGTTGCTTGTTCCTGCTCAGTGCCGAAAGCTCTTACCTTTTTCAAGAAGTGAACCTGCAAATAACTGAGCGGGTCGACATATGGATTGCGCAGCTCAATAGACTTTCTTAGATAGAGCGTCTTATCCAGAAGTTCCGCCTGTTGAGAAATTGAAAGCACGGCATGTCTTGTCCAACTGAACTCTTCTTCAATCCGCTTGAAATATTCGTCCTTCAGCTTTTGAGACTGGACAAGATTGTCGGCATAGTAGCGGGCAATCTCCAGATCGGCTACCGCCAATGCTGTTTCGATTTTTTTGACCAGTCCTGTGAAAAACGGCCAGTCCGAATACATCTCTCTCATCGTCTCCAGCGCCGCCGAATCCCCGCCGGTCACTTCCTTGAAGGCTGAGCCGAAACCGTACCAGCCAGGCAGCATAAAGCGGCTTTGCGTCCAGGCGAAAACCCACGGGATGGCGCGTAAGTCATCAATAGATTGGCTGCCGGATTTGCGTCGAGCCGGTCGCGAACCCATTCTCAATTCGCCGATTTCAGGCAGAGGGGTTGTTTGATTGAAAAAATCGATGAAATCTTTTGAGCCATGAACGAGGTTTCTGTATACCGTATACGACTTCGATGAAAGCGCTTCCAGAATCGGCGCTCGCTGCTTGATGACGGCCTCATATTCTTCACTCGGGCTGGCGATGCTCGCTTCGATGACAGCGGCGGCAAGTCTGTCGAAGTTGCGAACGGCAATATCATTCATCGCGTATTTGGCGGCAATTACTTCTCCCTGCTCGGTAATTTTGATGCGATTCTCGACGGTGCCTACCGGTTGCGCAAGAATGGCTCTATGAGTGGGTCCGCCGCCGCGACCTATGGTTCCTCCGCGCCCGTGGAATAAGCGCAATTGAATTCCTTCTTTGCGTGCCAGTTCGACAAGTGCTCTTTGAGCTTTGTACAACTCCCAATTGGCGGCCACTATGCCGCCGTTCTTGCCGGAATCAGAATAGCCAATCATCACTTCTTGCAAGTTTCCGCGCTGGACAATGTAATTCTTGTAGGCATCGATTTGCAAGAGGGCTTGAAACAGTTTTGGTGCGTTTTGCAAATCCTCGATCGTTTCAAAAAGCGGCACAACACTTACGGTGCGGTCACTTTTGCCCGACGAATAAATTCCTGCCTCTTTCGCGAACAGCAGAACCGCAAGCAAGTCGCTTTTATTTTGCGTCATGCTGACGATATAGGTGTCGATTGCCTTTATGCCGAATTTGTCCTGCAAAGCCGCCATGGTGCGGAAGACTTCGATTGTCTGATTCGTGGACTCGGAAAATTTCGGTTGCGCCGGAATGAGCGGGCGTGGATTTTCAATTTCGCGCGCCAGAAAAGCGGTTTTATCAGCTTCGCTCAACTGCCGGTAACCGCCCTCGATCAATTTCAATTTTTTGCTGATCTCGTCCAGTGCTTCCAGATGTCTTTCTGAATGTTGGCGAATATCCAGCTTAGCCAGGTGGAAACCGAAGATATCGTTGGCATAAAGCATTTTTTTGAGGCTGGTCAAACTGGCGATGCAGCCCTGTTTTTCCAGAGCGTTATAAACGATTTCCAGGTCGTGGCGAAACTCCAGACTATCGGCATAGGCGCCCGGCTGCTCTTCAGAATTGAGTGCGCGCCGCAGTTTTTCCTGCATGAAGAGCAGCTTCTGACGTATCTCCTCCAGGCGATAACGATCGCGATATTTTTCGTCTAATTCGGGAAAGAGCAAACGGTCTTTTTCAAGCGACTTATAAAACTCATCTGTCATATCTAGCCAATTATGCGAATGGCTGAGGTCGTTGAAGAGCCCTTCCATTTCTTTCATGTGATGCTTCAAGACCAGCGAGCGCTGATAGTGCAGGGTCTTAACAGTGACGTCCGGGGTGACAAACGGGTTGCCGTCTCGGTCGCCGCCAATCCAGGAGCCGAAGGTTACGAAGCGCCGGCTTTCCATCGCGTTCCATTTTGTCTCTCCGTTCAGCTTATCCAGTTCGTTAACCAGATCGTGGTGCACATCGAGAATTGCTCTTATCACTACATTTTCGAAGTGGTAAAGCCCATATCGAACTTCGTCCATCACCTGCGGTTTGAAATAGATCACATGATCGGTCAACCATAGCGATTCGATTAGTTTCAAAAGCTCATCTGAGATCGCTTTGGATTCGCGCCGAGAGAGGGGTGGATGATCTCTGCGTTTGAGAATGCGCGCCAGATCAAGCTGTTTGATCAAAACAGTTCGGCGCGTAATTTCTGTGGGGTGCGCTGTGAAAACAACCTGAATATCCAGTTGCGAGATGGCGTCTTTCAATTTGGCGCGGGACTGCCGATCGTTTTCCATGCGGTGAAACACATTGGTCAGCGAGTCAGGCTCGGGGCGGTCGTTTGCTTCAAGTTCTCTTTCAGTTCTGCGCCTCACACGATGATTTTGCTCGGCGATATTTATCAAGTCGAAGTAAGTCAGGAAGGCCTTTATGACTTTGCCGGCTTTTTCCACATCGAGGCTTTCCACAAGGTCCGACAGTTCTTTTCTCAGTTCGGCGGTCGGTGTGTTGTGAATCGCCTTGGAAAGTTGCCGGAACTGCTCGACGATGTCGAACAGCTCATTTCCTTCGAAGCGCTTGATTGTGTCGCCCAGAAGACTGCCGAGCAATCGCACATCCTCGCGCAGCGGCCGGTCGCGATCGTCGGTCTTTTCTTTGCTTGGACTCGAGGAGCTCATCGCTCTCCATTAAGGCAAGTGTCCCAATCAGAGGCAAAGTCGAGAATCTTGTCTTTCAGATTCTTCAAAACTTGTGAGCGTTTCATTGCAAAATTGATCTCTTTCATCGCATCGGTTTTCATCGCCGCTATGCCGATTTGCTCCAGACTTGCCAGCTCTTTGTCGATATCTGCGACGATTTGCATGCAGAGATTGGCTACATTTTGGCTATTGGATGCGAATTGCTCCGGTATGCCTTGTTTGCCCTTCGGAGCTGCCTGTGCCGGTGTGCCGCCACCGCCTGAGCGTCTCATTTCGAGGAAATCTTGCTCGGATAAAAGCCATTTGCTTTCATCCGCGTCGTACGAGCGATCCGGATCGACAGCTTCTTGCTCGGCGTGCGATGCGATTTTGAATTCTTCGGTATCGGACGTTTCGTTGCGTGCAACCTTTATCACTTGACCGAAAATACGTTTGGCGAGCTGCCCGATATTGGCGCTGGAAAGTCCGCGATTAAGCAGAGTTCGTTTGGTGGCGCCGTCCTCATCTTTCTCGATAATCTCCATGTATGGGCGGCGGGTCGGATCGCCCGGGCGGAAACCGATAAGAATGTCGCTGGGCACCACGAATGCGAGGATTTTGTTCTTGTACGCTTGAACTACGACAGCCCACTCGCGGGTGGATACATGACCTTGAAAGTATTTGACTGGTTGGGGAAAACGGGTGAAGTCCTGAAATTCGTACTCACCTTTTGGTCTTTCGCAGTGAACCTTCAAAGATTCGTGGATAGGATTTTTGTTGAATTCGGCAACATAACGACTGAGATAGTCGAAGAGCAAATCTACGAAAGCGCTTGTGCTGAGGTTTTCAGCTTCCGGCAACTGGTTCAAATGCAAGGTCTGATCTGCTTGCAAAGCACTGGAATCCAAAACTGAAAGCCATTGCCTCGTTTCTTCACTGGCGTTGCGGTCTTTTACGTTACCCAGGATTTTATTTCTAAGGTCGCTCTCGCTCGTATCTGTCATTTGGAAAAACCTTCTTAGATTTAGTGCATTCAAGGTGAGGGTGAATTATATCTCATCACGATTTCACATTTTGCCCTCCCATTCGAGCAAAAATCTTTCGACAAAATCTTCCACGTATTTATGCCGCTCTTCAGCCAGGGCGCGTGCAGAGTCTGTATTGAGCCTGTCTTTAAGCAGAAATATCTTTTCATAAAAGTGGTTGAGGGTCGAGCCCTTGGCGTTCTTGTATTCCTCAAAAGTTTGATGCATGACCGGCGGTTGTTCCGGATCGTACATGGGGCGCTCGAACCTGCCTCCATAGGCAAATGTTCTGGCGATGCCGATGGCGCCCAGAGCATCGAGCCTGTCGGCATCCTGCACTACTTTTCCTTCCAGGGACGGCGGTTGTGTTTTCACTCCGGCGCCTTTGTATGAAACTTCGCGAATGATGTTTTTGACCTTTTCAATGGCTTCCTTGCCGGCGCCCTGCGACTGGAGCCATTCTTCGGCAACGCGAGGACCGACTTCCAGGTCTCCTTCGTGAAACTTCCAATCAGCGATATCGTGCAATAAAGCAGCCAGTTCGACGATATAAGAATCTGCTCCTTCCTCTCGCGCCAGCCTGGCCGCCAGCTTTCTGACGCGCATAATGTGGAAGTAATCGTGTCCTGTGGATTCGGCGGAAAGTTTTTCCTTGACCATCTCCACTGTTTTTTCCACAATCGCGAGTTCTTGTTCAGTAAGTGTGGTGGACTCTTTCTTCACATTTGTTTCGGACACGTCATTTCCCCTTTCGGTTTATCTGGTCAGCTTCAAAATAATGTCTTTGTGCTGCGGAAATTGCTTGAGCAATGATTCCCGGTCGCCGTGCTCGTAATCCACGAAATCAAAGGCTGGAGCAACAGTGCATCCCAAAAGGGCAAAACCGCCACCCTCCGCCAGTTCTGCTGCCTGCCAGTCTCCTGCTTTTACCACCGCCTGTGGTGCAACGCCGGGGCCGATTTCAGCACAAAGTTGCGTGGTCTCAAGGTTTCCATCGTCAGAAACCGTATGAAGTTTTACCGCGTCGCCTCCGTAGAAATGCCAAATTTCATCGGATGGCAGGCGATGAAAAGCAGAAAAAGTTTCGCTGGTTAAAAGGAAGTAAATGCAGGTAGAGACAGACTTTCGGCTGCCGTCCGACCTTGAGGGCAGCGTTTCTGCACTGCGATAAGTTTCCCGGAAATAGCCGCCCTCAAGAGGCAGCGGCTTCAGTTCTAATTTTTCAATCAGCGATTTTGCGTCGATCATGGCGGTTTTCATTGACAAGCCTCCTTAGCCCCGAACCGGTAAAGACTCTTGCCAGGTTACGAAGAGGCAGGGGAAGGAATTGCACGGTCTGTGTATGATACTTTGGTTCCGGTTTCCTTGCAGAATAATGGATATATGACAGACAAGCTCACAGCCAAAAACCTTAGCCAGCTAAACGAATCCAACAGCCTCTGGGCGAAGGCGAAGGAAAGCCTTCACCAACAGGAGCGGTCGGAAGCCGAGGCGCTTTACAAGCAAGCCATCGAGAAGCGCATAAGCGCCATCGGAGAGGACGACCATACGGTCAGCCAACTTCTTGACGAGCTGGGTGCACTTTACCTGCAAACCGGCAGAGTCGATCCCGCACGCGAACAATTTAACCGAGCCGTCGCTCTTCTTGAAAAGAATTTCTATGCCGGGCACTACTACCTGGGCCCTGTTGTCGAACACCTGGGAGATTGCGCTGCAAAAGAAGGCAAATGGGAAGAAGCTGAGACCCAATACAAGCGCGCTCTGGATATTTTCGACAAAACATTGAGTGCCGACCATCGCTCGGTGCTCATAACGATGCACAAGTATTCGGCTGCGTTGCGCCATTTGAGCAAATTTGCCGAAGCCGAGACAGTCATCAATAAAGGCTTGAAATCGATCGATTCGCCACTTGGACCGGCAGAAGAATTTCGCTTCGAACTGGCGCTTTTGTACCAGGCACAGGACAAGAATGCCGAAGCCGAAGCTCAATACAAGCTGGCTATCGAAGGTTTCCGCCAGAGACGAAATATGCCGCGCCTGGGTACTTGCCTGGAAAGTTTTGCTGCTCTTCTCAAAAAACTGGGCAGAGAAAAAGACGCTAAGGCGATGCTTGATTTTGCCGAGAAGTTTATCAAGGTTCAGCATGGATACGAAGACTCCGAGGCATTTTTTGCTGCCACTCTGATGCGTGCCTGAAGCGCCGGTTCGGCACTCTTCTCAGTTGCTCTCTTGCAGTGCGACTTAACTAAGACATCTGCAAATTCGATGTTCTCTTTTGGATGCCGCAAACAGGCAATACTTGTCCGCTGATATGCGTCACCCAAACTAGACCTGCAAATTATCGGCGCTCAAAAAAAGTTTTTCTGTGGAAACCGTTACCACATGCACTTCCCAGGGAAAATACTTCGTCTCGATCGCGTACGCTCCCCCGCATGGGTGATTTCTCGAATCACTATTCTGAGGGTATGGTTGTAATAAGGGGGGTGGCGATTCTGCGCATTGCAGCGTCGTCGATATTGCTCATGGCAAAAGACTTGAACTTACACGAAAGATTGATCTCAGAACTTGGAGTCGTGTTGCAGGAACGCAGAGCGCGCTTGCACATGTCTCAAAGCGACCTTGCCGAATCGAGCCGTTTTCACCGTTCTTATATAAGTGACGTGGAACGCGGCGCCAGAAATATTTCCGTTAAAAATCTGAGCCGCCTTGCTCTGGCTTTAGATATTCCTGTCTCGACCATATTGGTTCAGGTGGAAAAAAGGTTATCGTCCAAATCGGGGCGCGCCCGCAAACGCGCATAAAGACCTGAAATCGCCCGTTGGAAGTGCTGCAACACTGAGATGAAGTCCCGACTTAATCGCAAAGGACGGGCAAACGGCATTGCCACATGATGACTGGGAGGTGCCACTAATAGAGGTGCCTTTCAGTATTGTTCGGCGGAAAATGTCGGCATCGATGCTGCTGCCTTATACAGAGCTTGCGCTGCCGGTGAAAGTGTTTTGCTGGGCGTCAAGAATCCTGCCGCGATTTGAATCAACTGTCCGGGACCCGGTCTGGTGTCGCCGGCATCAGCCGGTCTTCCCGTTACTCCCAAAGGATCAGCTATTTCCTGTCTGTGCTCTTTCAAGCCAGTGTTGTTGAAAAACGCTTCGCTGTTCACCACGCGCGACATCATGCCGTGCCGCACTTTAATTTCTGCCGGCGGGTATTGAACACCGAGCTTGAGCAATGGGCCGAGATCCGGCATCGTCCATTCCGCGGAGTCGTAAGATAGCTGCCCGCAGTTTTTAATTAAAGCTAGTCCGTCCAGAAATGCTTCATCGCTCAGATATGCCCATTCTAAAACCTTGAGCTTTCGCTCTTTGCGATTGTCCAGACTCCAGATCATGTAAGCGTCATCATGCAGATAAAGCGCGTAGTGCGTCTCAGGGCGTGTCACCTGTCGATGCCAACGCTTGCTGTTGCGCTCGAAACTGAGATTGAATGTCTTATTCCAGCGCTGGTGCACAGGCATCATCATTGCAAAGTCATCCAGCTTCACCGGTTTGAATCGCGAACTATCGCCGACATCGGGAATAGCATCGATCTTTTGTGTAACATCGTACTGAAGGTCGGTGACCGCATATCCCATTCGTTCGTAAAACGGATATGAGAAAGGCCACAAGGCTGAAATTTCGACATTTTGATCGTGCAGTCTGCGCAAGCATTCCGTAATCAC
>JADYYD010000547.1 GCA_020853845.1 Candidatus Melainabacteria bacterium
CGGGCGCGCCGCGCAGAAAGAGACGAACCTTCTTCGTTCGCCTTGCCGGACGCCGCATTTTCGTACGGGCCTACTGCGCTTCCCTTGTCCTCAGGACTCATCTGGTTTCCTTTCTAGCGAAAAGTGAGCCCATCCAATCCGGTGCCACTTTTCTGTCTTAGGCGCTCTGGCAGGTCAGAGCAACGCCTACCGAGTCTGGACTAAGTCGCCAAATACTTAGCTTACTTAGTAATGTACCCTCACTATCAAAACAATACCCTGACATTACTGCTGCGTTCATTCCGGAACTCGAAATTAAGCTCCAAATGCGCCCTTGCAACAGGCGTCGGATAATCAAATCTGGAGCGAACTGAGTAAGTCAGGCTGGATTCTGCAATACGATCACTTACCACTTCCAGTATATATCCCAAACTGCTCAACTGGCCAAGAAATTTGGTGCTTGACAAGGCGCATTTATAGACATAAGATCACGACGAAATCAGGTTTTAAGCAGCATTCTTACTATTGCAAATAGCCAAACAAGCGGCAAACACCAATATCAGTCTAAATTAGCGCTATCATCGAGATAGGCGCAGGGAATCTGCCAAACAAAGTACAAAGTACAAAAGTACAAAAGGTCAACTGCCAGTTGGAAATCCTTATCTGTCAAACTTGCGGTTTGTTGTTGCGAGGCGAAATCAAAAGCTGCCTGTCTTGCGGCACGCCTGCATCTAAATTTTCAGCCACTGCGCTGCCGGTCATGGCGAACACATCAGCTCCTCTGGCAGTAGCTGTCGATCCGGACCCTCTGGTTCTCGAGCGGGTCGTTACGGCAAGGCGCCTTGGCACTTACAAGCTCCAAACCGCCAGCGGATACGGTTATGGAAACGGCCATAACGGCGAAAACGGTCATGGCGAAAACGGCAACGGCGGCAATGGTCATAACGGCGGCAATGGTCACAACGGCGGCAATGGACACAACGACGAAAACGGCGGTTCGTATGGAACGCTGACTCAAAATCCTTCCAGCTCGCAAACCGGTCTTGCAGCTCTCAGCCTTGGCTTCATGGGTGGACGCAAACCGGTGACCGGACCGCTTTTTGCCGACAACCCGTGGGGCGAAGACGAAGCGGCTCCGGCGATAGCTCAAGATCCGGCAGCATACTCGGGACAAGACCCGGCAACATCTTTCGACCCGGCAACAGCCGCACCGGCGACACAGGAAGATCAGTCGGCAGCGCCGATGCCTTCCACTCCTTCATCGCAAGGACCGGCAGACGTTGCCGGGCTGATGGCCACTCTGGGTCAAGCCACCTCACCATGGCAAACTCCTGCTACCCAGGCTCCTTTTGCTACAAGCGATCCTTTTGCAAGTGGAGTGCAGGCCGCTCAAAACATGTTCATGGGGGCAGCAGCTTCGACGGCAGAGCCGGCAGCACCGGCAGAGACGGCACCGCAGGCGATGCCTGAAAATTCGATGGATTCATTGAGTTCAAGTTCAATGAGTGTGCCGGATGCTCCCGACATGCCGCAGTCGGCCCCTGCCGATCCTTTTGCTTTCGACAGTCAAAGTTCTGCTTCCGCGGCGTCAGGATCGTTCTTCGACGATCCTTCGAGTTCTGATCAAGTCAAGCTTGTATCCGACGACGGATCTGATTCCGCCACCAACAACTACGCGCTGGCACCGGCTCAGCCAGACAGTTTTGAGGCGGCGGTTCCGGTCGAAGCGATGCCGATCGAAGCAAATCCGGTTGAAACCACCGACGGTGCCGATCTACCAAGGCTGGTTGAGTCCGCGGCGGAAGAAACTGTCACCGCGCAAACAGTAGAAGGCAACAAAGCGCCGGAAAATAATTTCGCGCATACGGCAGCGATCGCGGCCGCCGCGGCAATTGCCGGAGCCGCTGCTGGAGCGGCAGCAGCCAATGCAATCAATGCAAAAACTGCAGGCGGTGATTTCTTTGATGCTGGTCCCGCCACTCCTCGCAAGGACACCGCAGGTGGTGACGCAGACGAAGCCGGCTTTGATCCTTTCTCTCCTGCCGCTTCAAAACCGGCCGCCTCTCAACCTGTTTCAAATGGTGCAAGCGCACCTGCAGACGACTTCTTCAGCGCCGCCCCAATCGGCAGGCCCAAACGTGAAGACGGCAGCAGCGATGATTTTCAGGATGCTGCAAAATCGGCAATGGATGCTTTCAATTTCGACTCCGGGTCCGGTGCAAGAAGCGACAGCGATGGCGCTTTCGGCGACGAAAGTGCAAGACGCGGCAAAAAAGACGAGAGCAGCAAATCATCTGAAACGGATGCCGACGCCCGTCCGAAAATTGCGCGTCCTCGCGGTTTTTCTCCATCAAAAGACTCGAGCAAATCGTCTGAGTCTGCGGATAAATCAGAGAAATCAGATAAATCCGATTCGTCTGATGATGATTTCTTCTCCGGCAAGAAAAACAAAAAAGAAGTGGACGCGGAAAGCGACGACGATGCCACCGACAAAGAAGATCCACCGCCGAGAAAGTCATTCTCCGGCGGCGCTTCAACTATAAAAAGACCGGGCGCCAAGAAAAAAGAAGTGGTCAAAGAGAAGTCCAAAAAAGGTAAGGACGAAGACAAGGACGCAGATAAAGACGAGGACGACGATAACCTGCCGTTCTTAGAAAAAGAAATCAGAGTCGGCGGCATGGCTCTGACTAACAAGTCTGCGATCATCCTTGGCACCATATGTGCCTTCATGACGGTTGTAGTTTTCAACACATTCTGCACGTTCTGCACATACCTGGCCGGCTCTATGCCCAAGGGCGCGCAGAATGGCGCGGGAGGCGGACTTTTAGGCGGTTTGAGCCAACCGCAAACAGTTGATATTTCAGGAATCTATAACGTCTTTTATAAAACGCCGATGGAAAGAAACGGCGGCTCATTCAAAATGACCCTCGGTCAGCAAGGGACCAACATATATGGACGCGGCGACGATGCCGGCGGTCCGTGGATTCTTCAAGGCAATCTTGTCGCTCCCAACAAAATTCAATTCAAGAAGTTCTATCTGCGCGACGGAAAACCGTTCGGCAAAGGCATTCAGTATGCAGGCGAGGTCGGCGTAACCCAGCTCGGACGCCCGTTCATGCAAGGTCAACTTGCATACGAAACCAAGATGGGCAAATTCTGGCGTGCCACCATCGCTCAGGTTACCGGCAGTTGGAAAGCCGTGCAAACGGTTCCCGGTGCAGTACTGGCCAGCCAGCCGGGCCATCCAAATGCCATGCCGCAGCCTCCGGCGATGAGTCCTGTGAACCTTCCTCCGGGTGCCGGCAACAATCCGCTCGCCATGCTAGCTCCGCATGACACGCGCAATCCCAGCGACATGTCCGGATTCTTCATGAAGGTCGCTTTCGGCCTCATAGGCGTCGGTGTTCTGATGGCCATGGTCGCCCTGTTTATTTTCGGACCATCCGGAAAGTTGAACATCATGGCGAAGCAGGAATACATTCCTTCGCAGTACAAGGCGCAACATAATAAGATGATGCGCGAGTGGTCGAAGCCTTTCAAACGTGGCGCCATGCCGCTTGGAACCCGCGTGGAGTGGAGATTCTGGAAGCCCTGGGTGCCGCGCGTTATGGCCATGCCGCCTGAGTCGCGCACCAATAATCCACACATGATCATCATGGGCGGATCGGACAAAGGAAAATCCAGAATGATGGCAAACATGATTTGCCACGACATCGAATCGAACGACCGCGCCGTCGTTGTCATCGACTCGGACGGCGAACTTGCAGATATCGTCACCAACTGGGTGGCTGCGCATCAAAAAGGAAAAGAATTTTCCAAGCGGATCATTATTGTCGACCCCACATATCGTGGCGGTTCGATGTCTTACAACCCGCTGGAGCCGCTTGAAGACATCAACTTCATCGATGCTGCATCGGCGATCGTGCACGGTTTCAAAGCTATCTATACTGAACCACCCGGTTCACAAAGCCAGTGGAACCAGCAGACTGCAAACATCTTGAGAAACTCGGCCATTCTGCTTATGGCCAACAACAAAACTCTCATCGACTTGCCGACACTGCTGCAAGACAACGACTTCCGAGACATCCTTTTAGAAGGCGTCGAGAAGAAGAAAAAAGAACGCACGGAATACACGACACTGATCGAAACTTGGGGTCAGTACAAGAGATTGGCGAGAACGGACCAGTGGATCAACTGGGTGGAGCCGATTCTCAACCGCGTCACGCCGATGCTCAGCGATCCGCGGATCAGACCGATTCTCACCAAGCCGGTGGGCGATCTGAGACTGCACGATTTGATCGTCAACAAGCAAGTGTTGCTGGTGCGAATCCCGCAAGGTCAATTAGATCAAAACGGAAACTTGCTCGGTTCGCTCCTTGTAACCGGTCTCAAACAAGCTGCTTTGAGTCTGGCAGTGCATGAATCGGACAAACAACAACCGTGCGCTCTTTACCTGGATGAAATGAATAATTTCATCGAGAAAGAAACTATCGAAGCGCTCACGCAGGAAACCGACAAGTTCAAGATCGGCTTCGTCGGCTGCTGCAAGACGCTGCAACATTTACCGGAGGACTTCAGAAACCAAATTATCATCAACGTTGGAACAGTATGCGCCTTTGCTCTGGCTAAGAAAGACGGGGACATGATCGGACCACAGATGTTCCGGGTTGACGGCAGAAAGATCAAACACAGAACCATTCAGAATTTCTTCAACCAGGTCAACACCTCACCCCAGTTCGAGCTGATTTCCGACGAAGAAAAGCTCAACATCGACAGGGTTGTAGGTCAAGAAACACGCGATTTCTTCTGCTACCGGGTCGGTACGGTCGCCGGCACATTCAGCCTGAAGACCCACGATTTCCCGGACATTCCGAAGTCGAAGATCAAAAAGCAACTACTGGAGCAAATGCACACAGGTGCCAGCATAAATAAGAAAGCATCAGCGGATGTCGCTTGAGCGCCAAGCTTTCAATTGAACCTCGGTCAAATGGGTTATAGCCCCACCAGTACTAAATTCTGCCTTTTAAGGGCATGATTCAATTGAATGGCTAACAGGCGCTGCGGCTATCCCAGCCGTATAAAGACTATTTATATGAGTATAATCAGGGTCAGAAGCTCGTCGAATTGTAATCTGACCGATAAGTCAAAGGAAACCCAGGACAAGCATCATGGATGAAGGTCCACGCAATATATGGGAAGAGAAAATCGCCGATTTGCGGCGATACGACCTTGACGCGCTTGATGTAGACCCGGTGCAAGGTTCGGACATAGTCAGTTGGCCCGTGCCGGGGCTCGTCTTCGTGCGGGTTGACGGCATTCTTCGCTCGTGGGACATCGAGGGAGAAAAGCAACAGTCCAAGCAACAGCCGCAGCAAAACCAGGATCCCAACCAGGGTCCAAAACGCATGTACTTGATGGAAGATGCGCTTACAGGGATGCACAGCCAGAAAGCGTATCTTGCATTTCTCGTGCTTGGTGACAAGACCGGCGTTCAATATTACATGGGCGCATCTATTGCCAACGCAGGCGACGGAGCCGACGGAGTCGACAGCACCAATATTTCGTTCAACACGCTCAAATCAATTTTGCACAGTGTCTACAATGGAGTAGACACATACAAAGACCCCTTCACGCTAGATCAGATGAAGGCGATGGTGGCACCACTTGCCACTCATACAGGTATCATCACCGGCATTCCTGCGTTGAAGTCCACCGCCGGTGACACCATGGAATCGGAGCAGATTGAACGTCTCGCCAGTGGTCTTCAGGGCAAAGATTTCGGAATGATGGTGCTGGCAGCGCCGATTCCAAAGGCATATGTCACGAAGGAAGAATTTCACGTCGTCGATCAGATTCAGCGTGCACAAGAAAACGAAGACCCGGAAAAGAAAAGACGGATCAAGTACTATCTCGAACTGCAAGACGCGTATTTGAAACACATTCAGTTAGGCACAGCCATCGGAAGTTGGCAGGTCGGCACTTATTTCTTCGCGCCCGATCGTTCCGTTTTCGCTCGCCTGCAATCCTTGATTCAAGCGACGTATGTCGATGAAACCAGCCGTCCGACTCCTTTGCGCACACACGAAATCAAAGGGCTGAGAGATCACGTAGCGCAATTCGGTCTGGTGAAAAATCAACGTTCTGGCGAATCTTTCCAAACACTGCTCGGATATCGTTTTCTCACGCCCCTCAATTCGAGACTGCTTTCCTCCTACATCCATTTGCCTAAGCGCGAGATGCCGGGCTTCCGAATCAAGCGCTCGGCCGAGTTTTCACTCGCCAATATTCCGCCCAAAGATCCGGTGCGTATCATAGCCATCGGCAATATTCTTGACCGCGGCGTGGACACAGGCAATTTGTATTACATCGATGTAGATGCGATGCAAAAACACACGATTGTATGCGGCGTAACCGGCGGCGGTAAAACCAACACTTGTTTCTATCTGCTCGGGCAGCTCTGGAAATTCAAAATTCCGTTCATGGTCTGCGAGCCGGCGAAATCAGAATATCGGCACATGATGTTGATGTCCGAAACTTTTAAGGGGGTCGGACAGGCGTTTTCCCTGGGCGATGAAACGGTATCGCCGTTCAGACTCAATCCGTTCGAAATCATGAAAGGCGTAAAAGTGCAGACGCACCTCGACGCGCTCAAATCTGTTTTCAACGCCAGTTTTGAAATGTATTCGCCGATGCCTCAGGTATTGGAAAAAGCGCTCAACTCGATCTACTCGGTCAGAGGCTGGGACCTTGTTCAAAACAAGTGTCGCAGACTGCCTCCGGGAGTCAATCTTGGCGATCCTGATTGCCCGCCGGAAATCTATCCGACCATGAAGGATCTCTATGAAATTATCGAACCGATCACAGAGTCATTCGGATATTCGGAAAGAATCGGACCTGACGTACAAGCGGCGCTGAAAGCCAGAATCGGATCTTTGCTGATTGGCGGCAAAGGGCAGATGCTCAATACGCGCCGATCCATTCCAATGGAAACGCTCTTCGGCAGACCAACTGTTGTTGAACTGAAGATGGTTTCGGAAGACAGCGAGAAATCATTCTTGATGGGAATGATCATGGTCTTCCTATACGAGTATCGAGAATCACTCGGACCACACGACAATTTGCAGCACGTCATGCTCATTGAAGAGGCTCACCGACTGCTGAAAAACGTGCCCACGGCACAGAGCGGCGAGTCCGCCAACCCTGCCGGTAAAGCGGTTGAATTCTTCACCAACATGCTTGCAGAAATTCGTTCGTATGGTCAGGGATTCATCATCGCCGACCAAATTCCGAACAAACTCGCTCCCGAAGCGCTGAAAAACACGAACTTGAAGATCATGCACAGGATTGTGGCGGTCGACGACCGTGACTCCATGGGTGGTGCAATGAACCTGGATGATATCCAGAAGCGCCACGTAACAGCGCTTGGACAGGGACGAGCGATTGTATACGCGGAGAAGATGGAACAGCCGTATCACCTGGCCATCATGTTCGACAAGACCAAGGAAGTGCCACCACCGGAGACACCAGCCGAATCGGATCAAATTGTCCGTGAGGCGATGAAAGGTCTCGACATTGTTGCCACGTTCGACAGGCACCTGGGCTGCAAATTCTGCTTACACCGCTGTGATTCAGCCATTCTGGACACAGCGCAATTGGTCGCCGACGATACTCTATTCCGGCAGGTTTATAATCGTTATCTTCTGTCCACCTTAAAGGACTTGACCCAACTTGTTCACTTCCGAGCGCAAATCATCCACGAAATCCAGCGGGTAATAGGGGGTAGGGCGCGCTCAGGCAACATTACCGGCATCACGTGGTGTGCACTCACCCAGGCAACCGAGCGTTATTTCGAAAGAAAAGGAGAGGAGAACTACTGGTTCTACGATCAGGTGAAGGAACAGCACTTGCGCTGGCTCAACCTTCTGCGCCCGGCATTCCAGCCCACTGAAGTAAACAGAAGGTTGGACATCGCCGTCCTTCGGCAGTGGCGTGACGATTTCCTTGAATTGCACAAACGCGATCAAGGTCCGCTGCCCACTTGCGGTCCCTGCACATCTAAGTGCCTGTACCGCTTTGAAGTGTCCGAAGTTGTCAGAGATCCGAAAATCAAGTTCGACTTCAACTCATCCATTAACCGAAAAGATACTCCAGCCTCGGACTCGGCAGCCTGGTTCTGCCGCCTTCTGACTGAGCGTTTGATCGGACAGGGTGATGTTGACCTTGCCTACTGCCTTGCAGTCCACCTGATCAAAGATCAGCAACTTTCGACGGACGCCCAGTTGGTCCTGTTACACAAAGTTCGCACCGCACTCGAAAATTTCCAGAACGAGAGCGAGGCGGAGCAACAGCAGCAAAATGCCTGACGAAGATCGCCAACGAGACTTTTCGCCCCCTCCACCGCCACCATCTGCGGTTCCGCCCGTTCAGCAGCAACTGCCCGACCCGACCCGCCC
>JADYYD010000548.1 GCA_020853845.1 Candidatus Melainabacteria bacterium
ATTTCGCGCATTCTTGCCGAATTGTCTCAGCATGTGTATTCCGGTCGTGATGAGCTTTCTCGAGCATTCATTGCTTTGGCGCAAATGGATGCGATATTTGCACGCGCGCGCTTTGCCATCAAATACGATGGCATAAAACCTGAGTTGAGTGAAGATACCCGCTTTGAATTCATAAGCGCACGACACCCTCTTCTCATACTTCAGTCAGGTAGAGAAAAGGTTGTCGCAAATACGGTAACACTGGGAGGAAAAGATCGAACTCTGATAATTACAGGTCCTAATACCGGTGGTAAGACTGTTCTTCTCAAAACTATCGGATTGCTTTCCTTGATGGTGCGAGCCGGGCTTTTGATACCGGTCGGCAGAGGTTCCAAGGCCGCGCTTTTCAAAGAAGTCTATGCGGACATCGGTGATGAGCAGTCGCTAGCGCAAAGCCTCTCGACCTTTTCGTCGCACATGACCTCCATCGTTGAGGTGGTTAAGAGCGCAGAGGTGGGAACTCTTGCCTTGCTGGACGAGATCGGCGTCGGCACGGACCCCAGAGAGGGCGCGGCAATAGCCCGCGCAGTGTTGGAGCATCTCAATGAATCGGGTGCCGTTACGGTCAGCACCACTCACTTTGGACAATTGAAAACACTTGCCTATAACCTGCCCGGCATGATCAACGGCAGTTTGGAATTCGACGAAGCTACGCTGTCGCCGACTTACAGGCTGCGCGCTGGAATTCCCGGCAGTTCCAAGGGCATCACAATTGCCAGGCGACTCGGTCTGGATGAGCGCCTGGTAGGTGAGGCAATTTCTTATTTGGATGTAGCGGATGCTGCAATTGACGAAACGGTCGCCAGGCTTGAAAGGCAAATATCAAGCCTGGAAGCAAAGGAGGCTGAGGCGGGCGAAAAACTCAAAGAGGCGGAGAGTCTCAGCCGAGAGCTGGAAGCCGAAATCGAGCGCGAGCGGACTCAATCCGAAAAGACCCGCCAGTCCCTTGCCGTAGATCTGAAAGAAGAATTCGCTGTCGCTTTCGATTTGATTAAGGACACCATACGCAATCTCCAAAAAGAGCCAAGCATTGCCGGTGCTCAGAAGGCAAAAGAAAAAATGGAGCAGTTGAGGCAAGAGCTCAAATGGCTCGACGCACCATCCGGCAAAACCGGAAACATGGAGCCGCAGAAGCTTGCAATTGGTGACAGGGTAATGGTTTTAAGCCTCAATCAGAGAGGTGTCATCGAAGAATTGCCGGAAGCTGTAGAAAAAAATCCGAGAGGAATTGTTGTCGT
The DNA here is from genome assembly GCA_020853845.1 of Candidatus Melainabacteria bacterium. Taxonomy (GTDB): domain Bacteria; phylum Cyanobacteriota; class Vampirovibrionia; order Obscuribacterales; family Obscuribacteraceae; genus QKMZ01. The sequence goes on from JADYYD010000548.1 coordinate 1,278, forward strand.
AAGGGCCGGTGCCGTCAAACTGAAAGTGCCGGCTAGCGATGTTAAACGCCTGTCGGCAGGAGGGGGCAAAGACCCGAAAGAGAAAGCCGGTAAAGCGGGCGGCTCTTTTGGTGTCAGCAAGGCGGGCGTGCCGGGGAGAGTTTATCGCAACGAAACCAATGTTTTTGTGCGCACCGATTCCAACACTCTGGACCTTCGAGGCGAGAGGGTCGATGCCGCCCTGGTGAAGCTGGAGCAATTCCTGGACGAGTGTCTTTTGGCGTCGACCAGTCCGGTCATGATCATTCACGGGCACGGAACGGGTGCGGTCAAAGAAGCAGTGCGTCATTATTTGACCAAAAGTAAGTATGTTTCGAAATTCAGGCCGGGTGAGACATATGAAGGTGCGGACGGCGTTACGGTGGCAGAACTTTAGCCACGCTTTCGTATTTCCCCCACCGAGGCCGCAAAATAATTTGTCCAGAACCTGCCGAGCTTTGTATAGATGCAAGGGACCTGCTTCAGCACAGTCCACCAGCGAGCCTAATTGCGAGACTTCCAGCGGTTCTTCAATCATCAAGGTTAATTTTTCCGCCAATTGGTCAGGCTCTACGTGGTTTTCCCACATACAAATAAGGGAATGATATTTAAGCTGAGTGCAGCATTGGTGCTCCTTTCAGTCGCGCGAGGATGTCAAGATGGTTGGTGGGAATCAAGCCCCCCGCAGTGAAGAGATAGGCACAGTTCAGGAAGCTGGACCGGACGGCACTGCCAATCGTGAATCGGATGGATTCACGCAGGAATATTTGCGTGCCACGGAGCGCCGCACTGTCGGTTTCCAACCGCAGGACGCAGCAATCGAGCCGGTCACTCAACTGCAAGGTTATGACCGCAATCTGGGTTATGAACGTATTGCAGTATCCAATACGCCAATGGCTCTGCGTATCGACAACATAACCAACCTGCTGGCCAGGGGAGAGCGCTCGGCAGGAAACTTGCAAGAAGTAAACCGTTACTACGGCAGAGCCCAGAAAGAAGCGGATGACCTTTTCAGCGTCGCTGCTCAGAACATAATGAAGGGGCGCGAAGATTTTCAGGGCATTCTTGCTGCGAAGTCTCCGCAAGAAGTGTTCGCCGGCATGGAAGCTTCCATTCAGAAGCAAGCACAAGCAATTCAACAACAGATGCAACAAGAGCAAGACCCGGCACGGCAGAGACGCCTGGCTCAGCTTTTGGCTATGGAAGAAGATCGCGTCGCCACGTTGGAGCGGATGAAACAGACGACCAATCCGCAAGAATTGAATCGTCTATTAATGTACGACGCGTTCACCGCCACCCGGATCGATCTCTCACATAAGATGATGAATGAGAGAAATCCGGCCGAAGTGAGGAAGATGGCCGAAGCAGAGATGAACCTGCACACCGTGCAGCGTGCACCCGGCTTTACTCGCGCCAACTACGGCATGCTTTTGATGCGCATGGGTCAGTACGATCCTAATAGACCTGATAATGCTGCTTTACGTGCATTGCAGGACGCAGCATCTGTAGATCCTGAAATGGTCCCTAATCCTAATAGTTCGGATCCCAAACGGCAGATGGGCGATCCGAATTTTATGCGCGTTGCTTCTGAAATTACCGGCATGGCGCCGAATAATCCAAGGTTTGCAGAAGTACTCAGACCTATATTCAATAGAGACGTCAACCGTTCACCTGCACAAACTTATGACGCAGGATACAGCCCGACAACGGTTGGTGATCCTCGCAGCACTGTTCGCTATTCGCAAGTACAAAATGAAGGTTTTGTCCCGACCGATAACAAAGTAGCGACCAATAATGCCGCCTTGCTGGAACAGCAGCGCGTCACCGATCAAACGCAAGGCGCAACTCAACTGGTCGGCGGCAAGACGCCCTTTCAGCGCGCTCGTGAACTGACTGCGGCATTTCCTCAAACTGGTCTGACTCCTGAAGTTCGCAGAGCATACGAAGCTACAGTTCTTGATTCCGATAAAGGTGTTTCTCCAAGAGTTGCCGAGTTGCAAGGACGTTTGGCGCAACTGGAGCAAAGAAAGAACCAAGTGGAGCAGCAGGTCGCTGCCCTGCAAACTCCGGAGATTAAAACGCTCTTTCAGCAAAGCGTGCAAAAGGTTTTGGCCAAAACGCCTGCGGAACAAGAGCAATTCAAGGCTCTGCAGCAACAACTGGGAGCTGCTACCGATAAAGCACAACGTGACCAGATTCTTACCCAGATCGGTCAAATTTCTCCTGAATTTGTACAAGCCGTTCGCACGCTTGAGGAAAAGATCAAGCCTCATCAAGAACAAATCCAGCAAATTGCACAGCAAATTGCGCAGGAAGGCGTAGCTCTCAGCGAAGAGCTTGTCGGAGAAATGAATCAATCTTCGGCCACTCGCATGGAGTATGCCGAAAAGTTGATGAAGTCGGAAAAGCCGGAAGACAAGGAATTGGGCAAACGCCTTCTTGTCGAGTCGATTGCTAAAGCTACTCCGGAAATGCAGCAAGCTTTCGCTACTGCAGCCCAGCAACTCGGGCTTACAGAGCAAGACTTCCAGAGAATTGCGGCGAATCTGCCTCAAGCTCAAGGAGAAATTCAACGCACCGCAGATGGTAGCGCAGTCACTCCGCAAGGCGGCGCGGAAAATTCTCCTGCCGGATTGCTCATGGACCGCAATCGCCAGGCATTCGATGCGGCTCAAGACAAGAAAGCCGCTCTTGCTCAAATGCAGGAAAGCTTTAAAAAAGCGATTACTGATACAGACAGTGAAATAAGCAAGTTCATGCAGTTGAGCCAGGCTCATGCTCAATTGGCAGCACAAATGCCGGCCGAGGATCAAGCCAAGTTCCAAAAGATGCAGGCGGCAGGAACTCCGCCTCAGGAAAAGCAAGCTCTTCAAACTGAACTGTCGACTAAGTATGCCAATATGGTCCAGTTGGAAACGCAGATGCAGGCGCTGGTGCCTAGCGGCGATCCTAATCAATTGCTTCTTAATCAGTTCAGAGCGCGTTATGAATATGCTCGCGCTGCGAATGCCGCCGGCGATGACGCTACAGCCAAGACAGTGCTATCTGAAGGTTTTTCCACTCTCGGCAAAATGGCTGGTGTAGAAAAGGCCGCCGGTCTGGTGCAAGCGAAACCGGAAATTGCAGAGCTGGCGACTAAGCTCGGTGTAGATTCGAATGCTCTTCTTCGAGCAGCCGCAGCCGAAGCGCAGACAGCGCCCGGTCAAGGCGCAGCCGGCAGTTTGGAAAAAACTCTGACTGATGCGCGGACATTGATACAGAGCGGCAAAATCGATGAAGCCAAAAAATTGTACGAGCAGGCCATCAAGATTGTGGACTCTTCGTTCAA
>JADYYD010000549.1 GCA_020853845.1 Candidatus Melainabacteria bacterium
ATGATGCCTTCGATCTTGGCGACGCGCGCACAGGCACCGGAATAGGATGCTTGCGCCGTCGTGTACCGGAACCGGTGAGGGTTGTGACGGTGTCCCCACCTGAAGCTCCGGTAAAGCCGGAACATCTGGTCGCGATATTCGAGCGTGTCGGCGCGGTAGCGCTTCGCCTTCACGAGTTCATCCTGCCGTTGCGCAGCCGTCATAGCACGCAGGCGAAGGGTCTCTTCGCGATCGTGCTTGCGCGTCTGCAGCTCGGTTTTGATGACGAATCCAGCCAGTGCTGCGATGGCGAGCAGCACGGCAGTTACGATGAGGTAGCTCATTCTTGGGGCTCCTGGTTAGAGCTCCAGCTTGTAGCAGTTGAGGACGCGCTTGCGTCCTTTGTAAGTCCCAACTTGCTTGAAACCGAAGCGAGGGTAGTACGTGTTGCTGCGCATGCCGACCGGAGTCTTGAGTCCGAGGGTCTTCATTCCGCGCTTGCGGCATGCAGCGATTAATTCGTCCATCAGGTAGGTCCCGATACCGGTTCCCTGCATGTCTTCGGCGACGCCGATTTCGTGCAGAGTGGTTTCACCATCCTGGCGGTGGTAGGCGCGCTGGAAAGCGACGACACGACCTTCACGGTCGATGACGACGCGCAGCCTGTGCTGCGAAAGCGTGCCTTCTTCTTGCTGGTGTTTCACCGCGTCGGCGAGCACCACCTTCTGAATCCAGCCGAACGAGAGGCGATTGTTCTTGCTGTTGACGATGCGGATGATGCCGCTCAGATCTTCCAGCTCACCATCGCGCACCGAAAAGCCAGCCGGCAGCCGTTGCCGCTGGGAGATGCAGGACGGACCGCCCTTCATCAAACCCAACTGCCCGAGCTTGCCTGTTTTCGCTTTGCTCATGAGTGTTTCTCCTGGCCCGCGTCCGAATCGATCTGGCTCGCGAGCATCTGGTCATAGGTGTCCCGACGGTTGTAGTCCGTCTTGGGCGGATTGCGCGGCAGCGCGTCGGTGTAGATGCGCGCGTAGTCGCCGGGTTGTGCCTTGCGAACGCGAGCGTTCCACACGCGGATGAGCTGCCGGGCGCAGGCGTCTGGGAGCGGTTCGCGGCGAGTGCGGAACTTGCTGGCGAAACGTCCCATCCAACCGCTGCGGCGAACGTTCTGGAAGATCTGGACGATCTCCGGCACGTCGCTCACACCTTCGGTGCTGATGATGAAAGGCGCCCGCTCGTAGCGGAACGGCATTTCACCGGCTTCCCCTTCGGCGACCCAGCGAATCTCGCTGCGGTCGGAGTAAGGGATTGGTGTCACCGGCGGTGTCAGGTAAACGAGCTTGAATCCGGCGTCGCCGCCCTGCACGAAGGCAATGCGGCAGCCGGTCAGCTCGTGGACCTTCTTCGGATGCATGAGGTTGGTCTTGTGGCATCCGGTCAGACCGAAGCTGCCGAATTCCCAAAACGGGTCCGAGCGCATTTCGTTCGGACGTTCCATGTGCGGCTGCCGCAGCAGCGCGACAAGCACTGTCGTTTTCTTGGACATTGTCCTCTCCATGAGATTTGTTTTCGAGTTGGAACGACCGGTGCCGGACGACACGCAATGCTTACGCAGCACTGCGTGTTGAACTCTGCGAATGAACGCAGCGGTTCTCGCCCGCCAACGGAGTGTTCGATATCCGTCTACAAACCGCACAGAGAATGACTCTGCGCGATTTCGCTATCCGGCGATGGCGACGTTTTCCGCCGCTTCGACCTCGGTCTTCACGACCTTCTCGGCTACGATGACGCCCGTGGTGTCCGGGAAGGGCAACAATTCGCCGGGTCCGCCACGCTCGCCGCCGTTGTCGGCGTAGAGCCGGCAGTGCCCTTCGTAGCGGTTTTCCTCAATCCAGGGATTGAGGTAGCTTTCGCTGTGCAGGACATTGAAGCCGAGCGCCGTGAATTCCTCACGCCACTCGTCCGTCGTCCAGACGCCGAACTCCTCGTTGACCTCCATCGCCCAGTTGGCGAGGTAGTCTTTCTTCGAGAGGAATTCGTTGGCTTCGTGCAGCGTCAGGCGGAAGTGCGTGACGCCGTCGAAGACCCGTTCGTCATAAGCGAAGCCGGGGTTGGCCGACTTGCCTTTGAATTCGCGGGCGAACTTGCGGAAGCGCTCCTCGAGTTCTGAGTCCTTGCAGCGCAGCCAGACGAGCCGGTCGCCATCCTTCGGTTTCACACCGTCGCGGATGATGACGCGACCGCCGACCTGCAGCTCCTGCCACGCGTTTTTCAACGCCAGGCGAATCTGCTCGCGGTCATACCCGTTATACGAATAGACCTCGTGCATCACCGACGAGAAGATGATGGTCGACACCGTAGCGTCAGCAAAGCGCTTGTGGATGATGTTGCCCATCACGACTGCGACGTTGTGGTTCGGATAGTGCTGACCCTCCGAACGGCGCAAAAGATCGCGCGACATGTCCATGCCGACAATCTGCGCCTTCGGGTGAAGGGTGGACAGATGAATCAGCAGAGTGCCGGTGCCGCAGCCTTTGTCGACGATGTAGCCGCCGATGATCCAGGGGCAGATGTCCTGGATTTTCACGGACATGCTCGCGTCCATGCCCTGGCTGTAGACTGCGAAGTCGCGGCCGTGCGACAGCTCGCCGTCCTCGTTGAGAAGCAAGTCGCTGTAGAGCGTGATGACGCGCTGTTCGACATCGTGGCTCTCGAAGACCGCGCCGGTCTCCTTGGTGGCCATCGAACGCCAATCGCCGCGCGCCGCCATCGCCTGCAGCATGTCGATAGGCAGCTTGCCGCTCGTGTCCGGCACGATGGCGCGATAACCGGCGCTTTGGAAGCGCTGGAAGACGTCTGCGTTGGACGTAACCAGCACCGTGTTGTCGGGAGTAAGGACGGTTTCGCCGCCCGATTCGGATTTAACGACATCACAGATGTGCGCCGTCCAGGCCACGGAATCGGGGATGTCCGCCGCCGCGTGGATTTCGTAGGGGCGCCCCAGCTTTTTGGCGAAGCCTTCGGCGATGAGCTTGCGCTCGTTGCTGTAGAGCGGGTGGCGCTTGGTGCCGCCCTGCCCGTCTGCAGTGATGACGAAGACCAGCTTGCCCGCGACGTGCTTCAAGGCACGCTTCAGCGAACGTTCCTGGTCTTTGGTGACGCCATGCCAGCGACCTACGAGCAGCAGATACTCGGCTTTCGCCCCGAGCTCGTCCGCCATGGCCGCAATCGGCTTGCCTTCCGGCGCCGACCCGGGCGTTTTCTTCACATGAGTTTTGCGCATAGTAATTCTCCTGCAAAGGATACGGCATGGCCGGCTCAACGCGCATGCGAGGAAACAGGAGAACCGCTGGTTGACCTGTTTCGCAAGCATGTACGCTGACCGGCTCTCTCTATGCCGCGACCTGGTTGTGGATAGTCTCGGCGTCAGGAGACGACCCACAGGTCATCGCCCTTCGCTTACTTGCCGGCTTTCCTGCCTTCGATGGCAGCGCGAACCGTCGCGGCGCGCGGTTTCACCATGTTGGCGATGACCGCGTCGGCGAAGTCCGAGGTGCCGACCTGATTGCCCTTCTTCATGAAGCGCGCCAGGTCGCCCGTCGCCGTCTTGGAGCGCAGAGTCTTCTCGATGGCGCGAGTGACGCTGACCGCCGCCTCGTCCCAGCCGATGAACTCCAGCATCATGACGCCCGAGAGCGTCAGCGAGCAGGGGTTGGCAATGCCCTTGCCGGCGATGTCCGGCGCGGTGCCGTGCGTCGCCTCGAACATGGCGCTCCGGGAGCCGATATTGGACCCGGGCGCGATGCCCAGTCCGCCGCCGGGGCCGGACGCGTCGTCCGAGATGTAGTCGCCGTTCAGGTTCGTGGTGGCGATGACCGAGAACTGCTTGGGCTTGCAGAGCAGCTCGTAGAACGTCGCGTCGGCGATGCGGTGGTTGAGCAAGATCTTGCCTTCCGGCAGCTTGCCGCCATGCACCTTCCAGAGGTCTTCTTCGGAGACGATGACGTCGCCGAATTCCTCAGCCGCCAGCTCCAGACCCCACTTCAGGAACGCGCCCTCGGTGTACTTCTGGATGTTGCCCTTGTGCACCAGGGTCACAACCTTGCGGTTGTTTTCCACGGCGAACGCGATGGCGGCGCGCACCAGGCGCCGGGAGGCGAAACGCGAGATCGGCTTGATGCCGATGCCCGAGTCTTCCCGAATGGAATGGCCGTGCTTCTTCGCCAGCGCGATGAACTCGAGCGCGGCAGGCGTGCCCGCTTCGAATTCGACGCCGGCGTAGACGTCTTCCGTGTTCTCGCGGAAGATGACGATGTCCAGGTCCTGCGGGCGCTTCACCACGGACACGATGCCGCGGAAGTAGCGAATCGGACGGACACAGGCATACCAGTCGAAGTGCTGGCGCATCGTCACGTTGAGGCTGCGCATGCCGCCTCCGGTGGGCGTTCCAAGCGGGCCTTTCATGGCGACGCTGAAATATTCCAGCAGCTCCAGGGTTTCATCCGGCAGCGCCGTGCCGAATTTCGCGACCGCTGCGTCACCGGCATAAGCCGGCAGCCAGACGATGCCGCGTTTGTCGCCGTAGCACTTGCGCACTGCGGCATCGATGATGCGGCGCGTGGCGTCCGAGATTTCCGGTCCGATGCCATCACCGTCGATGAACGGGATGATCGGACGCGTTGTCTCTGAAGCCTGGGCATCCACGACCTTGATGATCTCGCCGTCGGGGATGTCCGCGCCATAGAACTTTCTGACACGTTTCGTTGACATAGTCGATTTCCTTTTCGTCAGAGATTTCGACGATTGCGAAACACCACCAGGCGTCGAGATGACGTCTGTGGTGCGCGCAAGTATGAATTCGGCGTAAACTCCGGCACGATTGCCAGAGCTTTCACCGAACCGCTAATTCAGCTTCCGGTCTGAAACAACGTCGCAAGCGGCGTTGCAGCAGTGAGATAGTCAAACATCCCCCGGCTGTTAACCCGAGAAGAATGCCGAAACGATGATTTTGTCTACGTTGCGGGTGTTTGTCTGACTAAATGCTCCAGAAGTTGAAAGAAAAGAGGTACGGCTCTGACCCTACTAGGTTTACAGGAATGTCAAGCAATGCTTATTGCCTAATAATTTACGCGAGCCCGCGCGAAATTTCGAAATCTAAGCTATTAGAGCTAGGCCAGCTCTCACAGGTCATAGAACCGCGCTAAGAGAAGCGGTTAATTTCAGCGCGCGGGGGCGATATTGCTGGGTGTTTTCTCATTGTTTCAGACTCAGATATTGCACGATATCGGCGCCGCAATTTTTGATGCCTTCACCCGTAGTGGCGCCTCGGGAGCGAAACTTGACAGGGGGGCACCGAGAAATTTTTTTGATGATTTTTCCTGAGCGCCAGTTTTGCCCATAATTTTTCTTCTTGCTGAAAGCTTATCGAAGGAAAGTCCATCTTTCCGGTTGTGTAGAATGGAAATGTGAGCTATCAGTAAGGTGACCGATTCATGTGGCGAACCTCCACACGAGTCTTGAAAAGCACAGCCTGCCTTCTGGCGGTGCTTTGTTTCGTCTTTCTGCGCACGTCTGCAATGGCTGCTCAGGGTTCGGAGAGTTCGATAAAAGTAAGCAGCGAGCTTTTCAATGTGTGCGTCTCCGAGGCTCCTTCAGTTTTGCTCGAAGGCAAGCCGCACAAGGTTTCTAAAATAGATTCGCCGCTGAACGAGCGAATTTTTTTCAATAACTTTGATTTGGAATCGTGCAGAACTTCGCAGCTAGCGGGCTTTTCCGGATTGCGGATTGTTTCGAATTCGCGCCCGTTGTGGCTGATAAAACAAGCATTGTTGATTTAGAAACGAAAGAAGAAAAAACTGCAACATACTCTGGGCGCAAAGGCGCCGGGGGCAGGTGTCTTCAGGGAGTTTCTTATGACGGAACTGGCACTCATCCGCGATCTTGCATTGATCTGGCTGGTAGCAGCAGTCGCAGGTTACATCTGCGCGCGCATAAAAATCCCGCTTATTGCAGGCTATACGGCTGTCGGCATTCTCATCGGACCGCATGGATTGGGATGGATAAACAAGCCTGAGGATGTTCATGCGCTGTCCGAAATGGGCGTCGCGCTGCTTCTTTTCGCGCTCGGGGTGGAAGTTTCGCTGCGGCAGATTCTTAAATGCTCTGCCAAAGTCGTCGCCTGCGCGGTCGTGCAGATTATCTGCACGGTCCTTGCTGCGTGGACGATCGCGAAGATGTTCGGTTTTGCCACCACACCGGCGGCGGGCGTTTTGTTCGGCTGGATATGCGCTTTATCCAGTACGGTGGTGGTGACGAAAACCCTCATGGATAGAGGCGAAATAGATTCTATTCACGGGCGCATTCTTTTGCCCGTGCTGATTGTTCAAGATCTCAGTCTTGTGCCTGTTATTGCCCTTCTTCCCGCATTCCAGGGCGCCGAAGGCAACGTTACATCGATAGTAGTAATTGCTCTTCTTAAAGCCGTCCTATTAATTGGCGGCGTCCTATTGGGCGCTTATACAATCGTACCCGCGCTTCTCAAGCCGATCGTCAAATCGCAGCATCGCGAATTATTTTTGCTGACTATTTTGGGCCTGTGTTTAGGCGTCGCTATTGCCAGCGATCAGGCAGGCCTTTCTCTGGCACTGGGCGCATTTCTTGCCGGGATCATGGTCAGTGAATCGCGCTACGCATCTCAAGCTCTCGTTGACGTGATGCCGCTGCGGGACCTGTTCGCCGTGGTGTTTTTCGTGTCCATTGGAATGCTTCTCAATCCGACCTTCTTAGTTACGCACATCGCTGAAGTTATCGGTTTTGTCGCTCTTTTAATGGTGATCAAAGTGTTGATCGGCACCTGCAGCGCATTTTTGGCGACGAGCAACTGGTGGAGCGCACTGCTTTTCGGCGTCGGCATTGCGCAAATCGGAGAGTTCTCATTCGTTCTTGCCATGCTTGGCTATCAGGCCAAGCTTCTGGAAGAGTCGCTCTACAACCTGTTCTTCGCCAGCGCCGTTGTTACTTTGGTCCTCTCACCGGTCTTGATGAATCTTGTGCCGAAACTGCTCGGCCGCTTCGTTTCAGTCAAAGCGCGAGAGGAGGCGGGGGTTACTGATGACGGCGTGGAAGCGCACGGACTGAATTTGTCCGGGCACGTAATTATTTGCGGTTTTGGCAGAACCGGGCGCAATCTCGGCATGGTCCTCAAGGGCGTGAACATTCCTTATGCGGTCGTCGAACTTAACGCCACGATTCTCGAAGAATTGGAAGCTGAGAAAATTCCGCATGTATTCGGAGATTCCGTCAGTCACCTTGTGCTGCAGCGCGCCGGTCTGCCCCGGGCGCTGGTTTTGATAATCACCGTTCCCGACCCGCTTGCCGCGCTTACAATCATCAACATGGCGCGCGAGATGAACCCGGATGTCAAAATCATCGTGCGCGCGCATCGCTCCGAAGACATCAATGTATTGCGCGCTGCCGGAGCCAACGCAGTCGTGCAGCCCGAATTCGAAGCCGGTATCGAAATTTCCAGATTGACCCTCATGAGTTTGAACATCGGCGACCCCATTATTCAACGGGCACTCAATGATGTACGAACCCAGCGCTACAGGCTGTTTCAACCTGATGTGGCCGAGGCTTCCTTGGCGCGTCTGATTGGTTTTGCTCACGATGAATTCATCGGCACATGGTTTGTTGTTTCACCCTCGGCGATTGTCGGGCAGAGCCTGCAAAAGCTCGATATTCGGCGCCTGACCGGGGTTACAATCTCAGCGATTCGGCGCGGCAATAATCTTGTCGTCCATCCCGACTCGAATTTTACTCTTGCATCAGGTGATGAGCTGTATGTAGTCGGCACGCCACAGCAAGTTTCGGAGTTCGAGAGCCGATATCAAATCACGCGATTTTGCCCGACATCCGAATACACGAGCGACGATATCAGCCCGTCACGTTTGCTTCTCGAAGAAGCTTAG
>JADYYD010000550.1 GCA_020853845.1 Candidatus Melainabacteria bacterium
ATCGCACATGCCGGGCCTTTGTAAGTGATGATTCGAACTCTAGCTGGTTTGCGGAGGCTCTTGTGGAGGTCCAAACGGCGAGGCTGGCTCCAGGTCGCTAAGCTTGCGTTGCGCATCCCGAAGCTCCGCTTGCGCACTGTCTAGATTGCGTTGCTGATAGTCGCGCATTTCGCGGATTTTGTTTTTCTCGAATTCGCTTAGGTAAGGATCGAGAAGTTTCAGCTCCATCTGGGCGATGTCGTGACTGCAATGATCGATTGCTTTCTGAGCGCGGTCGATTTGGAGTTTGGCGAAGTAGATGTCTTGCTGTCGCTGCTTATCTTCCACTGCCTTTCGTCGCTGCTCTTGCTCGTCATGAAACTGTCTCCAGGAAGTCGGATTTCCGCCTGGGAACCGCTCGTATGGCGGGATGTAGGGCTCATATGGCTGGCGTGGTAGCTCCGGCGTATTCGAGGGTGACTCCGTAGGTGGTGGCGCTTGCGGCTTCGGTTTGAATTGGTCCTGGAGGTTCTTCCATTGCTTGCCTGTCCAGTGCGTTAGGTCTCGCGCTGCACAGCCCACCCAGCAGTAGGCAAAGCACAATGAAGGTGGCGGCTATCGCGGCGGTGCACTTCCAGCGGAGCACTTCTTCTTTCCGTGAAGCTTCTGACTTGATCGCGTCTTCAGCCGCTTGTTGTTTTTCGTGCGCCTTCTGTGTTGCTTCCGCTGCTCTTCGTGCGGCGGCTTCTTCTGCGGCTTTGCGCTCGCGTTCTGCGTTGCGCTTCCTAGTCGCCGCTTCTTCGTCCCTCCGTTGTTCTTCTGTTGGTCCTGATCCTTTGGCGCTGCCTCGGCTTCCTGACGACGTATTTTGAGAGCTGGGCGGTGGAGAACCGGCTGCCGCTGGTTGGCAGCGACAGCTCGATCCGGATTTATGTTCACTCTCAAAGTGTTTCTTGAGTTTCTCGAAGCTACTGTTGATTCGTTTTAGTTCCTCCTCTGCTTCGCGTTTTGCGTCTGCGTTGGTCATGCGGTCTGGGTGCCAGACAAGAACGAGTCTTCTATATCGACGTTTAACAGTCTCAAACGGTGCGCCCGGCTCCAAGCCGAGCGCGTTGTATGCTTTGTGGAGTTCTTTCATTGGAAAATTGCCTTTATGCCGAACGCGGCATAGAGGCGATTATGCCGCGTTCATAGTTATGCCGAAATTGCTGGTAGCTGGGCGATAAATCTCCTCTTCGTGCGGATTGCGAAGTCGCATCTGATACACGATTCGGCATATTTCTCCGCCCGGCTACAAGCTCTTGAGAAAGGACAGTAGTTGATCGTCGGGTCGAAAGCGTCCTTTTTTGCCAGCGACCATTTTTGTTTTCGATAGAATTTCCTCCTTCGTTTTTAGATTGGCGTGAAGATACATTTGTGTTGTTTCAATTGATTCGTGTCCAAGCCAGAGGGCGATCATCGAGCGATCTACTCCCGCATGCAAAAGCCCCATGGCAAGCGTGTGTCTAAGCGAATGTGGTGTCACATGTTTTTCAGTGAGAGATGGACAGACCTTACTTGCCAGTGACAGATGTTTCTTAAGCATGTACTGGACTCCGTCTGCACTTAAGCGTCCACCACGCATACTGGGAAACATGGTCACGTCGTGATCGTTGGTTGGCAACTCTCGTATCCAGGCTTTCAGTATTGCAACTGTCTGCTTTGTGAGCGGTACAATTCTCTCCTTTCGTCCTTTGCCTGTGACACGAATGTGGGCGCCGGTATCGAGGTTGAGATCCTTCAACTGAAGATTTGTCATCTCAGCCAAACGAAGTCCAGTTTGAACAGCCACCAGCATGAAAGCGTGATCGCGACGCCCCGTCCAGGTGTTCCGATCTGGCGCCGATAGGAGCGCTTCCACTTCTTGTTGCGTTAGGTAGGTGACCAGTGACCGAGTAAGGCGTTGACTTGGAATTGCCAATACGCGCTGGATCTGACCTGAGTGAGTCGGAACTTCCAGCGCTAAATATCGAAAGAAGGCACGTATAGCCATTAATCGAGCGTTGCGGGTCCGCGATGATATTTTTCGATCTTTCTCTAGTGACTCCAAGAACGCCACAACAAGTGCAGCATCCACATCGCTCAGTTCCAAATGAGAGGGTGTCTTCTTAAGATGCTCTTGGGTGAACCGAAGCAACATGCAAAAGGTATCGCGATAAGAAGCTATCGTATGCGGACTAGCCTTTCGTTGTTTGATTAGGCGTTGGGTGAAAAACTGCTCGAGCAAGACAGAAAAACTCGTTGTTGTGGTCATGGTTTCACCTCCCAAAAATTCTCAAGGCGCTTCACCGCTTCGCCCATCAGCTCAGGACAAGTGCTAAGGTACCAATAGGTATCCTTTGTGTTGACATGTCCGAGGAAAGTTGACAGCACCGGCATGCGAGCTTCCACATCGACGCCAGAGTGATACCAGTGCAACAATGTTTTCACAGCAAAGGTGTGCCGAAGATCATGAATGCGTGGGTGGGATTCAGAGTCTTGTCTGGGCAGCCCCGCATGCCGACATAGGCGATGAAAAACAAGCCGAACTTGTGTTCCCATCAGGCGCGTTCCGCGTCTCGAAATAAAAACGTGATCAGCAGCCTGCTCACCGAAATACTTGTTACGAACTGACATGTATGAAGACAGCACCTTCAGCGTTGAGGCGTGCAGTGGTATCAAACGTGATTTTTGAAATTTGCCTTTCACAGTTAAAACACCAGCGTTCAGATCGACGTCTCCAACTTTTAAATCGAGCGCTTCGCTAATGCGCATCCCGGAAACAGCCAGCAGTCCAAAGAGGCAATAATAAGCCTGTCTTTTGAAATTGCTTGTTCTCGGAGTACTTAGAGCTGATCCAAGGAGTTGAATAATTTCGCTCTCCGTGTATAAATACGGTCGCGCTCGATAGTCCGATCTCTTGAATGGAAATAATTGAGTCGGTGGGATTTCGGTCCGTTCATCAGTGGCTCTTCGGTAACGTGCAAATCCACGCACCATGGTTATTCGCTGAGCCCAATGTGTGGTTCTAGTTGAGCGTGTTTGCTGTGCCCATTCTAATGCGAGACTTGTAGAGATATGGGTGGCCGATCTTTGTTCGAGAAAGGTGACAAAGTCCAGCAAATAGTTGCCATAATCGCGCAACTTGAATCCTAGATTCCTGCGCATCGTCAGATAGTCTGCGACAGCTTCTCGTAATGTGTTCATTGGACACCTCCCGGCCATGGAAGTGCAATTGTTCGCAATGAGTCGAGATCAACTTTTGCGTAAATTGCTGTGCTGCGTGGACTCTGATGCCGCAGCAACTCAGCTATCTCTGTTAAAGTAGATCCGCTCTTCAGCATGTTTGTTGCTAAGGCGTGCCTGAACAGATGGGATCCTTTTTTCGGTGCATCAACTTTTGCCCGTTCTAGGGCACGTATCGCGATTTCACCGATTGCTGCTCCATCCTTCAGTTGAGTGATTGGTGCTCGTCGACGCAAAAACAATGCTCTGCTTGGTGTGCCTGATTTTCGGTCCTTCAAAGATTGTGCTATCGCTTCGCCTACTTCATGGGGCAAAGGCAGTTGTGACTGGCAGCGTGTTTTGCCACAGACTGTAATGGTGCCCTCCGTCCAATTGATATCATCCAGCCTTAGCGCAGCAACCTCACCAGCTCGTAATCCCAACCGCGCAAGTAACAAGAGGATTGCATAGTCACGGCGCCCAACGATAGTTGCACGATTGCATCGCGATAGGACAAGCTCGATCTGTTCCGGAGACAAACCCCTCGGTATCCCTCTATGAGACCGGTATGCAACTCTAGGCACGCAGGGTTCCAAATCGATTTTTACATAGCCGCAGTATCTCAGATATCGAAGAAACGAACGTAGCGCTGAAGTCATCATCTGTAGATTGCTGACAAACAACTCAGTTTGTCTTTGGACGAAACGAATAACGTCAGCATGATTCAAACTGTCAAACTTCAGATCCTCCTTTCCGATGTAGTCTGCTGTAAGCGGCGCTTGAAATGAGCGAGTATCGGGCGAGGACGTTACACTGTATATCCATCGGACATTCCGATATCCGGAATGCATCTACTCGACGGAATTGAGCTTGAGATCCGTTTTTGAGATCTTG
>JADYYD010000551.1 GCA_020853845.1 Candidatus Melainabacteria bacterium
ATCAATTCTCTGTTACTGTCATGTTTCGTCTTCGTCAATCGGTCCACAACAACCGAGGTCAAAAGCGAATCTATCGAACCCAATGTTGCCAGAGCGAACGCATTTGTAATGACCAGATGCCAAACATCTATCGAAAACCACGGAATCTTGGGCGACGGAATGCCGGAAGGAATTTGAGCAATCGTGGGAATTTTGAGATCGAAAAAGATAGCAACCGCGGTGCCGGCCAACAGTGCCACCAGCGCCGCTGGAATTTTCTTGCTTACCAACGGCACTGCATAGATGCAGAGGAGGCATAGCGCTCCCAAGCCGAGAGCCTGAATGTTATGGCTCTGAAGAATCTCCGGGAATGTTTCCAGAGTGCCGAGAACTTCCCCCATCCCCGGCAGACCTACCAAAGGACGCAATTGCAGAATGACAATAATTATGCCGATTCCGCTCATGAAGCCTGAGACGACCGGATATGGAATGTACTCAATGAGTTGACCGGCTTTAAGTATGCCAAGCCCAATCTGGCAAATACCGGCAAGAATAACCGCGGCGAATACTATTTCCGGATGCCCGAGATGCGTGCTTACCATTGAAGCAGCGACCACTGTCATTGGTCCTGTCGGTCCCGAAACTTGAGATTTGGTTCCGCCGAATAAAGCAGCAAACATCCCGCAAGCGATCGCGCCATACAATCCGGCTGCCGCTCCCAGTCCGGAAGCCACGCCGAACGCCAGCGCGATTGGCAGAGCAACGATTGAGGCGGTCAAGCCGCCCAGCAAGTCACCTGGAATGTGGGACAAATTAGTCTTCAAAAATCCGCCTAGTGGTCGTTAGATTCTGATGTGCCATGTATATTCTGGTCGATCTCCAGCTTCAGCCTCTCCAGACTTTCCTGAGATAAAAGCCCTTCTCTGTAG
Source organism: Candidatus Melainabacteria bacterium (assembly GCA_020853845.1). Lineage (GTDB taxonomy): Bacteria > Cyanobacteriota > Vampirovibrionia > Obscuribacterales > Obscuribacteraceae > QKMZ01. Next base: position 909 of record JADYYD010000551.1, read on the forward strand.
AGCGTTGTCAGATAGTCTTTGCGCAACTCGAGTATGCTCCGCTTAACTTCGTTGAACTCGAACTCAATAATCGAGGCATCCGCAACGTGAAGGTCATCCATGTTTTTCTTTGTTTCCAACTGTGCTTCCGTTATCTCAGTTTTGAGTCGCTCATAAGTTTGTTCGGTAATCGAACCTTGCCGCATCAGAACTTCCAAATATTCGAGAGCCTTGACATTGGACATTTGGACGCTCTTCAGTTCCGTATACTTTAAAAGCTTAGGGTCTTCGGTGTTCATGCGCATCAGCTTGACCAATGGCTCAATGGTCAAACCGGAAATCAGAAGAGTGAAAAGAACGACACCAAATGTAGTGATAAGCAATTCTTCCTTATTAGGCAACGCTGATGGGAGACTCAAGGCAAGAGCCATACAAAGAGAGCCGCGCAGCCCACCCCACCACAGCAGATGTCGCCACTTCCAGGGTATTGGTGCAACCTTGGTTGAAAACAACGGTGCAAGACCATAAATTACAAATGCTCGCGAAACCAGAATCGCGCCGATGGCGACCGCGATTGGAACAGCATATTTCTGCAGCAAATCGAATTTCACTTGCATCCCGATGAGCAGGAAAACAAAGGAGTTAACAAGGAAGGCCGCATACTCCCAGAACGAGTTGACGGCAAGACGGGTAGTCGCAGACATCGACGCACGGCTTCCATAATTCCCCATCACTATGCCGGCGGCAACAACGCTGATAACCGGCGAAACATTCAATTGCTCGGCAATTAAAAATGCTCCGTAAGCCAAGATTGTTGTCAGTGTAATTTCCAAAAGGTGGTCATCAAAGAAAGCTGTAAGCCTCGAAGCCGCATAACCCAGTGCGCACCCTATCACCCCGCCGCCTAGCACGACCAGTAAAAAGTTTCCTGCCGCTGCGGGAAACGAGAATTGTGCGCTGGCTAATGCCATGGCAAGAATCAGCTTGAACAAGACAACGGCGGTTCCATCATTGAAGAGACTCTCGCCCTCCAGGACCATCGTCAACCGCTTATTCATCCCCAGCTTTCGAAACAGAGCCAGAACGGAAATCGGGTCGGTCGCCGAAATCATCGCGCCGAATAGAAATGCTGCTATAAGCGGCATTCCGATACCAAAGTGCATGATCCCTGCCACTACGGCCATCGAGATAAGCAAACCCGGTACAGACAAAAGCGAAATCGGCAGCCAATTTTCCTTTAGCTCACGAAGGTCGATATTCCATGACGCTTCAAATAAAAGCGCTGGCAAAAACACGAGCAGAATCAGCTCGGGTGTCATCTCCACCGTCGGCAGCAGGTGGAAAACCCCTATCATCAGACCGACGATCACGAGAGAAATTGAATATGGAAGTTTGACCCACTTAACAGCCATAGCAACCGCGGCCGTTATCATCAGCAGGACGACAAACAGGTCTATGTGAAAAGTGTCATGCATGTCCTACCGCTTGAATTGACATGTATTGGCGCAAACCAAACAATTCGCTTAAATAGATATCTCTCGTATTGTACGATTATTTCTTAGACTGAGCGATTTGATCGACCGGGTTCCATAAAGCGGCTGCAATTCTGGACTGATTTCACAGCCGAAGCAACTTGAAAACCTCGAATCTTGCCTTTCGCTTTCAAATCTCGCCTGCCCACCACATGATTCGCTGAGCAAAACAAGGAAATTAATATGTCAGAGAACGACGGAAGTATCAGCTTTTACTTTTTCGATCTTGACGACAATCTATTCTTCCTTCCCACAAAACTATATTTGTGGAATGAGGCGATGCAACTGGAGCGAGAAATTTCCTCCGGCGAATTCGCCATGGTTCACGAGCATTTAGGCAAAAGCGGCAACTGGGAAGAATGGGTGGTTCGCGGCGAAGTAACTTACAGAGGTTTTCGCGATTCACCAGGCGTCGAGGCGCTTGAACAGCAGTTTTTAAGAGATCTCTTTTCGGCTACTGATGTTGACGGGTGGCAAGGACCTTCTTGGCCGCTTTTGGAGCACGCAGCAAGGCAACAAAGACCTGTCGTATTCATCACGGCTCGCGGTCATGCTCCCGAAACAATTGAAGCAGGTTTCAACGCCCTTGCTGAAAAGGGATTTCTTGCCGCGCCTCTATCAATCCTTGCAATTTACACAGTTTCAAATCCCAATGTGCAAAAAGAACTCGGTATCGATGATCCGACTACATCAGTTTCTGCAATGAAAAAAGTGGCGATTAAGGCCGCTGTCGAAAAGGCGCTGGAAAAATATGGAAAGGAGCCACCACATCGCTTTGGTATTTCAGACGATGACCCAAACAACGTTTTGTTAGCAATCAATGCGATGCGCGACTGCAAAGTCAAATACCCGGACAAGCGATTCTTCGTTATCAACACAAACAAAGAACACTACGTAAAGCTGGAAGTTTTTCCGATGCTGCACCCTGTCACAGCCGATGCACAGGGTAAGCAACTGCTGGTTTAGACTATCTGCAGGCGCCCTTCTTCCCTAACCGACCGCAGCGTCGATGCATTTGTCAAAAGGAACCTGAGCTACTGTCAGAATCTTGGGGTGAGGGAATTGATTGCCATAATCCCCAAGATCATTACCTGGAGAAACACGGTCAATATTACCGAAAATGTTGTGCCCAGCGTCAGTAAAACAGGTGCAGCATTTTCAGCCTTTTCTTTGCAAAAGGTTCTTGCCACAACCTCTGCCGGAACACCAAGGCAATAACAAATATTGGCGCAAAACAGGTAAATGAGAGCAGCGCCGAGTGCCGGTATTCCAGAGCCGAACATAGACAAAATCAAAATGGAAGGCAATCCAGATAGGCAAACGGCAAGATTGTAAACCGGTCGTCGAACCTCCCACCAATACATTGCTGCAAATATGGAGCGCGGTCCCCGTGGAACATTCAAGACCTTCTTGAAGAGCGTGGAACCACCCGTGGTGCTCTCAGCTTCAAAGGATTGAATAAGTGCCTGCAGTTGTTCGGGAGTTGAGTTCTCTAAAGCTTTAAGATAATCGTCTGCGGAAAGTCGGTTTAGATCTGCTCCCGATTCAACAAGCTCAATCTTGCGTTCGCTAGCGACTTCGCTAATTACGGAGTGTTCTTTAGACATAAATTTTTCTCCAAGCCATTTCTAGCATATTCGAGAAAAACCAGCCGCTCCACCAGGAAAACCCTAGGATTGAAGGCTTGAATTGCAGGCTTGAATTGAAGCCTTGGACTAAAGGCTTAGGCACGACGCCTCAGTAGCACATTAGTAGCTGGCAGCCCCCAAAATGTCGACATACCCGCCACTGTGTGTTTCTCTCCACCGTTGCGGCTGGTACGTTCCTACCCCCTGGAGATTACAGCGATGACTTACCTTGCGGTCGGCGCAAAAATTCTAAGAGAACTGCCGAATAAGGGAGCCCTGGCGGAGCGCGCAGTCAAGGCGCTGCTCGGCACTGGAGAAGGGTTGGCGCTTAAATCGGGCAGCGAGTTCGTCCCTATTATGAACCGCGGGCAAATCAGCGGTCTCGGATTTCTGCACACAAGAAATATTGCCGTCGAAAACCCTTTCCAGCTCAAAGTCCTTAGTTCGAACGGTACAGATGCGCTGGCGCATCAGGTTCACCACACCCCAACTACTTTCGGCGGGACGAGGTTCAACTTTCACTTCAGACCAGACATTGTAATGACGAAGGTAGTCAACGAAGACTCCTATGGGCGTCTGTCCTTGAGCGGTAGCGAAGTCGCCGCCAAGCTTTCTCACTGGGTCGACGAATATCGAGGTACGGCAACGATTAAGTCACAATGGGACGGAGATGTGCTTTCAGTCCTGTATCCGCAAGAGGTCCGCAAACTCGCAGCAGGAGATTTTTCAGCGCTCGCGAAAAATTTCTACGACGATGCGAAAAACTCCACTGTTGCGCGGCAACTGGTTTTATCAGGACCGAGCGGAAAAACTTTCAAAATCATGTCGGAGGAAGGAGACTTTCTGAGCCATTTGAATCGAAAAGACAAATTGTTTACATACTCGAGTCAGAAAGTAGGCGGCACCGCAGAAGTGCGATTGCAATCGCTCGGATTGAAGACTGAAAGACCGGTGTTGGCGGATGACCTTGATTCAATTGTCGAAGGAAAGATTGATTTGAAGGACCACACTTTCGCGCGACTGGTGACGGAACAGCAAAAGACGGCGACGCAGATGAAACAGATCGGAGATCACATCCGCAATGCAGAAGCCAATTTAGGAGAACCGACAGTTCCGGAGAACTTGAATTTAAGCCCAATAGGGGCACACTTCAGGGGTTAGCGAGTTTCGGAGGTCAAATTACAAATCCATATTTTCTCCACAATGATTTGATAATTTCGAATCGTTGGCAAAAACCATTGGAGGGAATATGCGACGCGAATTTTTTCTTGCAGCACTGCTCGGTTTTCTGATTTGCAGTGCTACTGTCCGACCCGCTATTGCGGAAACCGAAGGCATCGGGTGGATTCCGACCTGGCGCCAGGCGATCGCTGAAGCGTCGAAGGCGCGCAAACCCATTTTGCTGATTGCCGCAGCACCACAGTGTTCCGGCGTACCCGGCATTTGGTGACCAGCAAAACAAGATATGGATGGGAGGTTCCTGTCCATGCCCAATGTCATACAAGCCTCGAGAAACTTCGTCTGCGTTCGCATGATGACATACGAAAGCGCCAGCGAGGCGGATGTGCTGAAGAGTCTATGGAGACCGGACGCACCGCTCGAGAATACAGTTTTCGCGATTCTAGATCCGACCGGACGCGCCATTGTTCGCGGCGGCCGCAGTCCTCAAATGGTTTTTCGCGATGCAGACGATATGTCGTATCGCATGAACGAAATTGCTCGCTATTACGGCAGCAATGGTGCTTCGATTCCAAAAGAGTTGCCGACGATTGATACTGTTCGTCTGGCTGTTGACGTAGCTGCATGCGACAAACGACCACTGGTTATTGTTGTCGGGCAAAACGATCAAGAAAGAAATCAACTGGCTGCGCGATTAGCGCCGACGGCATGGTCAGAACAATTGATTGGCAAACTTGTTTACACCACATCGACTGGAAACGATTTAGGCACCATAAGAAACGCGAGGCGTACCAGCGGGTTTATTTTTGCCGCACCAAATCTGTTCGGTACTGAGGGGACAACAGTAATTCAACTGGGCGCAGATGCTAACCCAGCGCAGCTTGCTTCCGCATCCAAACAAGTGATCAATTCTTTCCATCCGGAAGTACTAAGTCACCACGATCATGTCCGCGCAGGTAAACAAAACGGCATTGATTGGAAAACTGCAATTCCGGTTACAGATCCACATTCGTTGGAAGCCCAACAGCATGATCGTGCAGGACAATCTTTTCCTCCGCCCGGTCCGACGGGGCAAGGTCAGCGCCCGGGTCCGGGCCCGGGTCCGCGACCGCCACGAGATCAGCGCCGATTGCCGCCGCCACCAATAACGCTAAGACCATCCGAAAGCAGACAAGTTCACATCAGAGAATATCGATAGTTTCAACTGACGGTTCACACAATCTAGTTTCGGAATGTGACAAATGTGCGGCTTTGAAAAA
>JADYYD010000552.1 GCA_020853845.1 Candidatus Melainabacteria bacterium
TAATGGGGCAGCAAGGCGGCCGCAAAGAAGACGTTGATATTTCCAGCGCCACCGTGGCGCAAATGCAAGCGAATGTGCAGCGTCTCGAAGCGCTGGTGGCGCAGACGGTGATTCGTGCTCCCGCCGACGGTCTGATTATGCGTCGCGACGCTCACCTAGGCGATATCACCGCCATGAACAAAACCCTTTTCCAAATGGTCAGAGACAATCGTCTCGAATTGCGCGCGCAAGTCGCCGAGATCGATCTGCACCAGATTCGCGAAGGGCAGAAGGTTGCAGTGACTGATTCGACCAACTCTTCGTTCTCAGTCGAAGGTGTTGTGCGCGAAGTAAGTCCGATGATCGACCAGGACATGCGCCTGGGTATGGTTCGCATTGATGTGCCCGGCGCCAGGAGCGGCGAGCGCGGTTTCAAGCCGGGCAATTTCGCTCACGGCACGATTGATATCGGCACGAAGAGCGCTTTGACCGTGCCGGCGTCGGCAGTGCTGAGCCGTGATAACAAGAGCTTTGTATATGTCGTCAACGCGGATAATACAGTAGCGGCGCGTGATGTGAAAACAGGAGAGAGAATCGGTGGATATGCCGAGGTGCTTTCCGGTTTGAGCGAAGGTGAAGCCGTCGTAGTGCGTGGCGCCGGCTTTTTGAAAAACGGCGATCTGGTCCGTGTAGGTCAATGAACTGGAATCTTTCAACCTGGTCTATTAAAAACCCGGTCCCTGTGCTGGTTCTCTTCCTCGTGCTCATGGTCATGGGGTCGCTGGCCTTCGTTGCTCTGGGCATCGATGAGAACCCCAATATCGATGTGCCGGTAGCCTCAGTGACCGTTACTCAAATGGGTGCGGCACCATCTGAGTTGGAAACCCAGGTGACACGGAAAATCGAAGACGCCGTGTCCGGCATCGGCAATGTCAAACACATCATGTCGACCGTCAATACAGGCGCGTCCACGACCAGCATCGAGTTTGTTCTGGGAACGAACACAGATCGCGCCGTCAATGATGTGCGCGATGCGATTGCAAAAATCAAACAGGACTTGCCTGACTCGATCGACGAGCCGATTATTCAGCGCGTTGATTTTGTGGGCGGGCCGTTCGTCAGTTACACGGTATCCAGCCACAGCTTGACTCCGACTGAGATTAGCTGGATGGTAGACAACGATATCGGCAGGGCACTGCTTTCGGTGCCCGGTGTCGGTCAGGTGCAACGCGCAGGTGGTGTCGACCGCGAAATCCGTGTTGAATTAGACCCGACCCGACTCGAGTCTTTTGGCGTCCCCGCGGATGTGGTCAACGCTCAGATTCGAGCGCTGAATATCGACATGCCCGGCGGGCGCGGAGAGATCGGGCGCGCCGAACAGTCGATTAGAACACTGGGCAGCGCGCATACATTGGAAAGATTGCGCGCCACCGAAATTCTTTTGCCTCAGGGACGGCACGCTCGTCTTGATACGCTGGGCAAGGTGACGGACGGCGCCTCTGAAACTCGCCAGATGGCGATAATGGACGGCAAGCAAGTAGTTGTTTTCTCTATTGTCCGCAGCACCGGCAGCAATCTTGTCGACGTGGAAAAAGCAGTCGATAAGAGAATCAAAGAACTCAGGTCTTCCCTGTCGAAGGATGTTGAGATCAATAAGATCCGCACCAACGGCAAGTATGTCAAAGAGGCTTATGATGCCTCGCTCGATTCACTAATCGTCGGAGCGCTTCTGGCAGTCGCGGTAATTTATCTATTTCTCAAAGACTGGCGGGCGACTTTCATTTCCGGTGTGGCGATACCACTTTCAGTGGTGCCGACATTTGCCGTCATGCAATGGGCGGGCTTTACTCTCAATGGCATGTCGCTACTTGGACTGGCTCTGGTCATAGGGATTTTGGTCGACGACGCGATTGTTGAAATTGAGAACATCGTGCGTCACTTGAAGATGGGCAAGCCGCCCCTCAAAGCCGCAATCGAAGCCGCCGAGGAAATCGGTATGGCAGTTATCGCGACGACCATGACTGTAATCGTTGTTTTCGTGCCGGTTGCTTTCATGGGTGGCATTCCAGGGCAGTTCTTCAAACAATTCGGCTTGACTGTGACTGTTGCAGTGCTTTTCTCGCTTCTGGTCGCCCGGATGGTAACGCCGATGATGGCTGCCTACGGCATGAAGGATATGCCGGAGCATAAAGGGCGCGGCAAATGGATGCGGCTTTATCAAAGAGTTTTGATATGGGCGTTGAATCGCCGATTGATTACCGTAATCGCTTCTATTGTTCTTTTTGCCGTCAGCATCGCTCTTTTCAAATCGATGCCTACATCCTTGATAAGCAATGTGGACCGTGGCGAGGTGCTTCTCAATGTCGAGCTGCCACCAGGCGCGGTTCTCGAAGATACTGAAAGAGCATGCGCGCAACTGACCCAGATTATTTCCAAGCATAAGGAAGCCAAAATGGTAGTGGCTTTCATCGGGACACCGACGGCGTCTCGCCGCAGCTCGGCTGGAAATCAGGGCGAAGTGAATAAAGCGAGCATCTATATAACGATGCAGCCCAAGGAAAAGAGAAAAATTTCGCAGCAAGGTTTTGAAGAAATGCTGCGCCAGGAAATCAAAATCGTGCCTGGCGTGCGCCTCACCTTCTCGCGCTCTTCCGGTATGACCGGAAAGCCCGTGCGCATTGCTTTGACGAGCAACGATCCGCAAGAACTGGAGAAAACTGCAGAAGTGCTGATCGATCAAATGAGGCCGATTAATGGGCTCAGCGATGTAACTTCGAGCGCCTCATTACTCAGACCTGAGATTTTGGTCAAACCCGATTTCGAACGGGCGGCTCGTCAGGGCGTTTCGGTAATGGCTATTGCAAGAACAGCTCTCATCGCCACATTGGGCGATTCGGATGCCAATCTCGCCAAGTTCGACTTGAAGGACAGGCAGATCAATATTCGCGTCCAACTCGATCCGCAGTATAGAAATGACATGGCGACAATTGGCAATCTGAAAGTTCAAGGGTTGAACGGAAGATTGCTGCCGCTCAA
>JADYYD010000553.1 GCA_020853845.1 Candidatus Melainabacteria bacterium
AACGCCGCCGGTCATCCTCTGACAATGGAAATGATCAAAAATTGCGCCGGCATAGGACCGCTCGGCAAAATGCATATCACACAGGCCATGATTGAATGCGGCATGGCGCAAAGCCTCATGGAAGCCTATGAAAAGTACATTGCCAAAGATTCGCCTTTTTATGTCCGCAGAGCGAGCGCCTCTCCTGAAGAAGCAATAGCGGCCATAAACGGCGCCGGTGGTTTTGCTTCGATAGCGCATCCAGGAAAGACACCGGATATGATGGCATACATATTAAACCTGAAAGAACAGGGACTCAGTGGTGTAGAGGCATTTCACCGAATGCATTCGGGAAATCTAGTGCGCCAGTACATTCGCTTTGCCAATCGCAATGGACTGATCATCACAGGCGGCTCCGATTGCCACGGTCCTTACAAAGAATACAAAGCCACGATCGGGTCTATCGCTCTGCCCAAAGACATCGTCAAAAAATTTCTCGACTCACATCGCGCGATCAAGCTTTGATTTGAGCTCACCCGTCTCTACCTCGCCGGAATTGCTGCTGGAGAGCTTTCCAGTCTTATCGAGAATGACGTTGAGGGGAATGTAGCCTTTGTAATAGGTCTTGATCAGCTTCAGCGCGCCGGAATTGACCGGATGATCAACATCGATGACGATCACTTTTACCTTGTCCTGAACTTTCTTATACAAATCGACAAGTCGCTTTGCTTGCCTATTAGTATTCAAGTCAGCGGCGGCGCCAAAGAAGATAAGCGTCGGCATTCCTTGCGCTATGGACACATCGTCCATCTTGTCGGCGATGATTGGAAAACCGTTGTCGGTATCTTGAACAAAAGAGATGCCGTCTTTGAGACGCAAATTAGTGGCGGCAAAGGCAGCCAGAGAGAAAACAACCATAAGGCAAAGACCAACGGCTGAGAATGAGAACATCAATGCGAATGTCTTTGCAGCTTTCATTATTTGATCATCCATTTTGAGCTTACGCGCGGTCGCGCCAATGCGCACAGTATTCTAGACCAGAAAATGCTGGATGATGTTCCTCGCTAAAGAAGAGCAAAGTTTCGATTCAAATCTAAGCGATTCGAATCTAAGCGAATCTAAGCGAATCGAATCGATTCTAATTGATCAGGTGGGGTCGCTCAGCTCGCCGGCCCGAAAATCGCTGGCTTTCAAATTATGGATATAGCGCGCCCATTTTTGCTGCTCATAGCTCTGGCAGTATTCATAAAGACTTTTGAGCAGGCGACGACCGGATTTAGATGTCCCTCTAAAACAAAGTTGCTGCCCTTCCTGTTTGGAGGGAACAGCAGTCTTGGCATTCTTATTCGCTATCGAGATCTCACAGTGAAGAACGCGGTCTACATTAGTGATGACCGGGGCATCCAGCCGCTCTTTTATCCAGCGCGAGAGAATCTCAGTCGCGGGAAGCGACTGATCGCTGGCATGCAAGTATTCGGCGAACGCCTCGAGAATCAAGTTCTGTCGTCCTTTCCGGTCATGTAGAGCGGCCTCTGAACCGACTATATCACAGGAAGACAAGCGGTTGAGCGAGTTTGTTTCCTTAAATCATGGATAGCCGGAATGGAAATTTCGACCGAGATTTTACGGCAAATCTCAATTGTAAAATCACTTGAAGAGAGGCGGATTTTCAGGACTGGATAAGGGAATTCATCGCCAGCCCCGACAGTCACGCGCGCGATCCGTCAGTACAAGCCGTTTTCAGACGCCATTGCCCTGCCAATACCGATACGATTCATCTTCAAAGCCGCTTGCTCAGCCGCATTGGCTTCACCCAAATGCAGCACGGACACCCCGAAATGGCTGACTATCGGACACTTGAGGATTAAAACTTTGCAAGCGAAGGGCAGTTTGGGCTCAAAGGGATATAATAGTGCTACTTGAGGTCGCTCGACTCAAGAGATCTTTTTAAAATCAGAACTCGAAATACCGGTTGATTACAACCGTTTTGGAAGGCCCGTCATTCTTGGGTCGGACCGAGCGAAGTCCTCAAGTAAGTAAAGCCTCAGCGCAGCATGCTTCGCCCTGAGCTAATCGGGCAGCGCGCTAGAGCTATTATCCACGCGCTCGACGCAATTGAGACCGAAACTTTTGTTGACTCACCATTCAGTACAACTGGAGCACGACTATAGCTAACTCCGTGACGAGCAAGACTCGCCCGCACGAAGGTGCGCGTGAAATCGCCTTTGAAGCGAAGAATTTCGATGGGGCGAGCATTTCTTCGCGCCTGGACGAATTGCTCGAGAAAGCGACCAAGCCCGGTCAATATCTGGGCAACGAATGGGGAGCGCGCCGCAAATCATTTCAGGCGGCGACAGTCAGAGTGGCGATCACCTTTCCTGACCTCTATGAATTGGGCATGTCCAATTTCGGCTTGAAGATCCTCTACCAGATCATCAATGATCGGCCCGACATGATGTGCGATCGCAGTTATGCACCGCAAGAAGATATGGAAGCGCTCATGCGTGATGCGGGCATACCGCTTTTCGGCTGGGAATCGCGAGAGCCTCTGGCCAATTTCGATTTGGTTGGTTTTTCACTTCAATATGAACTGACTTACACCAATGTTTTAAATCTTCTCGATCTCTCCGGCATTCCTTTGAGATCTTGCGAGCGCCAGAATGTTTTTCCGCTTGTTTTCGGCGGCGGTCCTTCGTCGGTTAATCCCGAGCCGCTTGCCACTTTCATGGACTTTTTCCTGATCGGCGACGGGGAGCATTCTCTGCCGCACGCCATGGAAATCATCAACGATTTCAAACGCGAACATGCCGGCCTTGGTTTTGAAAACCTGGATAACCTTGATAAAGAGCGGGCGAAACAGCTTCGCTGCGAACTTCTTTTGCAATTGGCAAAAGAGGTGCCGGGCATTTATGTGCCCTGTTTGTATGAAGTCAAAAATCCACAAGAGTCACCGCAGCCGGTGCCGATTGCAGAGGGCATTCCCCAGCGAGTAAAGCGTCAGACTGTCCCGCTTTCCGACGACAATCAACCCACTCATGGACTGGTTCCTTATCTGGCATTGGTGCATGACAGAGAAGTGCTGGAAGTGCGGCGCGGTTGCGATCGCGGCTGCCGATTCTGCCAACCAGGTTATACATTCCTGCCTGTTCGTGAGCGCAAAACAGAAGATTTGCTGCGGCTCTCGAAAGCAGCTCTCGATCATTC
>JADYYD010000554.1 GCA_020853845.1 Candidatus Melainabacteria bacterium
GACCAATGTCAGTTTAATTTCCAAAATTCGTTCCTCCAGAGATTTGCATCTCTCTTTCTGTTTAAGAGCCGCCTCGGACGCATTACAAAGCGCCGCGAGCGACCGGAAAACGTGCACGACTTCTGGGCGTTTCTTTTTGGCGAGTGGTATGCCACTCGTTCCACCAAAAACCAGTATTTCAAATCAGACAAGGAAGCGGCACCGGAAAAACCCTAGAAACACTTCGTGAACTGTTTGGGGAACAATTTCGTGGCGTCAACGTCCGCCTTCGCCCCACCAGTTGCGCAACAGCATGCACATCGACCAGCCCTCCGGGTTAAGATGACCTGGCTGTCTGCCCGTGGGTCACGGACTGACGTCCGATGGGAACAACCGGGTTGTCAGAATTAACAGCTTGGCTTATCGTTCAAGCATGAAAAGGATTATTGTCGCACTACTGCTTCTTTGTACGAGTGCCTTTGGCACGGTCCATGCTCAGGGTCTTATAGGTGCCCCGAGCTGCCCCCGTAGTGCCTCGCAGCCAGTACCATTGATACAAGGCAAGTCGGACTCAGAGCGATGGTCAACCTTTCAAGCGATTCAGCCATCCCTGATCGGGATGACTTACGAGCAAGTCGTTAAGGCATTCGGGCAAGGAAAACCGTTCATAAAGTCGGACGAATTTACGCTAAAGCCGCGTACCAAGCGGGATAGCAGCTGCCTGCTGTACCAAATTGCGGAGACAAAAATTCCTGGCAAGTCTGGAGGCACGGCTCCAGTTGAGCTAACAGTTGTTTTCAAAGAAAATGTTGTTCAGTCATACCTAGTTGAGGCTGCGTATTAGTCCTGGATGTAGCCCAACTTGATTAACCTTGAACGGTTGTTATTGAACTCTTCTTTGTAGCTCCCATGGGCATTTCCATAGTGCAGCACATAATCGTTCATAGCATAATTTCCGCTTGAGTCTTTAGTATAGCCACCATTTCGATCCTTGATGGCTGCTGGGTGCGCTCTCAGGAAGGTTTCAAGCTTCTCCAGTGATGCTTCTTCGTTGATCTTCCCATTGTCGCGAACAAGAAGTGAATTCATATCCTGCTTTTGGGGCTCACCTTTTGGATTTGCTCTATCGACCCACATATACTCAATATGTTTATTCGGGTCATCTCCCGCATGCAGCGGGGTGGGACGCGAACTATGAAGCTCCTCGTTGGTTTTGATTTCCTGAAGAAACGCTCCAGCCTCTTGCTGCATCTTGATGTTGATGAACTCTTGTGGCGTGACAGCGCCGTTCTTACCAAAAAGTTTGTCGAGGTCTTGATGTGTTGCATGATATGCCTCATGCGAGAAGACCTCGACTTGTCGCCGTGCTCCGTCCTTGGAATCTAGTTCCATCAGGTTATACTCGGCGCTGTAATCGGTGATTTCCGTGGGATGTCCGCGCCAAATCCTAATGGCATTGCCCCATGCACAGTTATTCAGTTCCTTGATAGCGTGAGTGAAAATAGGCGAAGCACTCATCGCATCTGTTGCACCTGGCCGCTGTGCAAAGTGTGCAACAGTTTCGCCTGCGGCATAATGTCCTGCCATTACTCGGGCATGTCGTTCGACTTCACTCTCTCGTTTGTACTCAGATCGGTCCAGGTAATCATCTCTGACTGCGATTCGCAAATCCGCTGGTTTCTTGCCTGTATCGGCAGGAGTCAAATCGCCTTCGATGCCAAAGCTTTCGTGAAGTGCTGGCATGATGCCCGAGGGGTATTTGTCGTCTTTATGAGCCGTTGCAAAGGCTTTGCCGTGTACTTCTTGATTTGGCTGTCCGGTGATAACGCCATCCTGCTTTGCTGCGTCAGTTGGCTGTTGAATCTTTGGTGCGTCTAAATTTTGCTCTACTTCGTCAGCCATAAAACTCTCGCGGCTAGTCTCTCACCATTATAAGCTTAGGACTATAGAGTTTAGCCGCCATGCTGAAATCCAGGAAAAGGTACTCCCTGGCGGTATCCCACGCCCGCATCTATCAAGACATGAAATCGACTCAGGCTAACGATTTGTCCGAGGGTATCCTTTTCCCTAGATCCGGCTCAGTCTAAGACCCCCTAGTCAGAAAATCGAAACTGCACGCTACAATGAAATTATGCGGCGAGATTGATTGCGCTGCAGCGACTTAGTCTAACCATCAACATCAATATCGTTTTCGCGCTCAAATCATTTCGTTGGTTTGAGCTTTTTTGCAACAAGTTTTTCTCTAATGCCGCAAGACGCGCACAGTAGTTATCAGCTGTGCGCCCTCACTCGTGCGGACACCAATCTAAAAGGATCAGACCAATGAAAAGAACCGAACACGCACACTATGGAATGGCTGCTGAACAGACCATTCTTTTAACCCGCAGGGAAGCCGCAGCGTATCTAGGAGTAGCAGAGCAAACACTCGCTGTCTGGAAATGTACCGGTCGTCGCTCACTTCCCTTCGTCAAAATCGGCCGTTTAATTCGATATCGAAAAGCCGATCTTGACGCCTTCATCCTCGAACATCTTCAGGACCTTGAGCAGAGCCCAGTCTCTGGACTACAAAGAACATCGGAGCACTAACATGGAACAGATACTTCTCCTCGTCTTTATGCTGATGTTATTCGTCGGCATCGCTGGCGGCAACCCAGGAATGGTAGTAAAGCCCCTTTTCGATATAGTCACTCAACTGGTTGGCACCCTACTTCAGTTGCTGTGCACTTTGATCGCAACACTATTTCGTGCGGCGTGCACTCTGCTAGTTTCGGCAATACAAGCGATATCCACGATGCTAGTAAATTCACGCAACATCAATCGCTAGATAAACAATACGATACTCATCAACGTCAAAGTCAAATTCAGAAACTGTGTCAATGATCATCAAGCATCACGACACCATCCGCGCGGAGTGGGCAACGACGCGCAACCAGGACCGAGCGAAGCGAGCCCTTACCGGAGGTGGTATCACCGGATGGTAAGGCAAGATAAAAGGTATCTCTAGTTATCCCGAATGCCACCACCGGCGGGGCTCTTAAGAAGAGATGGAACGGGCTCGCTTCGCAAAATCCACTGCAAATACTCGAAGACCCAAGCAGGTCGCGCGTCTTAAGAACCGGAGGCACTATGGCCAAACCAAACAAAGACTTCAA
>JADYYD010000555.1 GCA_020853845.1 Candidatus Melainabacteria bacterium
AATGCGCTAACCGTCACTGCGAGCGCTTCTTCAACGCTTACCTGGGACGCAAACGGCAACATGACCTCAGACGGCACCAACACTTACAAGTGGGATGCCGAGAATCGGCTGATCCAGATCGATTATCAGGGATCAGGAAACAAAAGCGTTCTCACTATTAGCCCGCTTGGCGCAAGAGCGAAGTTTCAAGAGTACTCTGGCGGTTCGGTAACTAGTACCAAGCAGTTCTGGGGAATGGAGGAGCGGGACGGCAGCGGCAGTATCGCAAAGCAATTTTTCAGAAGGGGAGAGATAATTTCTGGTTTTCCTTACTTCTATAGCCTGGACCATCTTGGCTCAGTCAGAGAGCTGACTGATTTCAGTGGCAACAAGCAGGCGGTATACAGATTTGACCCTTATGGAGTCAAGTCCACTATGCTGGAGAATGTTGCGGCGGATTTCCAATTTGCGGGCTATTACTTCCACTCCAGTAGTGGGCTGAGCCTGACGAATACAAGGGCTTATAACAGCAGTTCTGGACGATTTATCAATCGTGATCCAATTGAAGAGTCGGGCGGAATTAACTTGTACGGTTATGTCGCAAACATGCCAGTGGGAATGACTGACCCAACGGGGCTTGATCCAGTCTGTAAAAATCCTTGCCCTCCCAACTGGACTGGTCATGTTCTGGTTGCCGTTATTGCTGGGTACTCCATTTGGGTTCAATGCTACAAGGGACAACAAACCGGTAATGGCACGGTATCAGGAAATGGTGGCTCTAGAGGCTTCAGTTACAACATTGGCAATGGTCCGATGGGTCCTGGTGCACAAGCTGCAAGCGCGCTGTTAAACGATCAGTATTACAACCACCAACTGACGGTCTTAGCTATAATGGCCGCTGTTAATGGAGGGTTACTGGCCATAGACGCGGCTTCGGCTTATATTGCAAAACAGCTAAGTGATGTAGAGAAGCTTCTCAAACCGGAGTGGGGATCGCCGGAACACACCGGTGGTATTGAAAACGGGATGAGGGACTACTGGGACGCAGCTCGTAAGATTTTAGACAGCCTCTGGTACAAAGGTTAAGCTGTAATTCTCACTCCCACGCTCAAATCATGGCTGGGAAAAATGGAGATACGGATCGGACTGTAGCGAAAAATGGATGTTGGACGTCACACAAGGTAGGCAAACATTTACACTAATATCACCAGCGTCTATTCATAGTGTCTTGTATGCCTGATTTTGATCGATTGACAGAAGATTCCTTGCGGGCCCTTTATTGGGCACAAGTCGAAACATATGGTCGGCACGGTGGATTTTGTGGAATTGCCGATCTCCTTTGCGGTATAGCACTCTCCAGAGAAAGTGTCACTTCAGAATTCTTGAGCAAGGCAGGCATCACGACGCACGCAGTTCGATCTCTCATCGCTCCTACCGCCGATGAACCGCCTACAGTCGAGGAGAACATCCCACTTACTCCAAATTCCAAAAAAACCTTTAACCTTGCCTTTAATGTGGCAGACGAGCTTGGCCATCAAAAAATCAACTGTGGACATATTCTCTATTCGCTCCTTAACGAGCCGATGGTTGAAGATCTCCGAGAGATTCTCCAGACGCTGAAAGTAGATCCCGAACAGCTCCGATCCGAGTTATATCTACGCTTGAGAGACACTGGTTGTCCGTGAAATTCAGCTCGTGTAAGAAGAGGGTATCGGCTGGCACGTCGTACATCGTCGAGTGCCGAGTGAACGGTATCAATCGCAGAATCACAATCGGACCTTACAGCAGGTTTGATCCTGACACCGCACGCGAAGAGGCGAAGAAATTGCTTGCGACCATGACGCTCGGACGAGATCCACGAGAAGAAGAGGCGAAGGACAAGCTTGCACAAATTACGCTGGGCGAAGTACTCGAAGACTATCTCGCCTCTCGCACACTCCGCCCGAATTCAGTCAGAGCCTTCAGGCAGATCATTAAGCGCTGCATCGGAGACTGGGTGGACACTCCTATCATCAACATCACCAAGGAGATGGTTGAAATCAGGCATCGAGAGCTAACCAAAGTGACTAGGCAAGGAACGTCTGGGAAGGCGCAGGCTAACGCTGCGATGGAACGCCTTGGAACAGTGATTAACTTTGCGATGAACAAATACGAGATCGATGGCAAACCGCTCATTCAGAAGAATCCAGTTGACCGCCTTTCTCAGATCAGAGCCTGGCATTACATTCCACCTAGGCAAAACGTAGTTCCTGATCACAAGCTGCCTTGCTTTTATCAAGCAGTGACCTCCATCAGGGACAAAAAGGTGAGAGACTATCTTCTTTTGCTTTTGTTTACTGGTCTGAGAAGAATGGAAGCAGCAACACTGAAGTGGGAAGATGTCGATCTGGATGGAAAAGTCCTGAAGATTCACTCCGATATTGCAAAAAATCATCACGAGCATCGATTGCCGTTGACGGAATATCTGTGCAATTTATTCGTGAACCGAAAGAACGAAACACGAGACTCTGAGTATGTTTTTCCAGGTCAAGGCAACCGCGGTCACCTGGTGGATTCTGATCATGTCATTAAGGGAATAGCAAAGAAATGCGGTTGGAAGTTTACCGTGCACGACTTAAGACGAACTTTTTTGACCAATGCTGAAATGCTTGAAGTTCCGCACTATGCTCTCAAGAAATTGGCAAACCACGTTTCACGGCGGGACGTGACCAGCAGCTACATCGTCGTGAATGTTGAGCGATTGCGGGTTTATATGGACAGAATTTCCGCACACTTCCTCAAGTTGATGGACGCCGACATGAGCGATCTGTTTTAGACGCTTGACTCAAGTAGAATCACAAACCGGAAATTTCAACGAGTCCTTCGCCAGCATTCAAGAGTTCAAGCGCCATCGGAAAGACCTGCTGCAAAATTGTTCGCAGATACTGATTTGAAGTGTTGCCGCACGTCAGCCAGAGGATCTGCGGCGGCGATCCCTTTTGATGGTAGAGTTCGACAAAATCAATGTCTTTTGTCATTATGACGGCGCCGGCTTTTCTAGCAGCGTCAAAAATTGCTGTATCTGCCGAAGTGCGAAGTCCCAAATCGCGCAATGCATGAACTTCAACACTAAACATTTCTTGCATCCACGGCGCCAATGCAGGCGCTAGCTGCGCATCAAGCCAGATTATCATGCAGCTATTACTGGATGATCCAATTTTTGGGAGGCATATTTCAGTGCAGCCTTAAGATCTTCCATTTCAAGATCTGGCATCTCATCCAAAATTTCTTGAGCACTCAGACCATTCGCAAACAAATCAAGAATGTCGGTGACTCTAATTCGCATGCCGCGAATGCACGGTCGTCCTCCACAGACTTCTGAATTGATCGTAATGCGTTTTTCTGTCTCAGACATTTCTCTTTCCTTCCGGCTCACGGAGACCATTATAGTATACACCAAGGCGACCAAATGGTCGCCAGGCGGCACTCCCAGTCCTGCCACAGTCAGATTTTGCCCGCGGTCGTCCCATTATTTGAAACTCGAAAGAGAGAATTACTCAGATGCGCGAACACTGTTATCCAGTTTGTACAACTTTCGTAAAACAATGCGTAGTACCGTATATGGTGAGTAAGTTTCAGCAAACATTTTGTACCGCGGCCTACACTTGATATACATGCTTGGTTGCGCTCAAGTTTTTGTGTCCACGAATTTACTCTAAGCTGCGCTGACCATCCGGGTTTTTGGTTGACTGCAAAAATCGACTCAATAATTTTCCGATTGAGATCGATTACCCGGGGGCGAATAATTTCACGTCATTCACATTTGATGGACTGTGGCGAAATACAAAAATTGTCGAGACAACCGCAGGTTCTATCACAAGTACAAAGCAGCTTGTTTGGAGTTCCGACAGTATTCGACCATATCTTGCCTGCGAAGAACGTGATGCATCATCTGCGCTGACGAAGAAATATTTTGAGGCTGGTGAAGCCGCCGGCGTTTCATCTTATTTCTATACGCAAGATTATCCTGGCTCTAATCGCGAGATGACCGACTCAAGCGGCGTCATTCAAGCGCAATATTCTTATGACCCTTATGGTAGGGTCGCCAAACTTCAAGGATCAATGGAATCGGAATTCCAATACACCGGACACTATTATCATGCTAGAAGCAACATGAGTCTTGCTCTTTATCGGAATTATAATGCGAACCTTGCACGTTGGATAAGTCGCGATCCTGAGGAACCAACCGTAGGCAATAACAATTTATACACTTATGTCATAAACCAGCCAATTAATTTGCTAGATCCCGACGGAAAAGAGGGAATTGGCGGTGTGATTGGTGGCGCGATTGGCGGAATCATCGGAGGACTCGGAGGCAAAAACCCAGCGAGCATTGAGACGGGAATAATAATAGGCGAAGTCATAGGAAGCGGAGTCGGTGACGTAATCGTTGTGGGAACGGGAATTGTCATTCTCTACATGGGGCAACATGGAAAACAGAAAATTGAGAACGAGTACACTAGAGAGGCAAAGAAGCAAAAAGACCCTTGCCAATGGCTTTGCGAGCAATACAGTCAAACTAAAGATCCAAAAGAACGTCTTAAAATTAAGAAAGCACAAAAGGACTTAGGCTGTAGAACCAGTCGACAAGGCAGGTAAACACATAGCCAAGGTTCCATAATGAAGAAGCATAGAAAATTCGACAAGAACCATTCAATTGATCAACTTATCGAGAGGGCTCTAACTTCTGCATCGCGTGATGAGGCGGAAGATGCGCTTTGGTCGCTCCGCTGTAGAGCTACACGTGAGGTCTTTAGAAAGGCTGAAGCCCTCTGTAATTCTTCATTGCGTGAAAAAAGAGAATTGGGAGTCTGCATTCTATCGCAATTAGGCGTTCCAACTCGACGATTCAGAAATGAGTCTGAACGCATTCTGATTGACTTATTAGCCACGGAGAGTGATGAGGGTGTTATAGAGTCCATTTGCTATGGACTTGGTCACTTACAGAGTTTGAAAGGAGTCCCTATTTTGACCTCCTTGAGACGACATGCGAATCAAAATATTCGTCTTGCGGTAGTTTGCGGTTTAGAGTTTCAATCGTGCGAAGCGGCAGCTGAAGCTCTAATCGATCTTTCAAGAGACCCTGCCACAGAGGTAAGAAACCAAGCTACATTTGCTCTTGGCTCTATGATTGATCTGAATACAAAAGAAATTAGAGACGCTCTTTATGCGAGACTAACTGACGATGATCCTGAAATTAGGGGCGAGGCTATGCTTGGACTCGCAATTCGAAAAGACATTCGCTGTTTTGATGCAATCTCGTCAGAAATTGGATCAAATAGTGTCGGAATTCTGTCCGTTGAAGCAGCTTGTGAGTTGGGAGATGCAAGACTGTATCCGGAATTAGTAGCTTTGAAAGGTTGGTGGACTCTAGATGAATCTCTTTTGAAAAAGGCAATTCTGTCTTGCGATCCTGTGAGGAACCACGAAAAAATGCCGAAGTTAAATCACAAAAAGTTTCCGCTTGACAGAGGAGATTAATCAAATTTTCGTTGCTCCAGCTATAAGCATTGACTCAGTTGGCTTGCAACGCCACCTGTTCCGGCTCCTCGGCTACAGCGCTTCGCGCTCTACGCCTGCGGTCCGGTTTTAATTTGTGTGGAGGTGCAAAAAAGACCTGACAGCGCGAGAACGTCAGATCTTTTTTGAGTTCCGGATTGGATTTGGCTACTTCAGAGTGTCCGTCCGATAGAACACGTGGTAGCGCTGGAATTCGGCGTCGTGCAGAATGGGTTGCGTTGAGACCAACCGGCAGTCTGCATAAAGATGAAGTTCCAAACTCCTGGGGAAACATATGAAGAAAGAGAACGCTATTGGTTGCAGCGAATAACAGAAGCGCGGAAGTATCCTGGTGGCATTCTGAAATATTGCCGAGACCATGATATCACGAAGGAGGTTTACTACCACTGGTTCAACAGACTGAAGGATCGGGTGGACGGGTGGCAAGTGCCACTAGATACGAACAGGAAGCGGCGCACAAAGCCGCCGAAGACAAAATCCAATCGACAGGCGAGCAAACCGCGACCGAGACAAGAGTGGGCAGCATTAGTTGCCGAATGCGTACGAAAGAGATCGACGCCGCCAGATTTTGCCCGCAAGAATGATCTGCATAAGGTGACTTTTTGCCGCTGGTACAGGCGCCTTTCAAATCTGCCAGTTCTGACGTCAACGCCCGCATCTACAACTGAGCCGAGCTTCGTGCAGGTAAAGGTCATCGAGTCTGCACCCACCAAGAAAGAAGCGCGCGCTGCATCGTCGAGCGCCTTGGAGATCATTCTCTCCAACGGAAAAATTATTCGGCTGCGGGACGAATGCAAACCAGAACTTTTGAAAACCGTGATTTCAATCCTGGAGGGCACGAAGACAACGGGAAACATTTTGACCGTCACCGTATACGACGCGGCGCTTGCCGGTGGAGTAAGAACTGTGAATTACACGGTTTTGGCCGGCGACACGCTGACGACGATGGCGACAAATTTGGCTGCGGCAATAAATGCCGA
>JADYYD010000556.1 GCA_020853845.1 Candidatus Melainabacteria bacterium
CGCCTTGCAATGTAGGGGCGGAAGCATCACGTTCTTGCAGGGTCTGAGTACCAGTATTGCCTTGAACGGAGGAAGAATATTGTCCTTCGTTGCCGGAGGACTGGAATTGGTCGCCTTCGGCTTGCGCGAATGCTGGTAAGTTGAGAGCAAGGCCGAGTGCTACAGCAGCGACGACTCCCAATGCTTTGACTTTACGCATATAAAATCCTCCAACGAAGGCAGGTGTTGAAAAAATTAGTAAGGTTCGGACAAAATCGGCTCTAAAGCGTGCCGGACTACAGATTAAGCGCAACTCACATCGAAGTCAAGAGCCGAATTGTTGTCCAGACTACACTTTTGCGAAACTATCGCCAATTCAGCGTTTCAAGCCGCTCGGAAAACTGATGAAGCTAGTCGAAGGTGTATTCCGCGAACGTATCACGTGGATGCTTCGTAGTGAATGGACATTCGATCTTCGCGACCTGCTCAAATTGATGCTTCTTGCAAAATACGCTCAAACTGATGCGGTGGGTATCGCAACTTCCATTCAAACAGCGCTCACCCTTGGTGGTATCACCGAGCGAATCCCAATATTCTTGATGTTTTCTGCGAAGTTGCTTGTTGCTCAACTGCACTTTGACTGTTCCACACTGCTCATCGTGATTGGTCCAGTAAAGCGAATCGCCGTTATGCGAAAGGATCTTATCTATGAACTCTGTAAAGCTGAGCGCTACAACGATGTAATCAAAGTCATTGTTATCCAGATCTATTACAGGATGAAGATCATTCTGCTCGTTCAGATCAATTGCCAGCATCTTGCCGTTCGGCAATTCGCAGAAAGGGAGCCAGCTTTGAGGCAACATCGTTCTGTCAACGTCCATCGCTTTTTGCAAAGAGATTATTGAATAGCGGTCGAACACTTTTACATCCGCACATCGTTCGTAAAACGTTTTCATATCGTCCGGCAAGGTATAGCCGAATTTCGAGCGGATCAGAGCAATGCCCTGCGTCAGCAAAGAGCCGGGCGCCTTTATCGCTTTCTGCTCACTAAACACTAGTGGTATCAAGTCCCTGATGTCGTTAACTGGTTGTCTTGTCGGAAGTGGGCACATCGGTGCATCCTGCAGCAAAGCCAGCGCCTCTAGCGCACGGTCGGTTGGAACGAAGAGATGGTCATGGTGATATGCAGAAACAGGATTGATTGGAATTCCAGCCTCCGCTACGACTTTGGACAACGCTGCAATAAAACCGACAGCATTCAGATCCGAATCGACTTCGCAGGTGATCAGCGACCAGGTGCCGTCATAAGCAAGCACTGCTGAATCGGCGGCAGACTGTTCGATAACAATTGATATTCCTTCATTTTCACGAAAGAAGCAAATTGGTGCGGTCTTGAGTGCCTTAAATTGCTTGTCGCTGACGGTGCAGAAAACAAAGGTTTCGTCGTGCAACCACGGGCTGATTGAAGACAGCAGTACGTGCAGATTTTTCTCGGCCATTTATCCCAGCCCTGGTTTCCCCTTTGTTCTTGGTTCTTATTCCCAGTTTGGGTGGGATTTCTACCGATTTACAGCGTGTTCAATCTTATGAGACACTCAGAGCATGCGCTTAAAGCACACCTCATACCTGCTTTTTGCGCGTCAGATATTCAATGAACCAACCAATTAATGCTGCCGGAAGTCCTCCGGCTAAAAGGCA
This sequence comes from Candidatus Melainabacteria bacterium, assembly GCA_020853845.1. Classification (GTDB taxonomy): domain Bacteria; phylum Cyanobacteriota; class Vampirovibrionia; order Obscuribacterales; family Obscuribacteraceae; genus QKMZ01. The sequence continues at coordinate 1,678 of JADYYD010000556.1, forward strand.
GCAAACAAAGCTTCGGAGCGCGCGACAAAATTGATTGACCTTAAGGTTAAACCGAAGCGCAAAAATGCTCTAGTGACTTTGCCGAAACATCTGCAAAGAAGAGCCGCTCAGATTGCGTCCGCAGAATAGCCATACCGCAAACTGCTAAATTCTTTCCCTTTCAATTTGTTTCATCCAACGCTTGAAATAATTGGAAAAGGGCTTCACCTGCGCCACAAAGAAGTTTTTCTCCATAGGCACACCACGTACACCGTATGTAAGTTGTTCGGGCTCAGGCATGTAGGTTCCAAAAATGCGATCCCAAATCACCAGCACTCCGCCCAAATTACTACCGTATTGAGAGGGCAGATCGCCATGATGAACGCGATGCGCGGACGGTGTATTGAAAAATCCCTCAAGTATTCCCAGAGATGGAACATACTGAGTGTGCAGGAAAAATTGATAGACCTGAATCAGGCTGAAACACAAAATTACTGCCAGTGGATCGCAACCGACAATGACGGCGGGAAAGTAAAACAGCGGATTGATCCATGGCAACACGATACTGGCGCGCAGAGTCGTCGTCAGATTGTAATGCTGGCTGGTGTGATGAATCTCGTGGAAAGGCGCAAGAATCGAATCTGTGTGGAAGACGCGATGCTGTACGAAAAATAGGAAATCGACAATCAGGAATGTGGCGATCCAACCGGCCATGCCGTGGAATTTCCAGAGTGAAAAATGTTCTGCAAGCGCAAGCATGGAAAACATAAAGGCGCCGCCCAAGCCACCAGTCATGCGGTTGACGAAAAACATCATCAAGTTTTGCAGAGTGTCGTCGAAGTTGTACAACTTCGTTTTCAACAAATAGTCGACGGAAATTTCGATACATATGCACACCATGTAGGCAAGCAAAATCAGCGGCGCGTATCGCTGCGCGACTTGAGTAAGCAGATCCAGTTGCACGTTGCTAGCCTCATGGACATTGTTTGCAAACTCTAGATTAGAAAAAAACAGTCCGCGCGCATACCGTAAATGTACGACTGAAATCAGCCTCCCGCCAAAGAATCCAGAAAAACAGAAGGAGCATTGCTGCTCCTTCCAACTGATTCTGATTTCCTGAACTAACTTTCGAATGTCCGGCGATTAGCTGAACAAGTTGGCATCGCGAGCGGATGCAACGAGCCAGTTGATGCAACCGGGTGTTGCCAGACCACCGGTGACACCAGCGGGTCAGCTATTTTGATGTCTCGACGCTCTCGACATTCAAGCTTCGACCATCGAAAGCAATGAATGTAAATGGTGCAGTTTTCCAGTGCTCGCCCGCATGTGAAATCCGAATGTGTTCATCATCGATCCAGCGGACCTTTGCAGAAGTGTCCGAGAAGGAGAACAAATTGCCATCGCGCTCGCGTTCTGGTTCGGCATCGGCGCTGATTACGGAAACATTGACGTAGCGGAATTTTCTGACCGGATTCGCATGTTCGTAGACGACTGCTTTGAGCTTGCCGTCAGGAGACAAGACCGACTCGATGACCTTTTGCTTATCAAAAGCCGCTTCAACAGTAAGCGCGCAAACAAAACAAGCGACAAAAAATGCCAGGCAGGAAAATGACAAATAACCAATCATGCAACACGCAGCATTGATTGGCGTCGAATTGAAAATTGACCGGAGGATTGCCATAGATCTATTAAACATCATCAGATGAAGTTCAGCGCGGCTAAGAGTGCGGGCCTCTGCAAATTGACGAATTTGTTCTTCCTCTCCCAATGAAGAAGGAGCCTTGCGGCTCCTTCTTGCTGATTGCCTGATTGCGTGGCGTTTATTCTTTGTCTTAGCTGAACAGGTTGGCGTCGCGAGCGGAAGCAACGAGCCAGTTGATGCAACCGGGTGTTGCCAATCCGCCTGTCACACCAGCAGCTCCGAAGAGTACTTTCTTCATTGCGTCTTGTGTGCCGGCAGCCATGTGCATGAAGCCCATGATCATGGTAGGTCCGCCCCATGCAATGCCGAGGATTTCCATACCGTTGGCGATGATGTTGAGCAAGGCTTCCAAGTTAGCCAAGTTGTTTACACG
>JADYYD010000557.1 GCA_020853845.1 Candidatus Melainabacteria bacterium
GAGCGTCCCAGATTGATAATGTCATATCCAGGCAGGTCATACTCGAGTGAAAGAATGATACCGTCCACGATATCACCGACAAAAGTGTAATCTCTCTTTGTCGATCCATCACCGTACATCTCAATCGGTTGTCCGTTCGAAATCAATTTGCAAAACTTGTGAATTGCCAGGTCTGGTCGCTGTCTCGGTCCAAAAACGGTGAAGAAGCGAAGACACACGATCTGCAGGTTGTTCGTGTGATGCGCTGAATAGCAAATCAATTCACCGGCAGCCTTGGAGGCGGCATATGGGGAAAACGGCTGATCGACGCGGTCGGTTTCTTTGAAGCTTTCTCCGGAGCGACCGCCATACACGGACGAAGAGGAGCCGAAAGCCAGACGCGCTTTGGGACAATGCATGGCGATGCGGTCGAGCAATTTCTGCGTGCCGTTGACGTTGACGTCCATGTAATATGCGGCTTGCGTCAGCGAGGGGCGCACGCCCGCCATGGCTGCCAGATGCACGATGCCGTCGAAAGGTGCGCCGGAGAAAACATCATCGAGCGCGGCGTCATCTCGCAAATCGCCTTCCACAATTCGGTAACGTGGATGCTTGAGATGCTCCTTTATATTGAGACGCTTTCTGTCCGGACTGTAGTAGTCGTTGAAGTTATCGAGCACACTGACGCTGTCGCCTGAAGCCAGCAATTTGTCGATCAGGTGGCTGCCGATAAAACCGGCTCCTCCCGTCACCAAAATGTGTCGCGCCATTTGACTCACCTCAAATCGAATTTTCAACGACCGTGCGCAACAGGAACAGAGCACTGTTTCACAAAAGCTTCGAACAGATTGCGATTGCCTTCGTAATCTCGCTCAGGATGCCATTGCACGCCGATGACGAACTTGCGGTCAGCCAGCTCGACAGCCTCGACAATTCCATCATCGGCACGTGCTGCAATCGACAAACCGCGACCAGGTTTGTCAACCGATTGATGGTGCGAAGTCGGCACGTCAATGCGAGAGTTTTTGTAAATTCCGGCAATCATGCTCTTCGGCTCGAGCACAACTTCATGCCGTTTGAATCCGTCTTGCCAGCCATTCTTGCTGGCATGCAAAACTTGCGAGTCCGGCAGTTCGTGCACGATATCTGTAATCAGCGTCCCACCCAACTCAATATTGAGAAGCTGTGCGCCGGCGCAAATACCGAGAATCGGCATCGCTTGTTTTTCCAATGCCATGCGAATCAGCTTGAAGTCGAAATCGATGCGTCTTGCGTGTGCAAGCTCGACATTGAGCTTAGCCTTCGTTGCATCATCGAGGTTTTCGCCATATAAGCTCGGGCAATAATCGTATCCACCGATGAACATCAGCCCATCGAGGCGCTCCAGCGCGATCTTCAAATCCTCATCCGGCATGGGCGGAATAAGCAGCGGCACACCTCCCGCTCGCTGGACAGCGTCAAAATACAACGCCTGCACCCGAGCTTCTTCCGGCGGCCCCGCCGTTACATCTACATTGATTCCAATTACCGGCTTCATGTCTGTAAGGATACAACATCAGGCCAGGCGATGCTTTGCGGTTGTTAATGTAAGAGAAAATTTTCGGCGACCATACCTAGCGGCGCCCCTGCATAAGCGATTGCAGAGCCAATTCCGCTTCGTAATCTTTGGAAGTCTGCGTGACGGTCAACAGCTCGGCAATCGCCCCGTCCACGTCTCCAGCATCCTTGAGCGCCATGCCAAGAGCCTTGTGCCGCTCGGCGTTCTTCGGGTCAATCTTAAGTGCCAGCCGGTATTCGACGGCAGCCGAGAGATAGTCGCCTTTTTTAGAATAAACCCAGGCCAGGTTGGAGTGTGTATCCGGATCGTTGGGCGCCAGGGAGACGGCAATGCGAGCCTCGGTAAGGGCTTCCTTCAAACGCTTCAGATGGGCAAGCGCATAAGCCAAACCGGCGTGCCCTTCGGAATAACGAGGGTCGAGGTCGGTGGCGCGGATAAATTGGTCGACTGCCTGATCCCATTTGCCCAGGTTGCCGAGCGCTAAGCCGCATCGGGCATGGACCACCGGGTCTTTATCGTTCATCGACAACGCCTTCTTGTACTCGGCAAGCGACTCTTCCGGCTGTCTGGAGGCGGCGTAGCACTGCGCCATGATCAAATGCGGAATCACCGACTTCGGGTCTAACTGCAGCGCCCGGCGGCATTCATCGATGCCGGATCGGTACATTTGCTTCATCCGGTAGCATTCGCCAAGATATGCGTAAGCAAGCGCATTGTCCGGATTGGACTTAATCGCCCGTCGATACTCGATAAAAGCAGCGTCATGCCGCCCCAGCATGCGCAGGACTTCGCCCTTGATGAAGTGCGTGTCACCGCTATTGGGGCGGATTTTCTCAGCCTTCTCGAACTCTTTTAGAGCCTCCTCGAAATCGGACATCGCCATCAGGACCTTGCCGGCCATGAAGTGAGCCTTGTAGTTGTCCGGGTCGGTTTTGATGCAAGTCTCGTATTCCAGAAGCGCATTGGTCAGGTCGCGGCGGGCGAAGAACGCATCGGCGTACTTCATGTGCTTATCGACCTTGCGCGCCTTGTTAATTGGCAAAGCAGCGTCTTCAGCCTTGATTTCACCGCTGTTCTGGGTGAGATCGTTCAAAACCTCATTGAGCGGGTTGGCGACGGTTTCCTTCGCCTTGCCGGCGGGCTCGGGCTTTCCACCGGACTTTTTGCCCGGAGCTTCCGTATCTTCAGGATCGGCAGGCTCCGCCGGCGGGGAGAAGATTTCGGAGTCGTCTTTCTTCGGCTTCGGCGTCCCGTTCAGGTATTCGCCCAGCTTCAGAAAGCGAAAAGACTCCGCCGGCTGAGGGCATTGAATCAGCACAAAACCCGCGATCACGGACGCGGTAAGCGCCAGACTGCCGGCTTTGAACAATGATGGATTGAACGATTTCGAACGCAAAGGCATCAAGAATGGACGTGGAGACTCTTTATCCTGTCTATTCTAAACGTTCTTTCCGCATCTACCTGGTGACACATCGCGGTCAGGTAATGATTGCCACGGTTTTCAAGCACCGCAATCGGCGTAATCACGCGCCCATAACGGGGCGGCGCACCATTGCCCAGGTAAATCATTTTTAGCTGCTGCCTGCCGTCAATCGCCGCTCTGATGACATTAATGTGCAGCGCGACCTCTCCTGTCGGCTCGACTGTCGTCTCTTGCTCGTTGAGCGAAAGGAGGCAATTCAGCTCCTGCAACTGCTCGAGCATGGAGAAATCGGGATTGGCAGCCATAATCTTGCCGAAGATATGGCGCACGTGATGGCTGTCGGCAAGAGCTCTGTGGTAGTCACCATCGACAATCTCGAAGTGCTGCGCCAGCGTCTTCAGCTTGTAGTCATCGACTCCGTCGACCAGCGCGCGCGAGAGATTGAGCGTGTCGAGCACGGTCAGCGCCGGCACACTGATGCCCAGGCGGGCGACGGCCACTTTGAGAAAACCCACATCGAACGGCGCATTGTGCGCAACCAGCACGCACGGCTTGTCGCCAATAAACTTGAGAAACTCGGGGATGACCTCACGCGCCGTCAGCGCGTCCTTGACCATCTCATCGGTAATACCGTGGATGCGCGTGACTTCCGGCGGGATTTCGCACTCCGGGTTGATCAAATGCGAAAAGATTTCCATCTCGCCGCCGCCCAGCCTGAAGCGAACAGCCGAAAGCTCAACCAGCTTGCAGGCGATCGCGGAGAGTCCGGTAGTTTCAACGTCGAAGGCAATGAAATCCAAATCGCACAATTTGGTCCCAGCGCATGCTGCCGGTGTTTCTTGAGCATCAATCTTGAGAAGCGAATCTACCACTTAGGATCACCCCGGCGCAAAAGAACTTATAGAGAACACGATTGTCACACATATAAATGAGCGTGCCATTTCAAATCTCCAATCAGGCGATTAATTCCTGCAGAAAAAACGCGCTCTATTTGCGGCATGCAGCAGAAAGCATATACAACAGATAGAATGATTCCAGTGAGTTGTTCAAGCAAAGAAACAGACCTAAGATTGAGTCATCGATGTCTCACAGGAATTCGAAGCAAATGAAGTTCTCAGCGAAAAATGCGCTCACCGGTTCGATAGCAGCGATGAGTCTGGCGCTTATGTATTCGCATAGCGCGAATGCGTTCGGCAGTGATGAGGCGGGAAACATTCACGAGCAAGTAACGCGAGAAGCTTTGAAGGGCACCATATGTGATGCCAACTTGAATATTGTGGTAAAGGGGTCGAGCGCGGCGGATGTTGCAGGTGCAGAAGGCGCCAAAGATCCGCGTCGGCATTTTAAGACCGGCGAACTCATAAAGTGCCTCAATCTGGTCGACAGAGAAAAACGCAAACTGATTAATTACGCACAAAATGCCGACACGGATGAGAAGTCCAGAGCCCGCGCACTGTTTCTACTGGGACAGGCAATGCATACGCTGCAGGATTTCTACAGCCGGTCCAACTACATTGAACTGAAAGAGCAAAAGTTCAAAGACGATCCCTACAACATGACCCTGGCAGACTGGACAGAATTGTTGGACACGGAATCAAAAATTGGCAC